>JAEZCY010000385.1 GCA_023429845.1 Acidobacteriota bacterium
GGGATCGTAAACGAGTTGCGTAGCCGTCGGGCCTGGCCCGACGGGCAGTTCGCCGCCGGCGGCGCAATGCCGCCACGTCCCGCGTGGCGTGCCGCTTCGGTGCGCCCGACAGCAGCATCGCCAGACACCTGCCCGAGCTGGTACACGTCCTGCTGCCGCTTCCACAGGCGGAGGCCGCCGACCCGCATCACGTCGTTGACGACGGCCGGGTTCTGCGCGTCGTTCTCGACGCCACGGACATAGGCGAGGTGCCGTGCGTGCCGAGCAGCTGCGCCCTGGCCCGCCGCTCGGTGAACGGTCCGTGGGCGCCGAGGAACGCCGTGAGATTGCCGTTCTCCGCCAGTTCGGTGACCAGCACGTGCCGCGCCCCGCCGCCGGCCAGGTGCACGAACGTGTCGAGCAGCCGGATGACGTGCGGGACGCCCTTGAGCAGTTCACGAAGTACGCGTCGTGGCGAGCCTGTCAGTGGCGCGAATGGACGTGGTCGGGCAGCTGGACGGGGACACCTCGCTCATCGTCACTCGGCGGAGCCCGCCGTGCCAGACGTGATCCGTGTACGCTGACGCCGTGCCCATCCTCACCCGCCGTTCGGCGCTGCTGCTCGCCCTCGTCTCCCCGGGCCTCGGCCTGCCAGCCTACGCCCGGCAGCCCGCCGCGAACGTGGAGACGGACGTCACGCCGAAGACGATTTCGGCGACACGGCCCACGGACACGGTGCTGCCGGGACTCGACGTCTTCCTGGCCAATCTGCCCCCGTCCATGAAGCGCGCCCGGGTCGGCCTGATCACGAACCACAGCGCCATCGATCGGACTGGGGCCCCCGCCATCGACCGGATCGCGAGCCACCCTGATCTGCGGCTCGTCGCCCTTCTCGCGCCCGAGCACGGCATCAGGGGCACGGTGGCCGACGGCGTCAAGATCGAGGACGAGATCGATGCGAAGACCGGCGTGCCCGTGTACTCGCTGTACATGGCGGAAGACCGCGGTCCGACGCCAGCGATGCTGAAGGACGTGGACGTGCTGGTGTACGACCTCCAGGAGGTCGGCGGACGCACGTGGACCTACGTGTCGACGATGGCCCTGTCGATGAAGGCTGCGGCGCGCAAGGGCATCCCGTTCGTCGTGCTGGACCGGCCGAACCCGATTGGCGGCGAGATCGTCGAGGGCGCGCTCATCGCGCCCGGGTTCACGTCGTTCGTCGGCATGTACCCGATCCCGGCGCGTCACGGCATGACCGTCGGCGAACTCGCCGGCTACTTCAATCACGTCTTCCGGATCGGCGCCGACCTCACCGTCGCGCGCGCCACGGCCTGGAGGCGCGGGCAGTGGATGGACGACACGGGCCTGCCGTGGATCAACCCCTCGCCGAACCTGCGCTCGCTGGCAGCGCTGTCGAGCTACCCCGGCACCGTCTACTTCGAGGGCACGAACCTGACGGAAGGGCGCGGCACCGACAGACCCTTCGAACAGATCGGCGCGGCCTGGCTGGACGCCCCAGGCGTGGCGCAGCGGTTGAACGCGCGGCCCCTGCCCGGTGTCAGGGTCGACGCGATCACGATGGCCGTGGCGACGACCGCCCGCAAGTTCCCGGGCGAGACGATCCCGGCGCTTCGCCTCGTCATCACCGATCGACAGGCGTACCGTCCCGTACGGACCGCATTGGTGATGATCGCGACGATCAGGCAGCGCCACCCTGACCGGTTCGAATGGGGACCGTCGATCGACCGGCTCACCGGGTCGGACAAGGTCAGACGCGCGATCGACGCCGACGCGCTGGCGCCGCTGCTGGCTGAATGGGACCGCGAGGCACAGGCGTTCAGCCGGTCGCGAGCCCCGTACCTTCTCTATCCGTAAGGAACACGATACATGATGCGTGAAGGCGCGCAGCCACGCAGCCACGCTCACGCGAAGGCGAGCGCCCAGGCCCCCACCAGCGTCGCCGCCGTCAGCATGGCAAGCACGCCCTGAACGACGCGGCCCGGTGAGCGCCGCAGCGTCGCCCCAACCGCTGCGCCTGCAAGCACGCCGCTGCCGAGCCCGCACACGTGCGCCACGAGGTCTGCGCGCTCGCTGCTGCCCAGCATCACGATGAGGCCGAGACCCGCGGCGAGCGGAATCCAGGCGTGCCGCCGCTGCCGGGGCGGCCCGTGCCGATAGCGATGCACCATCTGCAGCCCCGACAGCACGCCCAATGCGGCGAACGTTGCCGTGGAGGCGCCGACCGAGACGTGCTGCCGCTGATAGAAGTGCGCCGTGAGCTCGTTGCCGGCCATGGCGGCCGCCAGAATGACCGCCCCTCCCAGCCCGACGCCGAGCCATCGTCCAACGGCCGACACGAAGAGGAGCGAGGCGATCACATTGCCGAGCAGGTGCAGGAGATCGGCGTGCAGCATCAGCGCCGTGATCGTCCGCCACCACTCACCCGCAACGATGGCTTCGGCCGACGCGCTGCCGACCTGGAACCACACGGACGCACCCCCCTGGTCGCGGGCTCCGGCCGCGGCGTGCAGCGCGATGAGGATCACCGCAAACGCGAGGCCGAGCGGGCTGGGGCCCAGGTCCGGCGTCGGCACTTCGACGACGGGTCGGCTCTCTTCGTCGAAGGCATCGAGCGCGTCACGCGCCGGTCCGGCCTCGCGGTCCGCTACCGAGATCACGATGCGTCCCTCGCGGATGTCGATGCGATGCGCGATGCCGGCCGAGTGGAGCACCAGTGACCAGTCGCCCGCGCACGAGATGCTGCCGGTGGCGCGGACGTCCACCTCCAGTCGGTCAGCCGCCTCGAGGTCCATCGGGCAAGCGTAGCCCGGGCGGCCGTCGCGCTGTACTCTGCCTCGTATGGCGCCACTGCACTGCTGCCGTGCCCACTTGTCCGCCCTCGCAGTGGCGGCCTGCGCGATCGCGATCACGGCCGGATGCTCATCTGCGGAGCAGCCAGCCACCTCTGCGGCCGTTGCAGCAGCCGTCCAACCCACGCTCGCCGACGCGCTGGCCAACGCGACGCTGGTGGATCTGACGCAGACCTTCGACAAGGACACGCTTGTGTGGCCGACGTCGGTGCGCTTCCGGCTCGACAGGGTGTTCGACGGGACCACGCCCGGCGGCTGGCACTATGCCGCGAACGACATTCATACGAGCGAGCATGGCGGCACGCACCTCGATGCGCCGCTCCACTTCACGGCGGGACGCCACAGCACCGATGCGGTCCCGCTCGGCCGGCTCGTCGGTCCAGTGGTGGTCGTGGACGTGACCGCCCAGGCCGATGCCGATGCCGACTACCAGATCACGGCCGAGGATCTGCGGGCCTGGGAAGCGCAGCACGGCGCGATCCCGCGCGACACGCGCGTGCTCCTGCGCACCGGCTGGTCAGCACGGTGGCCGAACGCAGAACGCTACCTGGGCACGGCGCTGCAAGGCGAGGCGGGCGTCGCGCAGCTGCACTTCCCCGGACTGCATCCCGACGCGGCCACGTTCCTCACCAGGGAGCGACGGGTCGCAGCAGTCGGCATCGACACGGCGAGTCTCGACCACGGGCAGTCGAGGACGTTCGAGGCGCACCGCATCCTGGGAGCGGCCAATGTGCCCGGTTTCGAGAACCTGACCAACCTGGAACGGCTGCCGGCGCGCGGAGCCGTGCTGGTCGCGCTGCCGATGAAGATCGGCGGAGGCAGCGGGGGGCCGCTGCGCGCGGTGGCGCTGGTGCCGTGAGCGTGAGGCCTGCGGTGGACAGCCTGCGGTCTGCAGCGTGAAGCGTGCGGGCCTGCAGCCTGGAGCCTGCAGCCTGCAGCCTACGTTGCGTGGCGGCCGGTGCCGAACGCGCGGCTCAGCCATCAGCGTGCGACGGCCCAAGCGTGGCCAGCCGGTACGCACCGCGCGAAGGGCTGGTGGCGAACCCTTCGGCAACGAGTGCGCGGTGCGCCAGGCCGATCTCGCGCCGGTCGATGCCGGTGATCCGGGCCAGTTCGCCGGGACCGGTGCCCCCTGCCGCGGCAAGGAAGCATCGGGCAATCTCCCGCAGCGCGACGTCGCGACGCACGCGGCGCCGCAGGGCATCCGGGAACCGGCCCACCGCCAGCGCCCAGATGTAGGTGAACCTCGGCCTGTAGTGCACCTCGCTCGGCACGACGAGCATGGCCGCTTGCAACTCGTCGAGCGCGGACGTGAAGGCCTTCCGATCAGCGATGCCCGCGTCGGTCCGCAGGTCGGCGGTGCTCATCTCCCATTCGCGGCGGAGCACCCGCAGGACGACGCGCGCGTCTGCGCTGAGGCGCTCGCCTTCCTGCGCGCGACGCACGCCCCAGATGGCGTGGAAGTGGGGCACCATCCGCGAGGCAATGAACGTGGCTTTGCCGCGGGCGAGCTTGCCGTACCACACGGCGCCCCGACGGATGAGATCGTCCTTGAGCAGCCATGTGCGCGACGCCTCGTCGTCGGTCTGCACGTTGCGAGGCAGCACGGCGTCACGTCTGCCGCACACGGCGGTGTAGAGCGATGGCCCCGGCCGGCGTGTATCGGTGAGACAGGCCGCAAACCCGACGCGGGCCACGAACCGTTCCGCGTCGGCGGGCGACTCGATTCGACGGGCGTCCTCGCGACACCAGGCGATGTCGCGCCACGCTTCGACGTCCTGTGTCAGGGGAGCCTGCCGCATCCGTTTCGTCGTGCCTCGCCGAGCTGGCCTATCCCTTCCAGAGGTGCGCGCGGCACGCAGCGTCGCCGCGTTCCCGACATCCTACCGGAACGGCTCGGCGGTCCGCTGACGCCGCTATTACAGAACTACGACTTGACGAGTCGCAGTTCGAGTCGATAGTCTTTGCGGGCGAATTGAGACCTGTTCTCAATTCACGGCATCGCCGCTCATCGCGGCCATTTACCCCGTCAAGGAGCCCTTTCCGGTGGTTCGTCCTGCCCCTGCTGCGCCCTCATTCCCCTGTCCAGCTGCCTTGCGCCGCTGCGCTGCCTGCCTCCCCGCCGGGGTCGCGTGCGTGGCACTCCTTGGTGCCGCCGTCCCGGCCGCAGCCCAGACCGGTGCTGCTGTCGCGACCGCGGATTGCATCGCCGCCGACGCAGCCCTCATGGACGTGAGCGGCGCGGTTGTCGATGCGTCGGGAGCCGCCGTGCCCGGGGCCGAGGTCACGGTCAGCTGTGGCGCCGGCGCGGCGGCGCCGCTGCGGTCGGACACCAGCGGGAGGTGGTCCATGCGGCTGCCAACCGGCTCCTACCAGGTGCTGGTGTTCAAGGCGGGCTTCGAGCCGGTCTCGCAGGATTTCCGAGTGGATGGCCGCCAGCCAACCAGCGTGGAAGCCCGCCTCGAGGTGGCCGCACTGAGCGAGGCAATCACCATCACCGCGGGCGGTTTCGAGCAGCAGGTACGGCAGGCGCCGGCCAGCGTCACGCTCGTGCCGCGCGCGACGCTCGAGCAGCGCCGCTTCGCGACGATCGCCGAGGCGCTCGTGGACGTCGAAGGCGTGGACGTCGGCCAGGACGTCGGCAAGACCGGCGGGCTCACCATCAGCATGCGCGGCATGCCGAGCGATTACACGCTGATGCTCATCGACGGGCGCCGGCAGAACGCGGCTGGCAACGTCACGCCCAACGGGTTCACCGAGACGGCCACGAGCTTCATGCCACCCGTCGGCGCGATCGAGCGCATCGAGGTCGTTCGCGGCCCGATGTCCACGCTTTACGGGTCCGACGCCATGGGCGGCGTGGTCAACATCATCACGCGCAAGGTCGCCGACCGCTGGGGCGGCACGGCGACCGTGGACGGGACGCTGCAATCCGACACCGACTACGGCCGGACGAGCCAGGCGACCGCCTATCTTGCCGGCCCCCTCGTGTCGCGCACGCTCGGCGTCGCGCTTCGCGGCAGCGCCTATAACCGTGAAGCCGCAGCGCTCAGCTACGACGACGGGCTCGGACAGGGCGTGCCGATCACGTCGTTCGGGCTGAGCCCCACCGCCGCCGACGTCCGCACCATCGGCGTGCGGCTCTCGTTCCTCCCCCACGTCAATCACGACGTCATCGTCGATGCGGACGGCGCCTGGCAGGGCTACGACAACAGCAACCGGCAGTTGGGAACCGTCGGCGTGCAGGGCGGGTATCAGGACGAACTCCGCTTCGACCGCCGGCAGGCCGTGACGGCCTACCACGGGCGCTTCGGCTTCGGCATCGTGGACTCGAGCGTCACGCGCAACACCACGGAGACGATCGGCCGCACCATTCCCCCGGGCACGCCGGGGCGGGTCGCAGGCGACCCGCGGACGCTGCGCGCCACGAACACCATCGTGGACGCCAAGGTCATCGCCCCCGCGGGTCGGCACACGCTGTCGGTCGGTGGTCAGTGGTGGGAGGCGACGATGGTCGATGCCGTCGCGCCGTCGCCGTATGACCACGTGCAGCAGGCGCTGTTTGCCGAGAACGAGTGGCGGCTCGCCTCGAGCGCGTCGCTCACGCTCGGCGTGCGCCACGACCACCACAGCACGTTCGGCGGCTCCACGAGCCCCCGTGCGTATCTGGTCATGACGCCGTCGGCGCCGTGGACCATCAAGGGCGGCGTGAGCCGCGGGTTCAAGACGCCGCGCCTGGAACAGCTCGCCGACGGCATCACCGGGTTCGGCGCCCAGGGCACGCTCCCGCTGATCGGCAGCCCGGGATTGAAGCCGGAGACGAGCACGACGACCGAGCTGGCGGCCTATTACGTGCGTGGCCGCTTCAGCGCCAACGTCGGTGCGTTCAACAACGAGTTCCAGGACAAGATCGCGAGCGGCCCCGGGCTCGAGAACTGCAGCTTCCGCGGCGCGCCGAACCGCCCGGGCTGTGTGGACCTGGGCAGCTGGCCCAACGTGGACCTCTTCGGCCAGTCCGTGAACGTGGACGAGGCGGTAACCCGCGGCATCGAGGCCGCGTCGCGCGTCGCGCTCGGCGTGCGGTGGCACCTGCTCGCCAACTACACGTTCACCGAGAGCGAGCAGCGCAGCGGTGCGCAGGCCGGCCAGCCGCTCGTGAACACGCCGCGGCACATGTTCAACGCCAACGTGCGCTACACGGCCACCGATCGCCTTGGCACATGGCTCCGCGTGGAGGCACGCAGCAGCCGGACGCGCGGCACGAGCGCGGCGGCGATTGCCGCGTCCCAGGCTCTTGGTCCCTACAAGCCGTACGGGCTCGTGCACGTCGGCGGGTCGTACGCGTTCTCGCGCCGCCTCACCCTGAACGCCACGGTCTTCAACGTGCTGAACACCGACTTCCTCGCCTACGAGCCGTACACGCTCAACGGCCAGGTGCAGTATGCGAGCCCCTACAACAATCTGCAGGAGCCCCTGCGGCTGTGGGCGTCTCTCAACGTGACGTTCTGAACGAGATGCGGCCGGCTCGGACAGCCGGCCCTGCCTTTCCGCGCTAACCGATTGCCGATCGCCGATTGTCGATTGCCGGCCTGCCGCTTGCCGCTTACTTCTTCGTATACACAACGAAATAACGGTCGGAATAGAGCGCAAACGACTGCGTGCGCTCGAACCCGGCCGCGGCCGCCCACGCGTTGACCTCGGGCTCCGTGACGATCTGCGCCGGGTCGCCGCGGTGCGGACTGCCCTCCGCCGTGTAGTCGACGATGGCGAACCTGCCGCCCTTCTTCACGTACTTCGCCAGGTTCTTCAGGTACAGGGGGCGGTCCTGGACGTGATGCAGCACGTCGTTCATCAGCGCGAGATCCACCTGCTGCGGCAGCTTCGGGTCGGTGAACGTCCCGAGCACCGTCTTCACGTTGCCGAGGCGCGACGACGAGGCGCGCTGCTCGACGTGCGCCAGGAGCTCCCGGTCGATGTCGGACGCGTAGGCAATGCCTTCGGGTCCCGTCGCCAGCGCCATGGGCCCCGTCAGGATGCCGCTGCCGGCGCCGACATCGGCCACCACCATGCCCTTCCGGATGGCCAGGCGGTCGATCAACTCGGGAATCCTCATGCCCTCGATCCGCTCCGGCGAGTCGAGCACGCCGATCCACTCGCCGGCAGGGCGCACGCCCACCTGCGCGTATGCGGGGACGCTTGCAGCGACCAGCGACAGCGGCAAGAGCGAGAGACGAAGGAGACGCAGCAGAGTAGTGGTGGCGGAGATCACGCGGTCATCCTAGCGCAGGGCGTCGAGAGGCGACCGCTGCGTGAGCAACGGCCCCGCGGACCGACGATCGACCCGGCGCCGCGGCCCCTTGGCCCTGACGGGTGAGAATTGGCAGGATATTGACCCTGCATGGGACTTAGGGCATTCTCCGTCGCGCACCACATCCCAGCTGCTCCGTTCCGTTCGGCTCGTCCTGTCGGCTGTCCCGACGTGCGACCAGCGTGACGCGCGGCCCTTCCCCGCGCGGGAGGTCCGAATGCCCAGGCCCTTGCTCCAACGGCCGGATCGTGCGATCCGGGCCGCGTGTGTCCTCACCCTCGTCGTCGGCCTGACCATCCTGCCGTCGCGTCTCGTCATGGCGCAGGCTGTAACCGGCACCATCCTCGGCACGGTCACCGACAACACCGGCGCGGTCATGCCCGGCGTCACGGTCACGGTGACGCAGGTCGAAACAGGCCAGTCGCGCGTCTACGTCACCGCCTCGAATGGCGAGTACACCGCTCCGTCGATCGCCACCGGCACCTACCGTGTGAACGCCGAACTGCAGGGCTTCAAGTCGGTCGCGCTCGAAGGCATCCGCCTGAGCGTGGACCAGCGCGTCCGCGTGGACGTCCAGCTCGAGGTCGGCGCCATGACCGAGACGGTCGAGATCGTGGCCAGCACGCCGCTGGTGCAGGCCAACAGCTCCGATCTGTCCACGACGGTGCAGGAGGAACAGATCAAGGCGCTGCCCCTGAACGGCCGGAACTTCGTGAGCCTGACGCGGACGATCCCCGGCGTGATGCGCGGTATCCCGGGTTCCAACATCGACGGCGCCGGCTCGCTCGCCTGGCGCGCCTCCGCCGCGTTCTCGGCCAACGGCCAGCGGCCGCGCGACAACAACTACATGCTCGACGGCGTCGACAACAACGAGACGTGGCTCCAGACGGTGGTCATCTTCCCGAGCCCCGATGCGATCGACGAGTTCAAGCTGCAGACCAGCACGTACTCGGCCGAGTTCGGACGGTCGCTCGGGGGTGTGGTCAACCTGCAGCTCAAGTCGGGCGCGAACGCCTATCACGGCAGCGCCTTCGAGTTCTTCCGCAACGACGCCTTCGACGCCAACAACTTCTTCAACAACCGCGCCGGCCGACCCAAGCCCGACTTCACGCAGAACCAGTTCGGCGGCACGATCGGCGGGCGCATCGTGCGCGACCGCACGTTCTTCTTCGCCGACTACCAGGGTCTGCGCATCAACGCGGGCCAGACCTATCTGTCCACGGTGCCCTCGACCCGCATGCGCAACGGCGACTTCGGCGAGGTCAACCGCGTCATCTACGACCCGCTGACCGGCGAGCCGTTCCCGGGCAACGCCATCCCGCGCAACCGCTGGGACGCGGCGTCGGCCAACATCCTCGCGCAGCTGTACCCCGAACCCAATACCGCCGGCTCGGTGAGCGCCACCGGGCAGCCGATCAACAACTACCTGATCAACCCGACGCTGACCCGCGAGGACGACCAGTTCGACGTCAAGGTCGACCACGTGCTGACGAGCGCCAACCGCTTCTTCGGCCGGTACAGCTTCCAGAAGACGGTGCGCACGCTCCCCGCGACGCTGCCGCACGGCGACGCGGGCGCGACGTTCGGCGCCGGCGTCGGCGACATCGACGCGCAGAGCTTCGCCTTCAACGACACGCACACCTTCGGCGACAGCTGGCTGAACGAGGTGCGGTTCGGATGGAACTCGATCAAGTTCTTCATGACGCCGATCGACTACGGCACCAATCCGGCGGCCGCCGTCGGCATCCCGGGCATCAACCTGAACCAGGCCACGTCGGCGATGACGCAGCTGAACTTCCAGACGATCCGCAACCTGGGCGCCAACAGCAACCAGCCGCTCATCACCAACCAGAACGACTTCCAGATCTTCGACAACGTGACCTGGCTGAAGGGCCGTCACACGGTGAAGGTCGGCGGCAGCCTGACGCTGCGGTCACGCGAGATCCTCAACGCCGACACCATCGTCGGTAACTTTTCGTTTACCAATAACCAGACGTCCAACTGCGCCGGGCGGGCCACCGGCTGCGTCATCCAGGCCAACACGGGATTCGACGTCGCGAGCTTCCTGCTCGGGTACGCGACGACCAAGACCCGCAACCTGTTCGATGCCGAGACGTACACCGAGAAGCGTCCCGAGTACGCGCTCTACGTGCAGGACGACTTCCGCGTCAGCAGCCGGCTGACGCTGAACCTGGGCCTGCGCTGGGACGTGTTCGTGCCCTGGGTCGAGGTGGACGACCGCCAGTCGAACTTCGACGAGAGCACCGGGCGATTCGTGCTCGCCTCGCCGGACGCGGTCATCGACGGCGTCAAGGTCGGTCGCTACCTGCAGACCTACTCGAAGCGCGACCTCGCGCCGCGCCTCGGGTTCGCCTACGACGTCACCGGGGACGGCCGCACCGTGGTGCGCGGCGGCTTCGGCGTGTTCTGGAACTTCACGCCCGGCGGCACGTCGTCGTCCAAGGCGCAGAACCCGCCGTTCCTGCAGTCCACGGCCCTCAACACCGCGGCCGGCGCCACGACGCTGCGCGTGTCGGATGGGCTCCCGCCACCACCGGGCGTGGACCCGAACCGCCCCGCGTCGGGCACGACGCGCTCGATCTTCGACATCCACTTCCGCGACGGGTTCGCGCGCAACTGGAACATCAACCTGCAGAAGCAGCTCGGCGCCAACTACATGGTGGAAGTGGCCTACGTCGGATCCCAGGGGCGCAACATGCTGCTGAAAGGCGACCCCAACCAGGCGCCGCCCATCGTCGGCGTGACCGACCCCAACGTCAACCGGCCGTACGCGGCGGTCTCCCCCGCCCTGCGCAGCATCGGTCAGGTGCAGAGCCGCGGCACGCTCGACTACCACGGGCTGCTGTTCAAGTTCCAGCGACGGTTCGCCGACAACTTCTCGGTGCTGAACTCGTACACGTGGAACAAGGCCATCGACCTCAACTCCGACAACGACGGCGGCGTCACGCTCACCAACGTCTTCGACCCGCAGTACAACCGCGGACCGGCCGACTACGACGTGACCCACACGCTCAGTTCGAGCTGGGTGTACGAGCTGCCGCTGGCGCGTGGCCGCTGGTTCGGCGGCTGGCAGACGAGCGGCATCCTGTACCTCCGCTCCGGGCTGCCGTTCACGGTCACGCAGACACAGGGCGTGCAGTCCACCGGCACGGGTAACCGTCCGAACCGCATCGCCGACGGACGACTGGACAACCCCACCATCGAGCGCTGGTTCGACACGGCAGCGTTCCAGGCTCCGGCCGACGTGACGGGCACCTACGGCGACTCGGGCCGCAACATCCTGCGGGGACCCGGCCAGTTCAACATCGACTTCTCGATCATCAAGGCGACGCGTATCGCCAACCTCGACACCGAGTTTCGCGTCGAGGCGTTCAACCTCCTGAACCACCCGCAGTTCGCCCAGCCGAACGGCACGCTGGGCAACCCGCTGTTCGGCCAGATCACGGCGATGCTGCCCAACCCGTCGTGCGCGCTCTGCGGCACGACCGAGCGCAACATCCAGCTCGCCGTCAAGGTGCGGTTCTAGTCAGGAGTCCGTCGGCCAGGCGTTCGATCAGGTCCCGCGCGGTGAGGCGTTCGAGCCACCGCGCGGGGATCGCCGCGGCGCCGTAGTACGCACCCGCGATCTGGCCGTACACCGCGCCGGTCGTGTCCGCATCGTCGCCGAGGTTCACCGCGAGGAGCGCGCCGTGCTCGAAGGAGTCGCTGCGCGCGAAGGCCCACAAGGCCGCCTCGAGCGACTCCACCACGTAGCCGGTGCCCCGCACGTGCGGAGGCTCGCGCCGGAGGAAGGAGCCGTCCGCCACCGTCGCAATCGCCGGCGCCAGCGGCTCGGCATCCCAGGCGCCGGCCACCGGCGCAAAACGTGGTTGCAGCAGTTCGGCCCGCGATCGCCCGGCCAGCGCCCCGAGGATGAGCGCCGCGAGGTAGCGGCAGGCGCCAACCGCTTCGACGGCGCCATGCGTGGCCTGCGAGCTCTCGGCCGAGCGCCGGATTGCCTGCGCGGGATCAGCGGCGAAATACAGCGGCTCCGGTGCGAGGCGCATGATCGACCCGTTGCCTGCGGTGCGTGGAGCCGTACTGCCGCTCCACGGGTTGCCCGTGGCGCGGAAGGACTCGAGCGCCGCCCGCACGGTGCTGCCGATATCGAAACAGACGCCGGTGCTGCTGTGGTGCCCGTCGTCGTACCAGCGCAGGTACCGCTGCATCTGGTCGGCTGGGTCGAAGCCGCGGCTGTGGAGCAGGCTCTCGGCCAGGCACAGCGCCATCGACGTGTCGTCGGTCCACTGACCGGGCGCGAGATCGAAGGGGCCGCCGCCGCACATGTCGGCGATCGGCTCGAACGTCCCGGGGCGCCGGAACTCGAGCGTGGTGCCGAGAGCGTCTCCGCACGCCAGGCCCAGCAGCGCCCCTCGGTAGCGATCCTGTGTCAGCACGTCCGGCGTCCTCGGCGACCGTTCACGGTCGGCAGCGCACACGATACTGCGAGAGCGGAGCACCCGTGAACCACACCGACGCGCCGAACTGGACGTCGTTCGTCGCATGGGCATCGGCTCGCCATGCGGCTCGGCGAGCAGGCGCAGCAGATCGTCGATCAGCGGGGCCTGCGCCGGCAGGATCCGGCGGCGCGCCTCTTCGACCGTGAACCAGTCCGCGCGGTCCACTTCCGGGAACTCCTGCCGACGCCCCGAACGAGGCGGCCATTCGATGGCAACCGTGAGGCTGCTGATCGCGCTGGTGTCCAGGTCGCCCGAGACGGCCCACGCGTGCACCACCTTGCCACTTCTCATCGTCACGGGCCGGAGGGGCACGAAGGTTCCCTCCATGGTCGCGCCGGTCTCCTCGGTGAACTCCCGTCGCGCCGCGGCGAGCGGCGCCTCCCCCGGCTCGATGACGCCCTTGGGGATGGTCCACGCTCCCATGTCCCGGCGTGCCCAGTAGGGGCCCCCGGGGTGTACGAGGAGCACCTCGACCCCGCGGCCGCTGGCACGGTGAACGAGCAGGCCGGCGCTGGGCCGCGGAGGCATCGCGCATGAATATCACGTCCTGCGAGCGCCGGGACCACGGATCACGGACCGGAGCCCCGACGCGCGCTCACGGACGTCTGTCAGCGACAGGCGCGCGTGACCCGGGCAATCGCCTCGGCGAGGCTCTGCATCGTCATCGGCTTGGAGACGTAGTCGGAGAACCCCTGCGCCAGGTACCGCTCACGATCGCCAGCCATCGCGTTCGCCGTCACGGCGATGACGGGGATGTCGCGCAGCGGCGGATCGAGTGAGCGGATGTGACGCAGGCACGTCGGTCCGTCCATGATGGGCATCTGGACGTCGAGCAGCACGACGTCGAAGGGTTCGGCGGCCAGGGCTTCGAGGGCTTCCGTGCCGCCCTCCACCAGCCGCACCCGGTGCCGCACCGGCGCGAGGAACGCCTGCACCACACGGCGATTGACCGCGTTGTCGTCAACGGCCAGGATGCGCAGCGGCGCCGGCGGCTCGGAGGGGCGGGCGGCGCCGGATGGCGGCACGACGCTACTGGACGGCACCTTCGGGAGCGCCTTGACGATGGGGATGACGAACCAGAAGGTGCTGCCCTGCCGCGGCACGCTGTGCAGCCCGATTCGGCCGCCCATCAACTCCACGAGCTGACGGCTGATCGCGAGGCCGAGTCCGGATCCGCCGAACCGGCGCGACGTGGACGAGTCGGCCTGCACGAACCGATCGAAGAGACGGCCCTGCGCGTCGGGCTGGATGCCCTCGCCCGTGTCGCTGACCTCCACGCGCAGCATCGGACGCGGCCCGTCGTGATCCAGGCGTGCGCGAACGCTGACGTGACCTTCCGTGGTGAACTTGACCGCGTTGCCGATCAGGTTCAGCAGCACCTGCCGCAGACGCATGGCGTCGCCGGTGATCCAGGCGGGAATGCCTGCGTCGATCTCCTGCAGGAGGTGCAGGCGCTTCTCGGCCGCACGCGGCATGAGCAGCGCCACCGTTCCGGCGATGACCCTGGCCGGCTCGAACGGCAGCGACTCGATGGCCACCTGCTGGCTCTCGAGCCGGGACAGGTCGAGGATGTCGTTCAGGATGTGCAGGAGGCACTCGGCCGACGCGTGCGCGATGCCGGCGCGTTCCTGCTGCTCCGGTGTGAGCCCGCTCCGCAGCAACGACTCGAGCATGCCGATGACGCCGTTCATCGGCGTGCGGATCTCGTGGCTCATCGTGGCGAGGAACTGCGACTTGGCCCGCGTCGCCGCCTCGGCTTGCGCACGTTCGGCGGCCAGTTCCTGCTGATGCCGCACGTCGGTCGTCACGTCGATGTTGACGCCGACCATGCGCGGACTGCCGTCCTGGTCGAAGACCTGCGCGTTGGCGCGCACGTGACGGACCTCGCCGTCGCCTCGGACGATGCGGTACTGCGCCTGCAACGGTTGCCGCTGCGCCACCGCCGCGAGCACGTGGTCCACGGCGCCGCGCGCGTCCTCGGGGTGCAGCAACTCCGCCCAGTCGTCGAATGTCCAGCGCCCGTCTCGTCGTACGAGCCCGTGCATCTCCCACAAACGATCGTCCCAATGGAACGTGCGGGAAGCGGGGTCGAACTCGAAGACGCCAACCGCGGAGGCCGACAGCGCAAGCCGGAGCCGGCGGCGTTCCTGCTCGAGCTCACGTTCCGTGCGTCGGCGCGCCTCGACCTCGCGCACCCACGTGTCCACCTGCGCCGTGAGGCGCAGCAGGGGGTCGAGCCCGATGGCGAGGCCGTCGCCGTACGTCGCGCCGCGCCGCGCGAGGATGACCGCGCAGGCTGGATCCGAGCCACCCGGAATGGGCATGACGACCAGCCACTCCGGATCGAAGGAGCCATCGTCGTGCGCGAGCCGCTCGCGAGAGGAAGCGGGGACGGGTACGGTGACCGGCTCCCGGGCCGCGAGCGATTCCGCGGCCGCAGCCACGGCACATGCCATCAGTTCGGCCGTCGGCGAGTCGGAGGCCGTCGCGCGGCGATGCCCGGGCGGGCGCCGATGCAGCCCCACGTGCAGGCTGCCGCTGCCGTGCACGCCGCATTCGGCCAGGCCTGCCCATTGACTGTCGGTGAGCTCGAGAAAGGCGTCGAGCGCCAGACCGCGGCACTCGGCCGCATCGAGCCCCCACAGCAATGCCTGCTGAACGCCGGCCACCGCTTCGTGCACGGCCGCTGCTATGCCCGCGTCTCGATCGAATACGGCCGACGACGTGACGCCTACCGGGCTGTCCTGTCCGTGCGGCCGCTCGTCGGTCAGGGTCGCCGCTGAATGACGCGCGAGATCGGGGTGGTACATCGACTCCATGGCTGCGGGCGTCCCGGCGCCAGTGCCGGGCGAGTGGAGTCCGGTCAATCGGCCGGCGAGCCCTGCAGGATGAACGCTGTCCATGGTTGGTGGGGCGAGTGGCCCCAACCGGCGCGCCCAGCTGACTCGAGCACTTGGTACGATGCAGAGGTGAGGCCCTCCAGACCGTTCCGCGCGCTACCGGCGACGCTGCTGCTGTTTGCGGCGTTCGTCGCCGGCCACGTACCTGCCGCGCGTGCGCAGCTGATGCGGCCGAAGGCGACCGTCACGCCCCATGTCGCTGCCGACGCGGTGCCCGCCGGGACCACCACGCGCGTCGCGCTCGAAGTGTCCCTGCCGGCAGGATTGCACGTCCAGTCGGATGCCCCACGCGACCCGTCACTCATCCCGACGGTGCTGACGGTGGAGGTGCCGAACGGCGTCGCCCTGCAGCACCTCGTCTACCCCGAACCGACGGATTTCGAGCAGGAAGGCCAGCCGCAGCCGCTCGCGGTGTTCGAGCACGAGTTCGTGACGGGCGCGGAACTCGCCATCGCCGCCGACGCCGCCCCAGGCGAACTGGTCATCCCCGGACGTCTTCGCTACCAGGCCTGCGACGACCGCGTCTGCTTCGCGCCGCAGACCGCGACGTTCGAGTGGAAGCTCCGCATCACGCCCAGGGGCACAGCCTCCCCGCCCGAAGCGCACGGCACCGTGTTCGCGGCGCTGGACGAGGGACGGCCGACGCAACCGGTCGCGTCGCCCGCCGCCCGTGCCATTGCGCCGGTCACACCGGCGGATCCTCGCGCGGCGACCGCATCCGACGCCGACGTCCTGGCTACACTTGATCGATTCAGCGTGCTCGGCACGACGGGCGGCTACCTGCCCGCCGATGACTTCATCGCGTTCGTGCGCGATGCCGAACAGGGCGTGCAGCAGCGGTCGCTGCTCGAAGGGCGCGGCCCGCTCGCGATTCTGCTGATCGTGCTCCTCGGGGGCCTGGCCCTGAACCTCACGCCGTGCGTGCTGCCGATGGTGCCGATCAATCTGGCGATCATCGGCGCGGGTGCGCAAGCCGGTTCACGGCAGCGGGGCTTCCTGCTGGGTCTCGCATACGGCGTCGCGATGGCGCTCGTCTACGGGGTGCTCGGGCTGATCGTCATCCTCACGGCCGGCACGTTCGGCACGATCAACGCCTCCCCGTGGTTCAACCTCGGCATCGCGGTGTTGTTCGTGTTCCTCGCGCTCGCCATGTTCGACGTGATCCTGATCGACTTCTCCAACCTGGCTCGCGGGCCCGACACGCAGGGCCGGCGCGGATCGTTTCCGCTCGCCTTCACGATGGGCGCGGTGGCGGCCTTGCTGGCTGGCGCCTGCGTGGCTCCGGTCGTCATCCAGGTGGTGCTGTTCTCGAGCAGCCTCTACGCCGGCGGCACGACGATGGCGCTGGCGCTGCCCTTCGTCCTTGGGGTGGGCATGGCCATCCCCTGGCCCCTCGCCGGTGCCGGCATGGCGTGGCTGCCGAAGCCGGGCGCCTGGATGGTCCGCGTGAAGCAGGTGATGGGCGTGCTGATCCTCGCCACGGCGGCGTACTACGGGTACCTCGCCTACACGCTGTTCGAGAACAGGTGGGTGGACGCCGACGAGGTGAGCCGCAGCGTGCAGAGCAAGCTGCAGGAGGGCTGGACCGCCTCCCTCGCCGACGGTCTTGCGCAGGCCGAACGCGAGGGGCGCCCCGTGCTGATCGACTTCTGGGCGACCTGGTGCAAGAACTGCCTGACGATGGACGCGACCACCTTCGAGGCTCCGGACGTCACGGCGGCGCTCGAACGGTACGTGAAGGTGAAAGTGCAGGCCGAGGATCCCGACCAGGAACCCGCGCGCTCGCTGCTCGCCCGCTTCAAGTCGGTCGGGCTGCCGACATACGTGATTCTGCGTCCCGATTCGGCCGCGTCGGAGGGAACGACCTCCGAGGGAGCGTCGGAATGATGCGGCACGCGGCGGTTCTGCTGCTGGCTGCGCTCGCCGCGACTGGGTGCGAACGTCAGGTGGTGCCGGCCACTGCGACCAGCCCGCAGGCGCCGGCAACCACGAGGACGCTCGTCCAGCAGGCTCGCGGATCGATTGCCGCGGGAGACATGGCAGCGGCCGAGACGACGGTCACCGCATTCGGGGCCGCGCACGGCGAGACGCCGGAATGGCTCGAGGCGTACTCGTGGCTGGCGCGGGGACATCTCGCGGCCGACAGGCTCGACGTCGCCGAGAAGTACGCGGTCGGGACGTACGAGCGGGCGACGGCGTCCCTGAAGGTGCGTGACATGGACGCCGAGCCGAAACTGCCGATTGCCTATGGCGCGGCAGTCGAGGTGCTCGGCCAGATCGAAGCGCGGCGCGGCGCGCGCACCGAGGCGCTGCTGTTCCTCGAACGGGAACGCAAGAAGCACGAGGGCACGTCGGTCGAGAAGCGGATCCAGAAGAACATCAACCTCCTGAGCCTGGAGGGCGCCCCGGCGCCGGCGCTTTCTGCCGCCGAGCACATCGGCCCTCCCCTGCTGCCCCTCGCGGAGACGAAGGGCAAGGTCGCGCTCCTGTTCTTCTGGGCGCACTGGTGTTCGGACTGCAAGGCGATGGCGCCGGTGCTCGAGCGACTCGAGCAGACGTACCGTGATGCGGGGCTGGTCATCGTCGCGCCGACCCAGCGATACGGCTACGTCCAGGCCGGCGCGGAGGCATCGCCCGACCAGGAAGCCGCATACATCGCCGAGGTGACACGGCAGTCCTACCCGGTGCTGGACGATGTGTCGGTGCCGCTCGACGCGGCGAACCACCTCCGGTACGGCGTGAGCACCACCCCCACGCTGGTGCTCGTGGATCGTGATGGCACCATCCGGCTGTACCACCCCGGCCAGATGACCCTCGACGCGCTGGAACCACGTGTCCGCGCGCTCCTCGGGAACGAACCCGGGTAGGGCGCCGCGCGATG
The DNA here is from genome assembly GCA_023429845.1 of Acidobacteriota bacterium. GTDB lineage: Bacteria > Acidobacteriota > Vicinamibacteria > Vicinamibacterales > Vicinamibacteraceae > Luteitalea. The sequence goes on from JAEZCY010000385.1 coordinate 18,459, forward strand.
GGGCCCGGTTCGGTTACGGCGTCTGTCCCACGCGCTGCTGCTGTATCGTGGCGGACGTGTCGCAGGCACCCTCGCCCGCTCCGCTCCCACGCATCGACCCGCGTCCCGTGCCGGACGCGCTCATCGACGCGCTGAAGGCCCGATTCTCGGAACGCTGTTCCACCGTGCGCTCGGTACGCGAGGAACACGGCCGCGACGAGTCCGCGTTCACGTCGGTGCCGCCACCAGCGGCCGTCGTCTTCGCCGAGTCCACCGAAGACGTCAGCACCGTTCTGCAGATCGCGTCGCGGCACCGCTCACCCGTCATTCCGTTCGGCGCCGGATCCTCACTCGAAGGACACCTCCTCGCGGTGCACGGCGGTATCAGCCTCGACGTCAGCCGCATGTCGCGCATCCTGACGGTCCACTCCGAGGACATGACCGTCACGGTGCAACCCGGCGTACGGCGCACCGCGGTGAACCGGGCTCTCGACAGCAAGGGTCTGTTCTTCCCCGTGGATCCCGGCGCTGACGCGACGATCGGCGGCATGTGCGCCACGCGGGCCAGCGGCACCAGCGCCGTGCGATACGGGACCATGCGCGAGAACGTGCTGGCGCTCGAAGTGGTGACGGCGACCGGCGAGGTGATCCGCACCGGCACGCGCGCGAAGAAGAGCAGCGCCGGCTACGACCTGACGCGCCTGTTCATCGGCAGCGAGGGCACCCTCGGCGTCATCACCGAGGCGACTTTGAAGCTGCATCCGCTGCCCGACGCCGTGGCGGCCGCCACCTGCTCGTTCGCCGACACGGCACGGGCGGTGCGCACCGCCATGCAGGTGATCCAGTCCGGCATCCCGATCGCGCGCTGCGAGTTGATCGACAGCTACACCGTGCGCATGGTCAATGCCCACTCGAAGCTGTCATTGCCTCAACAGCCGATGCTGCTGATGGAGTTCCACGGCTCGGCATCGGAGGTCGCCGAACAGGCGCGCAGCGTGCAGGAGATCGCCGCCGAGCACGAAGGCGACGCGTTTGCGTGGGCGAGCACGCCGGAGGAACGGACACGGCTGTGGACGGCGCGCCACAACGCGTACTTCGCCGCCATCCACACACACCCGGGGCGCCGCGTCGTCTCGACCGATGCCTGTGTGCCGATCTCGAGACTGGCCGACTGCCTGCTGGCATCTGCGGCCGAAGCGGAGGAGGCGGGCTTGCCGCACTACGTCCTGGGCCACGTCGGTGACGGCAACTTCCACTTCGGGTACCTGATCGATCCGGCGAGCGCGGCTGACTGGGCGGTTGCCGAGCGCCTGAATCACGCGCTCGTGCGCAGGGCCCTGGCGATGGGCGGCACGTGTTCCGGGGAGCACGGCATCGGCCTGCACAAGATCGGCTTCCTGCGCGAGGAAGCCGGCGCAGGCGGCGTCGCGATGATGCGCGCCATCAAGCGTGCGCTCGACCCTGACGGCATCATGAACCCCGGCAAGATCTTCGACGCGTAAGTTGCCGGCCACCCGACCGGGGCCCGGACGGCGGGGCTGTCGCAGCGGCGGTCGGCGCCCTGGCCGGGCTCACGTAGTCGAATCTATCCGGCGGGCCGCGGTGCGGCGCGTTCAGCGACTCGCCAGCCGAGCACGCGATCGGCGTTGGTGCGGTAGATCTTCTCCAGCACCCCATCGGGCAGGTGCAGGCCATGGACCCGCCATTCGCCCGTCGTGGGGAACGGGTGGTCGTAGTACTTGAAGTACTCGTCGTCTGTCTCGAGGAGCCGGTAATACAGCCGGTGCCGCGGCTGGTCCTGGCGGCCGGGGTACCTGTCGGTGCCAAACAGCACGCGGTCCTGCCACTGCATGAAGAACCGGCGCGCCGTGTATGGCTGGCGACCGATTTCCGCCTCACGCGCCGAGAGGTCCACGACGAAGTTCGGCAGCCGTTCGAGGCGGCGCGCCAGGGCGGCGAGATCCTCGGCGTTGTCGCCGAGGTGCGCCCCGATGAAGGTCGTGCCCGAGTGGCGCGCGATCACGCGATCGCGCTGCGCCAGCACCTCGTCGCGCCCCGGAAACGCCGGACCGTGAAAGCTCCAGTCAGGATGCCGCCTGAGTTGCAACCAGCGCTCGTTGTGCCCGTCGACGGGCTGGAAGAATGCCACCGGGTCGGCCGAGTGGATCAGCACGGGCAGGCGCAGCCGCCCGCACGCCCCCCAGATCGGGTCGAGCCGCGGGTCGTCGATCGGCACCAGGCGTCCGCTGCGGTCTTTGATCGTGAGGCCGAGACTCTTGAAGATCTTCACACCCGCGGCGCCACGCGCCTTCGCCCGCTCGAGCATCGCGACGCTGTCGGCGCCGAACGTCGGCTCGTCGATGCGCGCGAAGTCGATGTTGGCGAAGATGACGAGACGCCCCGGTGCAGCCCCGTGGTAGCGATCCAGCATCCGGTCGAGTTGCGCGCCGAACCCGCCACTGAGATTGACGGAGCGCTCCACACCGAGGTCGTCCATCGCCGCGAGCAGGGCCGCCGGCTCGACGCTCGCCGGCCAGTGCGCGTGGATGTCGGTCGCCGGGTACTTCGCTCGGGCGACGTGCGTCTCTCTGGTCACCAGGGCCGGGGTCGGGTCGTACGGCTTCAGCACCGTGTCGCCAACGAAGATCGCCGCGCCCATCGGCGGGTCCTGCTCGCGCGGTTGCGCCAGCGTCCAGGCGGCGGCGCCGCCCACTGCCGCCGCCAGCACCATCGAAACGACCTGTGTCTTCATGTCGCGCGTATCGTACCGGTTCCCGCAGGCCGTGGCCTCAGGATGCCGCCGAGCCCGCCGTCGCCATGTCGGCAGTCGGTGCCCCTCGTCCACCGAGCACGTCGCACAGCAGATCGACCAGCCGCTGCGCGCATCGCCCGTCGGGATCCAGACGCGGATCGTAGATGGTGAGCTGCAGGCCCAGCGCCTTCGGGTGCGACGCCAGGGCCTGCAGGCAGCGGGCAAGGAGAACCGGGTCGGGGCCGCCCGGCTCCGGCGAATCCACGGCCGGCATGTACGCGGCGTCGAGCACGTCGGCGTCCAGATGAATCCAGAAGCCGTTCACGCCTGGTGCCGCGACGCGATCGAGCGCGGCGGCGGCCGTCCATTCAGGCCCGCGCGCCAGCAGTTCGGGCGCCGTCAGGTCGCGGACGTCCGACACGGCGAGGGCCGTGTGCCCATAGGCGGGTTCGTGCCCGTCACGGCGCGCGACGAGGGCAACATCGCGACCGCGCACCAGAGGATCGGCGCCGCGGAGCCGCGCGAGCGGCGTCTCGCCACGGCCGACCGCCATCGCCAGGCACATGCTCGCGGCCGATCCCGTGCGCGACTCCTGCGGCGTGGCGAAGTCGGCATGCGCGTCCACGTACGCGAGCCCGATGCGCCCGGCGACGCGCGACGCGCCGAGCAGCGCGCCGAGCACGATGCTGCAGTCGCCGCCGAGCAGCAGCACGAACGGGCGCGGACGGGCCGCGAGGGTGTCGCCGATCCGCGCGCCGAGGCGATGACTGTAGACCTCGAGCTCGTGTTCGTTGCGGACGCCGTGCGCCGGTCTCGTGACGTCGCGATACGGCGGAGGCGCGATGTCGCCGATGAAGCGGGCGCCGAGCCTGGCCGTGAGACGCCGTGAGCGAAGCGTCGCCGGCGCGCGGTCCAGCCGGCGCGGCCGCCCATCGTCGTACGGGCGGATGCCGATGGCGCTGGGCGCGCCGAGTACCACTATCGGTGTAACCTGTGTCATGGCGAATCCGGGTTACATCATTCCCGTGTCGTCGTAACCTGTCAAGAGCATTTCAATGGTTACATCCCTCGACTCGACTGCGCCGGTCCCGGCACGAGCGCCGCACCCCGTCTTCAACAGCGCCGTTGGCGGCGCCCTGTGCCTCGACTTCGTCAACACCGTCGGCGGGTGGGTGCTCGCGGATGCGGACGGCGAACCTGGCCGGGAGGACGTCGCGCGGGTCGAACGTCTGACGACGTACGAGGCGCTGGTGGATTGGGCCGGCTGGATGGGGATCCTCGACGCGAGACAGGAGCTGACCCTGCTGGCTCGTGCGCGCGTGAACCGGCGCGCTGCCATCGCGGCGTTGCGGCGCGCCCAACGCCTGCGCGATGGCATCTACCGGCTCGGCCGCTCAGTCACGGACCGGCTGCCGACACCGTCTGCGGACCTCGACGTCCTGAATCGCGAACTCGGCATTGCGCGGGCGCACCAGCGGCTCACGGCTCCCGGCACCGTCGGGGCGCGCACCGACCCCTACCTCCTGGGATGGACTGACGATCACGCGCTCGACACCATGCTGTGGGCCGTGGCGCTGTCGGCAGTCGACCTGCTGACCAGCGACCGCATCTCGCGTCTCGGCCGATGCCCGGCGTCGGCGTGCGGGTGGCTGTTCCTGGACACCAGTCGATCCGGGCGGCGGCAGTGGTGCGACATGGCCGTGTGCGGCAACGCCGAGAAGGTGCGGCGGTTCCGCGAGCGCCAGCGGCGACGGCCAGGCGCGGCGCGCCGCGCATGAAGTTTTGAAACGAATTTCAAATGGTGCGACCATCTCGCATGCTTCGTACCCTCCTTGCGTTCGCGCTGGTGCCTGTGGCGGCATCCGCGTTCCTGCTCGCCGCCCCGCGCCAACCGCGCAGCGTCCAGCACGTCGACGTCTACAAGGTCGCCGGCCGATACGGCGGATGGCCGGCCAATCACGGCATCTGGTCGTGGGACAACGAGATCCTCGTCGGCTTCGAGTCCGGCTACTTCAAGGACAGCCAGCGGGGGCACTCGATCGACTACACGCGCCCGGCCGAACACCTGCTCGCCCGCAGCCTCGACGGGGGCGCGACGTGGAGCATCGAGCGTCCTGACGACCTGAAGCCGCCCCCGGGAGTGCAGCAGGCCGGCGTGCCCGTGGAGGCCGGGGGACGCGCTGTCAGCCCCAGCCCGGGGAACATCCCGTTCACCCACCCCGACTTCGTCTTCACGGCGCGGATGGCCAGCATCCACACGGGGCCGTCGCGCTTCTACTACTCCACCGACCGCGGCAAGCGGTGGCAGGGTCCTTACGCATTGCCTGACTTCGGCACGCCCGGCATCGCCGCGCGAACCGACTACATCGTCGATGGCCCGCAGACGATGACGCTGCTGCTCACGGCCGCCAAGTCCAACGGCCGCGAGGGCCGCGTGATCGCGGCGCGCACCAGCGACGGCGGCAAGACGTGGCAGCACGTCGGCGACGTGCAGCAGGAGCCGGCCGACAACGAGTTCGCCATCATGCCGTCCACGGTGCGCCTCTCGCCGACGTCGCTGTTCACGACGGTCCGCTTCCGCCGCTGGATCGAGGCATACCGCTCCGACGACAACGGCACGACCTGGCAGCACGTGGCGCGCGCCGTACCCGACACCGGCCGCGGCAACCCGTCGAGTCTCGTGAAATTGCAGGACGGCCGGCTCGCACTCGCGTACGGCTATCGCGCCGAGCCCTACGGCATCCGCGCCCGCGTCAGCACCGACGAGGGCAAGACGTGGAACGACGAGATCACGCTGCGCGACGATGGCGGGACGTGGGACCTCGGCTACCCACGCACGGTGCAGCGTCCGGACGGCAAGCTCGTGACCGTCTACTACTACAACGTCGGCGACACCGAGCGGTTCATCGGCGCGACGATCTGGGAGCCCTAGGAAGCGGATCCGGAGTGCGGTCGGTTGGATTCCCGATGACCGCGCCGGGGGTCGGGTTCACACCGGGGGGCGCGCTCGAGGAGTGCGCCCTCTTCGTCTACGCAGGGAGCATCGATGCGGGCACACATGCGACTGGCCACTCTCGTCCTCGTCTGCGTTGCCTGCATGTCGGCGGCGCCGACCGGCGCCCAGACACCGGAGCAGAACGCGATCGCCTATGCGCGGGCGATTGCGGCCGCCGAACGGACGATGCACGCGTGGTTGCGTGCGGCCGATCCCGCGACCGGGCTGCTTCCCGATCGGCTCGCGACCGAGGCGCGCGTCGCAACGCCGCACAACTTCGCCGCCGACCTGTACCCCTACCTGATCCTGACGGCACGCCTCACGGACCCGGCGCTCTACGAGGGTCGCATGCTGGAGATGCTGCGCCAGGAAGTGCAGCACATGACGGTGGACGCGTCGGTGCCGGGCAATCTCGATCTGAAGACGCGCACACTGGGCGAAGCGAGCCTCTTCGGCGCCGGCGAGTACGCCAAGGACGGTCTCATCACCGTCACCGAGCTCCTCGGCCGCACGCCGTGGTTCCATCGCATGGCCGACCTCGTCGCCGACGCGATGGAGCGCGCGCCGATCGAGACCCGATGGGGACGCATCCCGGCGGTCGACAGCGAGCTGAACGGCGACTTCCTGCAGGTGCTGGTGCGGCTGCACACGATGACCGGAGACCCGCGCCATCTCGCCTGGGCCCGCCGCATCGGCGATGCCTACGTCGAGGAGGTGCTGCCCGGCAATCACGGCGTGCCATCGACGAAGTGGGACTTCGTCAACCACGCCGGCGAGCCGCAACTGCGGCTGCGCGATCACGGCAACGAGCTCATCGTCGGCCTGACGCTGCTCTTCGCGCTCGAATCCGACCTGCAGTCCGAGCGGGCGGCCCGCTACGCCCCAGTCGTGAAGACGATGCTCGACAAGGTCCTCGCGTCAGCCAACCCCGATGGCATGCTCTACAACCAGGTCGACGCACGAACGCTGGCACCGATCGACCGCACACTCTCGGACAACTGGGGCTACGTGTACGGCGCGATGTACACGTTCTACCAGGTGACCGGCGACGTCGCGTACCGCGATGCGGTGCGACGCGTGCTGACCAACCTGCCGAAGTACCCGGCGCACGTGTGGGAGCCGCGCCCCAAGGATCCGTCACTGCCGTTCGGCTCCTTCGACGGGTATGCCGACACCATCGAGAGTGCGCTGTACCTGGTCAACCGCGAACCGGTGCCCGAGGCGCTGGCGTGGATCGAGTCCGAGACGACACGGATGCTGGCGATGCAGCGGGCCGACGGACACCTCGAGGACTGGTACGGCGAGGGCAACTTCAATCGCACGCTGCTGCTCTACGCGCTCATGAAGTCGCAGGGCGTGATGCCCGCCGAGAAGGCGACGGGCCTGCGTCTGGGCGCCGTGCGCGACGGCGAACGTCTGCGCCTGCACGTCAGCGGCGTGCCGAGCGCCCGCCTCCAGTTCGATATCGCCCGTCATGCGCGTGTCATGAACTTCGCGCGCAACTACGTGCGCCTGAACGAGTTCCCCGAGTGGTTCGTCGTCGAGCCGACGTGGCTGTACCGTGTCTCGGGTAGCGGCGTCGTGCCGCGCGTGCGCCTCGGGGCCGAACTGATGCAGGGCGAATCCTTCGACGCAGGCGAGTGGGTGGTCGAGTCGCTCGGGCCGCCGCCCTACGGCGGTCGGGGAGTGGGCGCGCGATAGCTGTCGCGCGGCGGGGGCGAACGTCTGTAGCTGCCGGGCCCTGTATGTAGCCGCCGGGCCTTGCCCGGCGGGCGGGCGCTGCACGTCGGGCAAGGCCCGACGCCTACGTACCGGGTGATGCCTACGTACCCGCGTCGAAGGTCAGCCGTGTGCATCTCCGGGGGATCACCGCGTTCTAGTGCATGTGAGGTGATCCATGCACCGACGCGCGTTCCTGCAGACCGCCGCAACCGCAGCGGGCTTGTTGCCCTTCGTACCACGACCGACATCTGCCTTTCGGCTCCCCGCGTCCGGTCCGCTTGCGGCCATCGACGCCGTCCGCAGTGACGGGTCACCGCTGACACTCCCCGGAACGGCCGTCAGGGAGTTGAGCGACAGCCTCCGCGGGCCGGTCCTGCTCCCCGACAGCACAGGCTACGAGACCGCGCGGCACGTGCTCAACGCCGCCATCGACAAGCGGCCCGCGCTCATCGTGCAGCCGACGTGCAGCGCCGACGTGCGCCGGGCCGTGTCGTTTGCGGCCGCGCACCAGGTGCTGCTCGCCGTCAAGTGCGGCGGCCACAGCTTCTCGGGAATTTCCACGTGCGACCGCGGCATGATGATCGACCTTGCGCAGATGCGTGGCGTGCGCATCGATCCGAAAGCCCGGCGGGCATGGGTGGAGGGCGGCTCGCTCCTCGGCCTGGTGGACCACGAGACCGCCGCCTACGACCTCGTCACCACGCTCGGCACGGTGTCACACACCGGTGTCGGCGGGCTCACGACCGGCGGCGGGTTCGGCCGGCTGGCGCGCAAGCTGGGACTCGCGGTGGACAACGTGATGTCGGTGGACGTCGTCAGCGCCGACGGGCAGTTGCGCCATGCCGATGCCCAGGAGAATCCGGATCTCTATTGGGGCGTGCGCGGTGGAGGCGGCAACTTCGGGGTGGTGACGACGTTCGAGTTCCAGTTGCACCCGCGACCCGCGCAATTCGTGGCCGGCAACCTCGTGTTCCCGATCGCCAGGGCACGAGACGTCCTGCGCTTCCTGGCCGATTACAGCCCGCAGGCCCCCGACGAACTGCAGCTCGATTTCGCGATGCAGCAGCCGCCCGGCAACGAGCCCGGCGTGATGGTTCTCCAGGCGTGTTACTGCGGCACGACCCCCGACAGGGATCTCGGGGTGTTGCGCAAGCTCGGCACGCCGATGGCCGACTCCGTGCAGGCCGTGGACTACCCGGCGTTCCAGCGGTCGGGCGACATGAGCGACCCACGGGCGCGCGCGCTGTACCTGAAGAGCGGCTTCACCACCGGCATCAGCGACACGCTGATTGCCGGCATCCTCGACGGGTTCGACCCACACCCCTCGCGCACCACGATGGTGTTCTCGCAGCAGGCCGGCGGCGCCATCGGACGTGTGCCCGTTACCGCCTGCGCCTTCCCGCATCGGCACGCGGCGCTGAGCCTGATGCATGCCGTCGCCTGGAAGCCGGGGGAGGACGGAGGCGCGCACATGGCGTCGGCGCGCAGGTTCTGGGCGGCAATCGAGCCCCTGACCAGCGGCTTCTACGTCAACGAGGTGGCTGACGAGTCGCGCGCCGTCTTGAACGCGAACTATCGCGAGAACTTCCCGCGCATGGTTGCCGTGAAGAAGCAGTACGACCCGAACAACCTGTTCCGCCTCAACGCCAACGTGCAGCCCGCCTGACGCGCGGCCGCTAGCGGAGCCACTCGTCGAGGTGCTGCGCCACGAACCCGTCATCGGCCAGATGCGGGTACGCGCGGTAGACGCGGTCGATCTCGTCCATCTGCCCGGCGCTCAGCGTCTCATGTGCGTCGAGGCAGCGGATCGTGGTGAGCAGGCCCTGACGCCGCAGCACCTCGTGGATGCCGGCGATGCAGCCGGCAAAGCCGTTGGCCGCATCGAAGAACGCCGCGTTGGCATCCGTCACCTCGATGCCCTTGTGGAGCAGCGCCGCCGGCACCTGGGGCGACCGCGCGGCGTCCTGGCACTCGGCGAGCAGTTCCACGGCCTTCGACGTCCATACGGCCCAGTGCCCCAGCAGGCCACCGACGATGCGGCGTTCACGGCCGCGCCCGCCGGGAAATGGCGTCACGAGGTCGGCAACGATGGCGTCGTCGTTGCCGGTGTAGAGCGTCACGTCGTCGCGCCCGGCATCGACGACTCCGCGGACCACATCGAGGGTCTGGTAACGGTTGAAGGGGGCGATCTTTATGGCGACCACCTGCGGGATCTCGGCAAAGCGTCGCCAGAAGGCATACGACAGCCGGCGGCCACCGACGGACGGCTGCAGGTAGAAACCGACGATGGGTATGCGCGCGCCGACCTCGCGGCAGTGCGCGACGAGCGTGTCGTCGTCGGCCTGCCCGAGCGCCGCCAGGCTGAGGAGGCCAGCGTGGTAGCCGAGCGAGGCAAGCAGTTCGGCTTCGCGACACGCCTGCGCCGTGTCGCCGCAGACGCCGCCGATGCGCACCAGCGGTTCGGCGCGCCCGGCGTCCGCCCGGTCCATCTCCTCGCGGGCCAGCGCCAGCACCGGCTCGAACAACCCAACCGACGGCTTGCGGATCGCGAACTGCGTCGTGTGCACGCCCACGGCGAGGCCGCCGGCGCCGGCCGCAACGTAGTAGCGCGTGAGCGCCCGCTGCCGGCGCTCATCGAAGGCGCCATCGTCGGTCAGCGCCAGCGGATGGGCGGGGATCACGAGCCCGCGGTCGAGGGCAGTTCGCACGCGTGCGTCCATCAGAATCTCCCGTCCCGCGACTCGAAGTGCGTCGGCTTGCCGAGGCTGGAGCCGCCGCGCGTGACCCAATCCGCCGTCCAGTCGAGCAACTGGTCGAGGGTGACCGCCGGCGCGCCGAGATCGGCCCATCCGCGGCTGCCGTTGCTGAGGAGCGCATCCTCGGCTTCGGAACCCGTGAACCGCGCCTCGCGACCCATCCGCCTGGCGAGCCCGAGGCACACCTCGCGCACCGCGAACTCGTCCCGGCCCGCAATGTTGACGACGTACGGCGGTGACGCCGCCCGCGCGAGTGAGGCGATCGCCATCGCATTGGCGTCGCCCTGCCAGATCACGTTCGCGTGCCCCATGCCGAGATCGATGACCTCGCCAGCGGCGATCTTGCGCGCCAGGTCGACGAGCAGGCCGTAACGCATCTCGGTGGCGTAGTTGAGACGCAGAATCGCCAGGGGGGTGCCCTGCGTGCGTGACATGTGCTCGAGCATCCGCTCACGCCCGAGACAACTCATGGCGTACTCGCCGACGGGCGCCGGCGCGTCGCTCTCGGTCGATCCGCCCCGTCCCACCGTCGTGAGGCCGTACACGTTGCCGGTCGAGAACGCCGCGATCCGGCTCTGTGCGTATCGCCGGGCGACGATGGCGGGCAGGTAGGTGTTCATCGCCCACGTCAGTGACTCCTGCCCCGACGATCCGAACTTGCGTCCGGCCATGTAAATCACCAGCGGGGCGTCAGGCAGCCGGGCAAGCGCCTGCTCGTCGAGCAGGTCGCAGCGCACGGTTTCCACGCCATGCGCCTGCATCGCCGCTTCCTGGCCGGCCTCGCTGAAGCGCGACACGCCAATGACGCGGCGCGCGACACCGGCGGCATCGGACGCACGCCTGGCCATCCTGGCCAGCGTCGGCCCCATCTTCCCCGCCACGCCGAGCAGGAGCAGGTCGCCCGGCAGCTCGCCGAGCGCCGCGATGGCCGCAGGTGTGGGCGTGCTGAGGAGGTCGTCGAGATGCGACTCGTCCTCGATGGCGCGAGGCCACGTGACGGAATCAGGAGTGGACCCTTGCATGGTCCGCGCATTCTAGCTCGCGCCCGGCGCGCCGCGCAGTGAACAATGCGGGCATGCACGCGACAGGGAACGACGAGGCGAGCGCGAACTCGCAGAGCTCCGCACGGCGCCCGCAGTCCGTCACGCTGCGCCAGATGACGCCTGCCGACGTGGACGATGGGCTGCGGCTCTGTCGCCTGAGCCACTGGAACCAGGTGGCGCGTGACTGGGAGCGGTTCCTTGCGTCCCACGAAGACGCCGCACGCGTCGCCGTGGACACGGACGGGCGAGTCGTCGGCTCCGTCGCGGCCATCCGCTACACGGCCGCACCGACACCAGCAGGAGCGCGCACGCTCGCCTGGCTCGCCATGGTGCTCGTCGATCCGGAAGTCCGCGGGCGCGGCATCGGGCGGTCCCTGCTCGAAGGCGGGCTGGCCAGCGTCGCCGATGTGACAACGGTGGGACTCGACGCGACACCGCTGGGGCAACCGCTGTACGAGACGCTCGGGTTCCGCACGGATGCGGCGCTCACGCGCATGGCGCGCGCCAGGCCCCAGGCTGGCGCGGCGCAAGAGGACATGCCGGGCCCGGCCGAAGTGCGACCGATTCGGCGCGAGGATCTCGCCCGCATCGCGCGCCTCGACGCTCAGGCCACCGGCCTCGATCGTGCCGCGATGCTGACGTGGCTGTGGGAGGGAGCTCCAGAGCTGGCCTGGGTGACCGGCGACGACGCGGGGGGGCACGGTTTCGTGCTCGGGCGACACGGTCATGCAGCCGATCATCTCGGCCCGATCGTGGCGGCGTCGGCAGAGATCGCGGCGCAGTTGCTGCACACGTGCCTGCCGGCCTGCACGGAGGCGCGGGTTCTCGTGGACATCGTCGACGCGCAGCCAGGCTGGCAGGGAGTTCTGGAGGGGCTCGGCTTCACGGCGCAGCGCCCGTTCGCGCGGATGTACCGCGGTGACTGGCGCCCCTCCTCGAATCGGTCGCTGCTGTTTGCGCCGATCGGTCCCGAGTTCGGGTAGCACGAGTATGATGGGCGCTTCGTGAACGCTCCGACCGTGCACAGTCACTCCGCGATTGCCGACGCCGACGCGGCGGTCTCGCCCGAGGCCGTGGCCGGCGTCCTGTCGCGCGTGTGCCCCGCCGATGCCTGGCGCGGCCAGCGTGTGCTCGTGATCGTGCCCGACGGCACGCGGACGGCGCCCGTCGGACTCGTGTTCCGCCTGCTGCACCAGCAACTCGCCGGTGCGGTTGCACGACTCGACGTGCTGATCGCACTCGGCACGCACCAGCCGATGAGCGAGGAGGCGATCTGCCGACGACTGGACATGACGATGGAGGAGCGTCAGTCGCGCTATCGCGACGTCGCGTTCTTCAATCACGAGTGGGACAACCCGGCCGCGCTGCAGCACATCGGCGTGCTCGATGCCGAGCGCATCCGCGAGCTCACCGACGGCGCCTTCACCATCGACGTGCCCGTCGCGATCAACAGGCGCGTGCTCGACTACGACCAGGTGGTCATCGTCGGCCCGGTCTTCCCGCACGAAGTCGTCGGCTTCTCCGGTGGCAACAAGTACCTCTTCCCCGGTGTCAGTGGCCCCGACATCCTCAACTTCTTCCACTGGCTCGGTGCGGTGGTGACCAACCCGATGATCATCGGGAGCAAGTGGACGCCGGTGCGCAAGGTGGTGGATGCGGCCGGTGCGATGGTGCCGGTGCCGCGCAGCTGCTTCTGTCTGGTGGTGCGCCCCGATGGTTCGCTCGCAGGCGTCGTCGGCGGCACTCCCGAGGCGGCGTGGACGGAAGCAAGCGAACTCTCGCGCCGGACCCACATCGTCTACAAGGAGCGGCCGTACCACACCGTGCTGTCGTGCGTGCCGCCGATGTACGAGGACCTGTGGACGGGCGGCAAGGGCATGTACAAGCTCGAGCCCGTGGTGGCCGACGATGGCGAGCTGATCATCTATGCGCCGCACATCCGCGACGTGTCGGTGACGCACGGCCGCCTGCTGCTCGAGATCGGCTACCACTGCCGGGATTACTTCCGCGGGCAGTGGGAGCGGTTCAAGGACAAGCCATGGGGCGTGCTCGCGCACTCGACGCATGTGCGCGGCGTGGGCACCTACGAAGACGGGGTCGAGCGCTGCCGCATCAAGGTCACCGTCGCGAGCCAGATCCCCGAGGAGGTCTGTCGCCGCATCAACCTCGGGTACCGCGACCCTGCCACCATCGACGTCGAGTCGTTCGCCGACCGCGAGGACGAGGGGGTGCTGCTCGTGCGCAAGGCTGGCGAGATGCTCTATCGCCTCAGCGATCCACCGGACTGGGCGCGCGGCAGCTGACCCGTGCCGGCGCGGCGCGTGCTCCTGGCGCTGCACGGACATACCGAAGTACGGGCGGCGGCGTGCAGGCGCTCGCCCTGGTCACAGGAGAATCGGATGTGTCGTGTCTGGTCGGCCGCAGGCCTCCTCACCCTCTTCGCACTGACCTTCGTCGGCGCCACGGAGGCCCGGGCCGGCTCCGGGAATGCGCAATGCACCGGACCCGCCGAAGCGCTGGTCTTCTCCGGGGCACGCGCGCTCGTCATTGACGAGGTGAGCGCGATCACTCCGCACCACTGCTGGACGATGGCGGTCCCGGCCAACAGCTTCGCGTGGGCCTACGCCGAACCGCTCACCGGAGGGGCGTTGCTGCAGTTACGGCTCCTCACCCGCAATCCCGTTGCCGCGTTCCCACCGCCGGCCGAGATCGAGGCGCACACGGCGCAGATCCCTGTGATTCCTGCGCGTCCGTTCGCTACGGCCTCCACGCTGTACGTGCAGGTTTCACGACAGGTGGTGACGACCCATTACCGGCTCCATGTGTTCATCACGTCGGCCGACGTGGCGCGGCTGGACGCGGTGAGCGACCGACTGCGGCCGGCACCAAGCGCCGGTATCCCGCCGGATCTGCTGATGCCGTTACACATCTTCGGCCACGCCGAGACGTCCGCGGCGACCCTGCAGCACGGGTTGCGGCTGAGGGCGGGCGAAACGATCAGCCTGCTCGCTGACGGCCGACCCGCATCGCTGACCACCCGCGTGCGACCCGCGACAGGGATCAAAGTGCGGCTCGAAGTGTACGCACCCGACGGGAGCTTCGTCGTTCGTCCACCCGTCTCGGACGACCGCGTCGCGGGCACGTTCACCGCCAGCACGACCGGGCTGTACCGCCTGGATGTGCTGCTTCTGTCGGCGTCGAATGGGCCAGTGCGTCTGCTGGCCGCGCGCAGCGGCCTGCCACCCGGGGCGGCCGTATCAGACCTGTCGCTGGAGCTGACCACCTCCACGCCGCAGTTCGACGGCGGACAGACCACGCACGTGTATCGCGTGCGGAATCTCGGCGCGGCCACCGTGTCAGGCGCGGAGGTGCAGATGCCGCTCTTCGCGTCCATCCTCGACGCCCGTGGTTCGGTGGGCGCTTCGTCGCTCGCCTGCAACAGCGCCGGCGCGCGAGGGCTGCGATGCGCGCTCCCGTCGCTGCCAGCCAACGGCACGGTGGACATCACCGTCGTTCACGACCCCGCCGAACGGTTCTCCCTCGCGCAGAGCCTGCTGCCGGTCATCGAACTCGCCCCTTCCGGCACCACGTACGATTCCCGGCTCGAGAACGACGCCGCGGTCGTTACCGTGCTGCCCTGGGTCGCGGCGCGTCCAACGGCGCAGGTGACGAGCGCATTGCCCGGCGCTTCGGTCGCGCTGACCATCGCCGCTGTGAACGAGGCACCACCCGCGGGCGTGAGTCATCAGACGGCCGCCGTCATCGAGCATCCCCTCGGGACAGTGCCCGGTCCACTGCCGTCGCCGTGTCTGCAAGAGACCCTCCGGCTCCGCTGCCTGCTCACCGTCCCGGGCAGCGGCCCGCCTCCGTCGCTGACGCTGCCGTTTCATGTCGCAGCCGGTCTGCCGGCCGGCACCGCGCTGCCGTTCACGGTCACGCTGACGTCCGAGCATCCGGATGTCACCCTGCCGCCCGACCGATCTCCGGGTAATGACGTGACGACGGCGACCGCCACCGTGCTGACCGCGCCGAGCGTCTCCGACACGGACGGCGACTCCTTGAGCAATCTCTACGAACAGGCGTGGGGACTCGACCCGGCCAACCCCGACGGCGAGCACGGCCCGCACGGCGACCCGGATGGCGACGGGCGGACCAACGCGCAGGAACTCGCCGACGGCACGCATCCGCGCGGCACCACGCAGTTGTACTTCGCGGAAGGGTCCACTGGCGCGTTCTTCGATCAGCGGCTGGCGTTGTTCAACACCGGTACTGCGGCCGCTCGGGTGCTGGTCCGGTACCTGCGGCCGGCGCCGGCCTCTCCGGTCACACAGTCACTCGCGCTACCCGGGCTGACGCGGTCGACGATCGATCTCGAAGCGGTTCCCGGACTCGAGAACACCGCCGTGTCGGCCGTCGTCGAGTCGGATCAGCCGGTGGTGGCCGACCGGACCATGTCGTGGGACACGCGAGGTTATGGCGCCCACGCCGAGACGGCGGTGCCTGCGCCGCGCACGACGTGGTACTTCGCCGAGGGGTCCACGGCCGGAGCGTTCAACCTCTTCTACCTGCTGCAGAATCCCGGCCCGATCGCCGCGCATGTCCAGGTGCGGTACTTGCGTCCGGCGCCACACGCGACCGTGACGCGCAGCTACACGGTCGAGCCCAACAGCCGCCTGGACGTCTGGGTCAACAAGGAAGGCGCGGAACTGGCGAGCACCGACGTCTCTGCGGTCGTCGAGAGCAGCGCGCCGATCATCGCCGAACGCGCGATGTACCTCGACGGCGGCGGGCTCGGCTTCCGTGCAGGGCACGATGCCGTGGGCATCGCGACGCCGGCGACGGAGTGGCTGCTGGCCGAGGGAGCCACCGGTCCGTTCTTCGACCTGTTCGTATTACTCGCCAATCCCAATGCGACCGACGCCCAGGCGGAGGTCACCTTCCTGCTGCCCGATGGCCGTGAGCTGGTTCGCACCAGGACCATCCCGGCCAACTCGCGCACCAACATCTGGGTGGATCTGGAGGCTCCCGAACTCGCCGATACGGCGGTATCGACGACGGTGCGCAGCACCAACGGCGTGCCGCTGCTGGTCGAGCGCGCGATGTGGTGGCCCGGTAACGGATCGACGTGGTACGAGGCGCACGCCTCGGCCGGCGTCACGAGCGCAGCCACGCGCTGGGCGCTCGCCGAGGGAGAAACGGGTGGCCCACGTGCGATCGCGACCTACGTGCTGATCGGCAACACGGCCAGCGTCGATCAGGACGTGCGCGTGACGCTGTATCCGGAGGGTGGCGCGCCGGTCGAGAAAGTTTTCCGTGCGAACGCCCGCAGCCGCTTCAACGTCGACGTGGCCGCGCATTTCCCGGAGCTCGGCACGGCACGCTTCGGCACGGTGGTCGCTGCAACGCTGCCCGCCTCGATCATCGTGGAACGCGCGATGTACTGGGATGCGGCCGGCGCCCAGTGGGACGCCGGCACCAATGCCGTTGCGACGCCGCTTCCGTGAAACGCGTCGCGGCTCGGCGTTCGGCCTAGTCCCAGCGTTCCACCCAGGACGTGCCGCCTGCCTCGTCCACGTACTCGATGCGCAGCACCGGACCGTCGAACGTCAGCAACGCGAAACCGTGGATGCCGCGATCCGGATCCACCGGTGAGCGTCGCGTCTCGATGCGGACGATGTCGGCAGGGTGACGCCGCCGCACGCGATCCGGCGGCAGGTAGGGCAGCGCACCGTGCCCGATGCAGCGGCACTTCACGCCGCGGTAATCCGCGTACTCCACGAGGTGATGCTCGTGTCCCCAGAACCAGCCGTAGAGGCGACCGCCCGCGAAGTGCGGTTCCAGCCACTGCTCGAGGGCCGTGCCGCGCTTCCGGTACGCCGACAGGAGGTTGTGGTGCGTGAGGAGGATCGGCCGCGCACGTCCGCCGAACTGCCCCTCCAGCCAGGTCATCTGCGGGGTCGTGAACGTGCCGCTCACGTACCCGGTGTCGAGCCCGATCAGGCGCCAGTCGTCGTTGCCGAGGCTGAAGTAGCTGGCGGGCTGTCCGAGTGCCGGGAGGATGTGGCCGAAGTAGCCATACCCGCCGCAGTACATGTCGTGATTGGCGTTGAGCGCCCAGTATCGTGCCCGCTTCGGCCCGTGCGCGCGCCACACGTCGAGGAAATGCCGGTGACACTCGCGGGGCGTGCCCGAGTAGTACACGTCGCCGAGGTGGATCACGTGGTCGGGGCGACGCGCCGCGATCTGCCTGGCGACGTCCACGGCATGACGCCCGCCTGTCGCCCAGTCCGATACGAGCGCCACGACGGCGCGCGCCTCGAGCGGCACGCGGAAATCCTCGAGGGCGCGGTGTTCGGGAAACGGCGCCTTGCCACGCAGGCGGCCGCGCAGGCGGTGGTAGACCGTCGAGAGCCAGCGCGGGTCGCGGATGTCGAAGGCGTCGGCCGACACGAGATCCAGGCGCTCCTCCATGGCGCTCTGGAGGAGCGCGACGGTCGGGTGTGCCGGGATGAACTCGTCGTCGTCATCGAGGTCCACTGGCGTGCCGGGAACCTTCGCCAGCGCGGTTTCCCGGTCGAGCCAGTCCTCGGCCTGCAGGAGATCCTCGATCAGGCGGTCGCGGCAACCCGCCCACTCCTCGGGCGGCACCTCGACGGCCTCGACGGCCGTCTCACGCACGATCGCATCGTCGCGCTCGAGGGCCTCGACGGTGCCCTCGAGCACCTGCCTCACTGACTGCTCGTCGCGGGTCTGGGGATGAAGTGCCACCGCGCCACACTATGGCAGGCGGGCAGGCCCGCTCAACCCGATCGGGACACTCCAGCGGTCATTCCACCCCGATCAGCCGCTGCGCGTTGCGGAAATAGAACTTCTCCAGCACGTCGCGCGGCAGGCCGAGCGCCTCCACCTGGACGCCGCCGTACTCCAGTTGTCCCGTTCCGGCGTAGTACGCGAAGTCGAGGCGATACTGCGCCTCGAGATCGGCGGCGAACTTCTGGCGCTGCGCGTCGGTGGGCGCCACATCCGGCGTGCGGTACGGGCGCCACGAGCGATCGACGCCGTACAGGATGCGGTCCTGATACTTCAGGAAGAACGCACGCACCTTCGGCGCCGACTGCCGCGTCAGGTTGCGCGTGCGCGCCGAGACCTCCACGTTGAAGTTCGGGTACGCGTCGAGGCGGCGGGCGACCTCGTCCACGTCGTGCTCCATGCTGCCGAGATGCGCGCCGATGACCACGAGGTCCGGGTGCTTGACGAGGATGTGGTCGCGCGCGTCCATGAGCGCCTGATGGCTCGGAAAGCCGCGCTTGCCGAACAGGTGCCATTCAGGGTTGCGCGAGTAGTACCCGTAGTGCAGTCCCTTCGGATCGAGCGGCAGCCATGCCTCGAGCGGTTCGGCCAGGTGTGCCAGCAGCGGCTTCTTGCGCAGCGCGAGATGGGCGTACACCGGGTCGAGCACGGGGTCGTCCGGCAGCATGAAGGTGCCATCCGGACGCTTCAGTTCCAGCCCGACCTCCTTCCAGATCTTGACCATTACCGCGCCCTGCTCGAAGGTGCGGTCGAGCGCCTCGGCCACGCGCGTGCCGTACTGCTTCTCGCCGCGCGTGGTGAGGTCGAACGTGGAGGCGAACGAGAAGATGTCCGGGTGCGCCTTGACGAGGTCGGCGTTGAACCGGTGCATGAACTCGAGGTGTCCGTCGGTGCCGGGGTTGCTGATGTTGATGATGCGGACGTTGACGCGCCGCAGCACGTCGTTGACGGCCGGCAGGTCCTCGTAGACGTGCGAGTGCACGTCGATCTTGTGGAGTTGCTCGAAGCCTGCCACGGCGGGCGTGGCGCGGGCCGGGACCTGTGCGGCCGGGCGCGAAATCGCGAGCGCCAGCAGCGCCACACAGGCCGCAAGTGACAATCGTCCAGTCATGTGTCGGAGCATGGGGAGCAGGACGGAAGGAATGCGGGAATGCGAGGAATGCGGGAATGCGAGGAATGCGGGAATGTCGAGGACCTGCCTTCGACATTCCGCATTCGCCGCATTACCGCATTATTCGTGTTCTTCTCAGAACTGGAACCGCACGCCGAGCTGCACCGTGCGCGGGTTGCGGGCCAGCGTACGGATGCGCATGAAGTTCGGATCGGTCAGGCCCGTGACCGGGTTGCCCCACTGCGCGTGGTTGAACACGTTTGCCGATTCGGCACGAACCTCCACGCGATAGCGACCGATCGGGAATGCGCGGAACACCGACAGGTCCACGTTCCAGTTCGACGGCCCGCGGAAGGCGTTGCGGCCGCTGTTGCCCCACGCGTTGCCCGGCTGGCTGAACTGCGACGGGTCGTACCAGCGCTCGTCGGGACCGGCCTCGCCGAAGCCGCCCTTCAGTTCGCCCGTGACGTTGGCCGTCTGCTGACCGCCCTGCTGCTGCAGCAGCCCGTTGTCGCCCGCCACCGTGAATGGGGTGCCCGAGAGCCACGAGCCGATGCCGTTCACCTGCCAGTTCTTCACGATCTGCGCGAGCACGCCTGACGATTCGCGGGCCCACGGCAGTTCGTAGACGAACCCGAGCTGCACCATGTGCGGACGGTCGTAGCCGGCATACGCGTAGTTGCGATCGAACTGCGACGGCTGGCTCCAGGTCACGACGGCGCGGCCGTCGTCGTCCACCATGTTCAGCGCCTTGCTCCACGTGTAGGCGCCCTTGAGCAGCAGGCCGTTCTTGAACGGCCGGTTCAGCGCCATCTGCAGGGAGTGGTAGTTGGCCTCGGTGAACGAGCCCCACAGCAGGATGTTCGCGTTGCCGGCCTGGGAGAAGTACTGGCGGTTGGCATTGCCGCCCGACTCGGCGTAGTTCAGGTTCAGGTCGCCATACCCGCCGCGCGTCGCCGTGGCGACGTAGCCGGCGCTGACGGCGAGATCCAGCGGCAGGCGCCGTTCCACGAAGACGTTCCACGAGTCGATGGTGCCGCGATCGACGTTGCCGATCTCGGGCGTGCGCATCTGCACACCGCGCGGCAGAGGCACCGTGCCGCTGCTCGTGTCGATCGCCGGCGCGGCCGGAATGCCCTGCTCCAGCGTGCCGTACGGGATGAATCCGTTCGGACCGGCCCCGCTGTAGGCGATGACGAGCGGATACGGATCGCGGATCGGGCGCGACCACGGCATCGGGTTGAAGGTACGCCCGTAGCCGGCGCGCACGACCGTGTCGTCGTCCACCCGGTACGTCACGCCGAAGCGCGGGGCGAAGAGCGTCTTGCTGGTCTCGAGACCGAGGTCCTTGGGGTTGCCGCCAAGCCCGCCGAGACGCACGTCGAAGGTCTCCAGGTCGAGCACCTCGAGACCACGCGTGGCCCTCGAGAAGAGCGGGTAGAGCTCGTAGCGCAGCCCGAGGTTCAGCGTGAGCTTCTGGTTCACCTGCCACCGGTCCGACACGTACAGGCCGAACTGGTTCTCGCGTCCCGTCATCTCCTCGTACTGGACGCTCTTGCCGAAGCTGCTGACCTGCCCGAGGAGGAACGCCGCATACGAGTTCCAGCCGCCCACGCCCGCGTACCCGGGAATGCCGGTGCCGCCACCCCCGAACGCGAACGTGCCGCGCGGATTGCCGTTCTCGGGCTGCCAGTGATCCAGCCGCAGGCGCACCCAGTCGAAGCCTGAGCGGATCTCGTGCCGGCCGGCCACCTTGGTCACGTTGACCGAGGCCGTGTAGCTGCGCTCGTCGCGCCACACGGGCGTCCACGTCGCGTTGTTGCCGAGGATGCCGAGCCCGGTCTCGAACACGGGCATGCCGCTGTGCCGCTCGGGCGTCGTCGCACTCGCGCCCACGAGGCCGGCGGAGTTGGTGCCGGGCACGCCGAACTGCAGGCCGTAGTCGGTGCCGAAGTCGGGCCCCTGCGACTGGTGGGTCATGATGTTGAAGCCTACGTTGCCGTCCACGATGAGCGTCGGGCTCAGCGTCCAGGTGTTGCCGATCGTTCCGAGGTACACCATGGTGTTGCCGCCACCCGCCTCTTCGAACGGCAGGTAGAACAGGTCGTTCACCGTGGCGTCCATCGTCGAGTACTTGGCCCAGATCTGGTGCGCCGACGTGCGGTTCCAGTTGATCTTGACGTCGTAGTTGTCGCGCGTGGCTTCGGGGAACCGATCGACGAACAGGTTGTTCTGCAGCCCGTTGTTGGTGCCCGGGTTGTTCGGCGCCGGGTAGAGCGCCTGGATGGTGCGGGCGACGTCGCTGATGCGGTCGGCCGGGATGACCGCCCCAGGGAACGCCTCACGGCCGGCACCCGTCGTCGCGTTGCCGGTGGTCGGATCGTAGATGCGGAACGCCGGGTTGAACGCGAGCACCTCGCTGAAGTCGCCCTGCCGCATGCGCTCGGTCGGCACCGTGTATTGATCGAAGCGGCTCTGCTGCTGGAGGTTCCGCTCCCAGCCGCCGAAGTAGAACAGGCGGTTCTTCAGGATCGGACCACCGACGGTGCCGCCCATGATGCTCGTGCTGGCATCGAGCTTGGTGGGGTCGAAGTAGCCCTGACGCGCGTTGAGCTCGTCCTGGTTGCGGAAGTAGAACGCCGAGCCGCGCAGCTGGTTGGTCCCCGACTTGGTGGCCACCGACATGGCTGCGCCGCCGGTCATGCCCTGCGATGCGTCGAAGCTGTTGGTCGAGATGTTGACGTTCTCGATCGTCTCGGCCGGCGCGATGTAGCCGGCGTGATGCG
Source organism: Acidobacteriota bacterium (assembly GCA_023429845.1). Lineage (GTDB taxonomy): Bacteria > Acidobacteriota > Vicinamibacteria > Vicinamibacterales > Vicinamibacteraceae > Luteitalea. The sequence goes on from JAEZCY010000385.1 coordinate 40,413, forward strand.
GCAGCCACACGTTGATGCTCGCCGCGCCGTCGATGCGCGTCGTGTTGGTGTTGCGCGCCGTGCCGTTGACGTTCGTCGTCAGCGCCCGGCCCGGCGTGTCGGTCTGCGCGTTCTGCAGCGCCGGCGGCGTGGCGCCCGGCACCAGGTTCATCAGCGCCTGATAGTTGCGGTACTGGTTCAGCGGCAGGTTGACCACGTCTTCGGGACGCAGGTCCACGCTCACGTCGGCCTTGTCGGTCTTGAGCAGCGCCGCTTCGGTGGTCACGGTGACCGACTCGGTGAGCGCGCCCACTTCGAGCCGCCCGTTGACGCGGACGACGCCGCCCGGCGTCACGGGGATGCCGGTCTGCACGTACTCCTTGAAGCCTTGCAGCGACGCGCGCAGCGTGTAGGGGCCGGCCGTGACGTTCCGGACCGTATACGTCCCGGTCTCGTCACTGAAGGCATCGAGCTGGAGCCCGGTGGCTTCGTTGACGAGTTGGACGGTCGCGCCGGGCACGGCGCCGCCGGAATCGTCCTGGATCTGGCCGGTGACCGTGCCGTAGATGGCCTGGGCCGACGCATGCGCCGGCAACAGACAGAGAAGGGTGGACAGCATGAAGCCGACGCACGGCTTCATCCGGATGAAATGGGACATGGAACGCCTCCGACGGAAGGGGGTCGGGCCTTACTCGAACGAGGCAAACGGTATTGGTCCTACCGCTCCGTGTCAATCTGAAACGCGTTCCAATTATTTGTATACCGTCGGGGCGCTGACGCTGCGCGTGACGGACAGCCGACTACGCTGGCATCCTGAACGTCTTGCGCACGTATGCGATGTTCGATTTCGTGTCGGCGACGAAGTCTCCTGTCGGAGAGCCGCTCTCGAGCACATACCAACCGCGGTAGCCGATGTCCACGTACTCCTGCGCCAGTCGCGGCCAATCCAGCAGTTCGGGCTCGCCGAGCAGCTTCTGCCCGTTCTTGACGTGGATCTGGTCGATCCGCTTGCCGAGCTTGGCCGGCTCCCCGTACGGGTCGTGCAGTCGCGACTTGATGTTGCGTGCGTCGTAGTACACGCCGACGTGGTCCGATCCGATCGCGTCGAGCAGCCGGATGTTGTCCTCGGCCGAGATCCAGTCCTCGAGCGCAATCACCACGCCGGCCTTCTCGGCGTAACGCGCCACCTCCTTCATCATCGCGACGAAGGTGTCGATCTGCGCCTGGCTCGTCATGTCGATGTGACTGTCGCCCAGGATCGGCAGCAGGATGTCCGTGGTGCCCAGGTTGCGCGCCACTTCCACGGCCTCGACGAGCAGCACGGCGGATGCGGGATTGGTGTGGAACGGCAGCCGCGACTTGCCGGGATTGCCGATGGCGAGCGAGCAGATCTGGATGCCATGCGCCAGCGCTTCGCGCTTGAAGGCGACCTGCGTCTCCGGCTGCCGGAGGTGCGGACTGCCGTCGGTCGGAAACGTGAGGCTCACCTGGATGCCATCGAGCCCGAGTTCACGCGCAAGCGCGATCCTGGTGATGTCACCCCGTCTGCCAAGATTCCAGTCGGTCATGCCGACGCGGACCGGGAGCGTCAGGCCGGCTGGCGCCGGACGGGCGGGTTCCCCGCCCGCGCGCGGGGCCGGCGCGGTCTGAGGGCCGGCACCCGGCTGGGCGAAGGCGCGTGCGGGAACGGCCGCGGCGCCCAAGGCGGCCGCATGCGAGAGGAAGTCACGACGGTGCATGACCTGGACTCTACCGCATCGACGACGGCATACCTGGCAGGCGAGGCGATGTCCGCAGTGCCGGCTCCGCCCGACGTCAGCAGTCAGGCGGCGATGCGTTCGCAGTGTGCCAGTACACGCGTCGCAGTGGGCCCCGCGTCTGCCACGCACGCGTTGATCGCGACGCCCCGATAGCCGTTCCCGGCCAACTCGAGACCCGGCCAGCGCGCCAGCTGCCGTTCTGCACGCGCGAGCCGCTCGAGGTGGCCGACCGTGTACTGCGGAATGCCGCCGCGATGCCGGACGATGCGGACGAACTCCGGCGGCACGGCGATGCCCATGGTCGTCCCCAGGTCCTGCTCCACCACTGCGAGCACCTGCCGGTCGTCCAGCTCCACGGCCGCGGGATCGGTGGCGCCACCGATCATCACGCGCATCAGCGCATGACCTCCCGGCGCACGTGACGGAAATATGGACGAATCCCACAGGACGCCGAGCGTGCGGAGGCCCTCGGTGCGTGGCACGAGGAACCCGAATCCGTCCAGCGGCGCCGGCAGCCGCTCCGTCCTGAATCCGAGGCAGGCCACCACCATGGGCGCGGACGGGATGCCGGCGAGGGTGTCCGCGAGCCCGTCGTCGAGCGTACGCACCATGCGTGCGGTGGCCGCGGCGCCGCCTCCCAGCACCACGACATCGGCGTCAATCGGTGCGCCATCGCGTACCTTCACCCGGTAGCCGCGCGTCGTGTGCTGCACCTCGTGGACGTCCACGCCGGTCCGGACGGCGTCCGCGAGCGAGGCTGCCAGGGCCCGCACGAGCTCCTCGGAGCCTCCGGCAAACGACGTCAGTCGCCCAAGCGGCGAACCGATGGCGGCGCCGCCGCGCCTGGGCCATGCGGACCGCCGGGCCAGCAGCGCGCGAAACAGCCCGCCGTGGTCGGTCTCCATCTGCCACATCTTCGGGAAGCAGGCGCGCAGCGAGAGCGCACGCGCATCGCCGCCGAAGACGCCCGAGACCATGGCATCGACGAGCACGTCGGCGGCCTCGTCGCCGATGCGGCGCGCCGCGAACGCGTGAATCGTCTCGTCTTCGTCGGGGCGGCCGCGCGCGGCGGGCTCGAGCGCCAGGCGCAGCTTGGCCGGCCACGACAGCACCCCGCTCGAGAGGAAGTCCCACACGCCTCCGGGGAGCGGGTGCAACCGGCCGTTGCGGAAGATGAAGCGGCGTCGGGCTGCGTCGTTGCTTGGTTGCAACCGATCCTGCAGGCCCAGCGCTCGGACCAGGTCGAGCGTGGCGGGTGCGTTGTCGAGGAAGCCGTTCGGACCCCACTCGCACGCATACCCGTCCACGTGCTCCGTGCGGATGTTGCCACCGGCCCGTGCGGCGCGCTCGAGCACCACCACCTCGATGCCTCGCGCTCGGGCGCCGCGGCCAAGCAGGGCGTGCGCCACCGACAGGCCGGCGATGCCGCCGCCGACGATGACCACACGACGTGAGTTGGGCCGCAGTGACGGGATCATGCGTCGACGAGCTGGCGTCCCACGAGGTCGGCGAGCGCCTCGATGAAGAGGGGATGCGAGTTGAGGGCGTCGGTGCGGCGGTACTGTTCGATGCCCGCGGCGTGCGCCTCCTCCTTGAACAACTGGTCCACTTCGTAGAGCGTCTCGATGTGGTCGCAGACGAAGCTGACCGGGATCATCAGCACGTCCTTGACGCCCTGCTGCCCGAGGCCGCGCAACACCTCCTCGGTGCCCGGGCCGACCCATGTCACCGGGCCGGTGCGCGACTGGAATGCGAGCGCATGCGGGTTCGGTGCATCGAGGCGTTCAAGGATGCCGCGAACGGTCCGTTCCGTGTGCTTCACATACGGGTCGCCCTCGTCCACGAACTTCTGCGGCAGCCCGTGCGCGCTGAACAGCAGCGTCACCTGGTTGCGACGCTCCGGCGCGAATCCCTGCAGCGCGCGGCGCACCGTATCGGTCATCGCGTCCAGGTAGAGCGGATGGTCCGGATACGCCTCGACGTGCGACACGTCGAACCTGTCGCGCCAGGCAGGCAGCGCCAGCACGCGGTCGAACTCGCGGCGCGAGGACCCTGTTGTCGCCCGCGAGTAGTGCGGGTAGAGAGAGAGCGTCACCAGCCGCGACACGCCGGCCGCTGCGAGCCGCTGCAGCGCACGTTCCGTGTCCGGCTCCCAGTACCGCATGGCGATCTCGACGATGTGCCGGCGGTCGGACGCCAGGTCGAGGCGAGCCGCCAGCGCCGCCGCCTGCAGCCGGGTGAGCGCCAGTTGCGGCGAACCGCCGCCGATGGACGCGTAGTTCCGGCGCACCTCGGGACCGCGCTTCCTGGCGATGAGTCGGGCCATCAGCGGCTGCAGCATCGCGCCCATCGGCAGTTCGATGATGTTGCGGTCGGAGAACAACCTGACGAGGAACGGCTCGACGTCGTCGAGGGTGCCGGGGCCGCCCATGTTGAACAGCAGCACGCCGATGGGCGGCGGGTCGAACGCGCGGCCCACGACCGGCAGATCCACGGTGTCGAGCACGGAGACCGGAGCAACAGCAACCATGTTCAGATGGTCCTCGAGAAGACCTGCGACTCCGCGCGCTTGCGGCGGAGATGGCGGTCGAAAATCATGCAGACGTTGCGGATGAAGAGTGCGCCCGTCGGCGTGACGCGCAGCCAGCCGTCCTCGTCGCGCAGGAAGCCGTGCGCGACCGGGCCGTCGGCGAGTTCGCGCCGTTCGAGATCGAAGTACGCGTCGAAGTGGACCCCGAACCGTCGCTCGACGTCGCGCCTCTCGAGCTGCATGTTGCACATCAGCTGCGTCACGACGTGGCGACGAATCGTGTCGTCGGCGTCCAGTACGTACCCGCGCTCGACCGGGAAGCGTCCAGCTGCGACGGCGGCGTAGTAGGTGCTGAGCTTCTTCGTGTTCTGGGCAAACGCACCCGCGACGTCGCCGATGGCCGACACCCCCAGCCCGATCAGATCGGGCGCGGGGCGCGTGGTGTATCCCATGAAGTTGCGGTGGAGCCGGCCCTCTTCCGCCGCGTGTGCGAGATCGTCGGTCGGCAACGCGAAGTGGTCCATGCCGATCGGGCGGTACCCGGCGCCGAGGAAGCGGGCCCGCGCGTCCACGAACAGCTGAAGCTTGACGTCTGCCGACGGAAGCTCCTCGACGCTGAGCAGCTTCTGGTGAGCGCGAATCCATGGCACGTGCGCGAACGAGTAGGTCGCCACGCGATCGGGACGGATGTCCAGTACGGTGCGCACCGTCTCGGCAAACGACGTCACCGACTGCCGCGGCAAGCCGTAGATCAGATCGACGTTCACGGACTGGAACCCCAGCCGCCGCGCGTGGTCCACGAGTGCGCGGGTCTGCGCCACGCTCTGCACGCGGTTCACGGCCCGCTGCACGTCGTCATCGAAGTCCTGCACGCCCAGCGAGAGCCGGTTGAACCCGAGCGCGCGGACCGTCTCCAGCTGCTCGCGCGTCGTCACCCGCGGGTCCACCTCCAGCGCGAGTTCGCCGGCGGGATCCACGTCGAAATGTCGCGTCACCTCGGCGTGCAGCCGCCGCATCTGCTCCGGCGCGAGATAGCTCGGAGTGCCCCCGCCCCAGTGGTACTGCACGACGTGGCGTCGCTCACCAAGCGCGTCCCCCGCCATGCGGATCTCGCGAAGGAGGTGCGTGAGGTACTGCTCGGCCACGTGCGCCTTGTTCGTGATGATGACCGAGCAACCGCAGAACGAGCAGCGGGACTGGCAGAAAGGCAGATGGACGTACAGCGACAGGGGCGCACCGGCGTTGGCGGCCGCCGCGCGCAACCGCGCCCCGTAGGCATCGGCGCCAAATCCCTCGTGGAACTCCACCGCCGTCGGATAGGAGGTGTAGCGCGGTCCCGGCCGGTCGTAGCGACGCAGGAGGTCCAACGTGACCTGTGGCGACGGGAACGCCTCCGAGGCGGGAGCCGACCCGTGCCGCTCCGACACTCCACCAGGCACCTCGGACTCGAGCACGCGAAACACGCCCACCGATGGTGCAAGCCACACGCCACGGTCGGGGTGCGGCAGATCCGACGAATTCCTTGGGTTTCGTCGCGATCGCGGGGAATTCTCCGGCCACTCCCGAAAAAGCCCGCGCGCGCCTTCACGCGGAGCCGGCCGGGGCCGATTGTCCGGACGTGGAGGCGCTTCACGTCCGACGGCCGCCCCGCAACGCGCGGTCCGAACACCCGGAGCCCCGCCACGCAGAGCCGGATCCCGCCGACATCATCGAGATCCACCCGCTGCTGCACCGGGCACTGGCCGCGACGCGCTGGTCGTGGCAGGCCCATGCCGACGTGCGGCTGCACTTCGACGCGCGCGTGATCTGCGTGAAGGCCGACGCACGCGAAGTGACCCTGGCCTGCACGCGGGCCGTCGTGGAGACCGCACGTGTGGTTGCCGAGCGCGACGGCACGGAGCCGGTCCGCCGCGGCCGCGTCACCATCGCGACCTCCCGACACGCGCAGCGCGTGGACGTGAGCGTGGCCACCGACGGCTTCCGGCACGTCCTGCAACTCGTTGCCATCGACTGACGCACCTTCTGCCGCGCCGGCGATCGCGCGACGCGACGCGCACTCTCCGCGCGCCACCACCTCGATACGTCGCAATCGACTACACCCTGTCGGACGCACGAGCAAGGCGCGCGCGGCGCTTGCCTGAACGCCGTCGTGACTGATCGCCCGCAGCGCACCGCCATGAACCTGGAATCACGGCCTGCCGGGCCAGTTGCGTGTGATGCACGCGCCATCACGCCTCGCGCCTGCACGACGTCCCGTGCCGACTGTTGGCCCTCCGCTTGCACAGAGCCGCAGCCATAGCCGGCTGCAACAGCCGCAAGGAGATCACCGACCATGGCAATGCAAGGATCACTGCACGACGCGTTCATCGACGAACTGCGCGACACCTACGACGCAGAGAAGCAACTGCTGAAGTCACTGCCACGGCTCGCCCGCGCCGCGAGTTCCCCGGACCTCCGGGCCGCCTTCGAACAGCACGTGCAGGAGACGCGCGGCCAGGTCGAGCGACTCACCCGTGTGTTCGAGTCGATTGGCGAACGCCCGCGTGGCAAGCACTGCGACGGCATGGCCGGCATCATCGAAGAGGCCAAGAGCGCCCTCGAGGAGGACGTCGAGGAAGTGACGATGGATGCGCTGCTGATCGCGTCGGCGCAGCGTGCCGAGCACTACGAGATCGCGGCGTACGGCACGCTGGTGTCGTGGGCGCAGGCCATGGGTCACACAGAGGCGGCTCAACTGCTGCAGGAGACTCTGGACGAGGAGAAGATCACCGACGAGAAGCTGACGACGCTCGCTGAAGGCGGCATCAATCAGCAGGCCGCCGACGCGGCGCACGGCGGTGACGAGGACGAAGAGGACGAGGAGGAAGCCGCAGCGCCGGCGCGACGCACGGCCGCCAAGCGCAGCGGCTCCCGCAAGCGCTGAGGCCCGCCGATCGGCGGTACGCTACGTACCGCCGATGCTCAACCCTTTTGCAGATGATGCGATGGCCGCCGGATACGCCGCGGCCAGGCCTCCCGTCCACCCGCGCGTCGTCGCGATGGCCACCGCATGGCTGGGGATCAGCCGTGTGCGCGTCGCGGCTGACCTCGGGTGCGGCGCCGGGTTGTCCACCCGCCCCCTCCACGAGGTTGCCGCGTGCTGCATCGGCTTCGACCCGGCCGAGTGCATGGTGCGCGCCGCTCGCACCACGGCGCCTTCCGCGACCTTCCTCGTGGCCTCGGGCGAGGCCATCCCACTCGCCACGGGCAGCGTGGACCTGCTCACCGCCGCGGGCTCCCTCAACTACGCACGCGACCTCGAGGCCGTGTGGCGTGAGTCCGCGCGCGTGCTCACGCGCGGCGGCACCTTCGCGGTATACGACTTCTCCGCCGGGCACACGTTTGCCGACGACGACCGTCTCGATGAGTGGTTCGAGGCATTCGTGGAGCGGCACCCACGGCCCGTCGGCCAGGCGCGTCCGCTGTCGCCGGCGCTGATCGCCGACCAGGCGCACGGATTCTCCGAGGTCCGCGCCGAGGCGTTTGCGCTGCCCTTGCCGCTGTCACAGGCGTTCTACACGGACTACATGCTCACCGAGACGAATGTGCAGGAATCCGTGCGTCGCGGCGCATCGCTCGATGACGTTCGAGCATGGTGCACGCAGACGCTTGCGCCCGTGTTCGACGGCCGGGAGCGGGTCGTGGTGTTCCGCGGGTACCTTGCGCTGCTCCGCCCGAGGCGGTGAGGCCGCACCGAAGGCACCCATGCCGATGGGTCGTCGATTCGCGGCGTCGCCGCAGCGTCAGGGCTGCCCGAGCAGCCAGCGACGCGGCAGGCGCGCGAACGTGATCGTCTCGTAGGCCGACTCTTTCCCGCACTCGTACAGCACGCCGACGTCACCCCCGAGGTCGACGAGGCAGGAATAAGCCGCCGGACCCGCGTGTACCACCTTCGACACGCGCCACGTCCTCGCATCGTCGTCACTCACGCGCACGGTCATGCGTTCGCGCCGCGTGCTCGCCGGATTCGAGAAGACGATGAGAGGACGCCCACCGCCGTCCTGCGGCACGGCGAGGATGCTCGCCTGGGCCGGCGGCTCCACGAGGCTGCGGTCTTCGGTGACGTCGCGCAGCGTGCGCCCGCCATCCGCGCTCGTCGCCACGACGCGGTAGTTGCCGTCCGGTTTCGGCGGATGGTTGCGCATGTTGTGCAGCAGGCGCCCGTCACTCAGTTCCACGACCTGGCTCTCGTTGGTGCCGTCTGTCGCTGACGCGCCCAGGTGCCATGACGTGCCGTGGTCCTCGCTGAAGACGAGGTGCGACCTGTGCACCCCGGACGTTTCGAGGGCGTGATTCCCGGGAACGACGAGACGGCCGTCGCGGGCCTGGATGCCGATGCCGGGGCCCAGCGAATACCACGTCCAGTCCGGCCGCGTCAGGGACGACGTGAGATCGACCGGCGCGGACCAGGTGCGACCGTCGTCGTCGCTCCGGAGCAGCCACGGCCTCGGACGGCTGCGGCTCTTGCCGGCGATGATCGCGTGCTCCTTGTCGCTGCCGGTGGTGCGAATGACGAACAGCCACAGCACGCCGGTGTCGCGATCGACCACCACACAGGGGTTCCCGAATGTATCGGGCCCGTCGTCGCCGATCACTTGCATCGGCGCCCATGTGCGTCCGCCGTCGGCGCTCCGGCGGGACACGAGATCGATGTCGCCGGCGTCGGCCGCGGCATGGCGCCGCGCTTCGGCGAGCGCGAGGAGGTCCCCTGCCCGCGTCCTCACGATCGCCGGGATGCGGAAGGTGTGGTAGCCGTGCTCGCCCGACCTGAAGACCACGACCTGCTCGAGGACCTCCGAGCCCTCCTGCGCGCGCCGCGCCGCAGCCAATGGCGCCGCAAGCGCCGTCGTGATCGCCGTCGTCATCAAGGCACGTCGTGTGTACATGGTCATCCTCGTTCGCGCACGGCTGGAATGTCAGGGCGCCATCGTGTCAGCGCGGGTTGGCGGCGCCCCGGACGGTGAACACGAGGAAGTACTGGTGCGGGAGGAAGTCCGGCTCCCCGACGAGTTCGAACCCGGCGCGCTGCACCTCGGCAAGGACGGCATCGCGAGACAGCTTCATCGACGCCGGCGGGCCGACCGGCGCGTCCTTGTGGAAGTCCAGGATCACCAGGCGCCCTTGGGGCGCGAGCGCCTGCGCCACCCGCGCGAGATACGCCGGGCGATTCTCGATGTGATGCCAGGTGTCGCACGTGAACACCAGATTCACACCCGCCACAGGCAGGGACGGGTCGTCTGGTGGCGCGAGCACGGGCGTGACGTTGGCGAGGCCGGCGCCGCGGGCCCGTCGCATCACCTCGTCGAGCATCGGCTGGGCCACGTCTACCGCCAGCACCTTGCCGGCCGGTCCCACATGGCGCGCGAAGCGAAGCGCGAAGTACCCGGATCCGGCGCCGATGTCGGCCACGACGTCGCCAGGGGTCAGCCCCAGTGCCATGACCACCTCATGCGGCTTCTGCCACGCGTCACGCGCCGGATCCTCCAACGCCGCGATGTACGCAGCGGGATCGCCGTGCACCCGATGGGCGTCGTGCATGGTCGCCACCGTCTGCGCGCGCACGGACGTCGCGGCCACGAGACACGCACCGAGGGTGATCATCCAGAGCCGCATGCTGCAGATCATCGCCTCTCCATTGTCCCTCACCATCTCATGCCTGCGCCGCAGCGTCACACGACGGCGGCGCGCTCGGAGGATGCCCGAGATTGTGGCTCGTGCGTCATGAACAGATCCGCTCAGCTTGATCAGCGGCCGCGCGACGTGCCAAGGTGTGCGTCCGTCCCTCCTGAACCGCGTCGTGACCCTCGTCTCTGCACCGGAGGTCCGTCATGCGTCGAGTCCTGTTCGCCGCGCTCGCCGTCGTGCTCGCGAGCCCCGCCGCACACGCGGCTGTCATCCGCTTCGACACCAACCCGCTCATCGGTAACCCCGTCCTGACCATGCCCGGTCGCCAGGTCGTCGGCGGTGAGCCGTCGATCGTCTTCGACATCGCGACCGACGTGCTCCAGTTCGACGCCGCGCAATTCGGCGTTGCGAACCCCTTGAGCTTCTTCAACGGGCTGGTCGCCGGCCTGCCGGCAGCCGGTACCGACGTCGTGGTCGTACAGGACACCGCCGCCATGTTCGGTGCGGGGAACGCGGCCAATCTGATCGCCGCGCAGATGACGTCGAGCGCACCGGGGTTCTTCATCTACTTCAACACCAACCTGCAGCTCGCCCGGCTGGTGTACTCGTCCGACCTCGGCGACGAGACCTCGGATCTGGCCGTGCTGGCGCGCTTCACCAACATCGCCGGCGCTGACGGCTTCGCCGCGCTGCCAACCATCGAGGCCGACAACTTCGCGGTTCCCGAACCGACGGCGCTTGCACTGCTGGCCGCCGCATCCCTCGGCCTGCTGCGTCGGCGGGCACGCCGGGCGGCACGCGCCACGTAGGCTGCAGAGCTTGTGACACGCGCGAGGCGACGCCATGCTGGACCCGTGGCTCGCCTCTCTCGTCCCGAGGTCGCTGTCGTGATCGCCCTCGTCGCGATCGCGCTGGAGGGCTGCGCCGGCACGGGTCCGTTCACGCGACTGACGCGTCAGACGTCGGCCTACGAGCAGTACGTGGACGCGCTCACCGACGCGGGGCTGCACGAAACCGCGCTGGGCCGCGACTGGATGGCGGCGGGGCCCGCGTCGATCGAGCAGCCGACCCCTGTGACGCTGCCGTTCCGCGAGACCGGCTACTTCGCCGCCGAACGCGCCGACGCGAGGGCCTTCCGCTTCGACATGCCCGAGGGGCGACGCCTGTCGCTCGACGTCGAGTTCGACAGCAGCACGCCGGGCAGACTCTTCCTGGATCTGTTCGAAGTTCGCACGGGAGAAACCCCGCCCCGCCGCATCGCTGCCCTCGAGCCCGGTTCCACGACGCTGACGCACGACATCCGCCGCGGCGGCACGTTCATCGTCCGCGTCCAGCCGGAACTGCTGCGGTCGGGACGATTCACGCTCACACAGCGCTCGCTGGCGTCCCTTCCGTTCCCGATCCCGGACCTGACGGCGCACGCGGTTCAGAGCGTCTTCGGCGCCATGCGCGACGCCGGGCGACGCGAGCACGAAGGCGTGGACATCTTCGCTCCCCGCGGCACGCCCGTCGTCGCCGTCGTGGCTGGCATCGCCCAGACCGGCACCAACACGCTCGGCGGCAACGTCGTGTGGCTGCACGAACCCGGGGCCGGCCGCACGTTCTACTACGCGCACCTGGATCGCTGGGCATTCGACGGCACCATGACGGCGCGGCCCGGCGACGTACTGGGACACGTCGGCAACACGGGCAATGCCCGCACAATCGCGCCGCACCTGCACTTCGGGCTCTACTCGCGCGGCGCCATCGATCCGCTGCCCTACCTGTCGCCGGACGATCCCATCCCTCCCGCGCCGAGCGGGGCCGATCGCCTCGGCGATGCGGTACGCGTTACGAGCAGGCGGGCGCCGCTGCGCGCCGGCCCGGATGCGGCAAGCCCGTCCCTCCGTGACCTTGCGCGAGGCACCCTCGCGGAGGTCACCGGCGTGGTCAACCAGGCCTACCGGCTGCGGCTGCCCGATGGTGCGGTCGGTTACGTGGACGCGTCGTCGATGGCGACGGCAACGGCCGCGATGAGCCGGCGACGACTCCAGCCCGGCGACGTCCTCGTCGAAGCGCCTCGGCATCCGGCGCCGGTGGTCGCCACGATTGCGGACGCGGACGAGGCGGATGTCCTCGGGCAATTCGGGGCGTACGCGTTCGTGCGCACGCCGGATGGTCAGGCAGGCTGGATCGAACGCTGAAGGTCCGGGCGGATCACCACGTCCAGCTGCCGGCCCGCGGCGGCCACAGGCCGAGCACCTGGCGCGCCGACACCACCTGCCCGAGGTGATGCGAGTTGTGCTGTGCGATGTGCACGAGCGCGTCCTGCCTCGTGTAGTCGCCCATCGGCGCGAACTCGATTGCCGGGGAGACACGTTGCGTCAAGGCGTCGCCGTCGTCGCCTAGGGCTGCCGCCTCGCGGAGTCCCTCCTCGAACTGGGCAAGGAGCACTGGCCATCCCGAGGCGGAGACTTCAGGCCAGCCATCCGCCGCCTGCGCGGCCATCGGCACGGCCACGCCGCGACACCGCTGCAGGAACCAGCGCTGCCAGTAATCCATGTGCGCAACCAGGCCGGCGGCGCTGTGCATCAGGCGCGCAGGCGGACGAACGGCGTCCTCGCCGGAGAGGTCCTCCAGCATGCGCATCGGCGCGAGGTGTACGAACGTGTCGAGAACGAGACGTCGGCTGTTCATGAGTGTGTGCGCCGGGAGCGCGGCAGGGTTGCCTTGTCTCTTACACTGCCGGCCCAGCTTGCTGTACAGTAGCGCGGTTCCGCGCAGTGTCGATTGAGGAAGAGCGACCGCGATCCCGTCTCATGGATGAGGCGGGTGCTGTGTTCCCGTCGTCCTCGGCGCGAACCGATCACAGGACTCCTCCCATGCGTCATTGGTCCGCCGCCGTCCTCGTCGTCGCGCTGTCTGCATCGCCCCTGCCTGCCCTGGCGCAGAGCGCGCCGGCAGCCGGAGCGCCGCTGCCCGCCGTCGGCAACGCGAGCGACGCTCGCGCCGTCATCACGGCCGCGGAGCGGATTGACGGCCTCGACGGATCGACGGCGCAGCCGACGAGGCGCCTGGTCCCGCAACCCGTCCGCATCGGCAGCAGCCTGCCGCCGGTGAGGTCGCTGTTCACGGAACTGGCCGGCAACGTCGCGAGTGTCCGCACGGCCGACAACGCACTCGTGATGATTGCTGCAGGGGCGGCGGCGTCGGTGCTGCACCCGTACGACGCACGCATCACCGGGAGCGTGGCCGGATCACCGGCACTCACGCGGTTCTTCGGGCCCGGCGAGGTCATCGGCGGCATCGGCGTGCAGCTCGGCGGATCGATGGCGACATACGCCCTCGGCCGCATCACGAAGCACCAGCGGACGGCGCACGTCGGCGCCGATCTCGTGCGTGCGCAGCTCGTGACGCAGGGTTTCACGCAACTCGTGAAGTTGTCGGTCAACCGGTCGCGGCCCGACGGCGACCAATGGTCGTTCCCGTCGGGGCACAGCTCGGGGACGTTCGCATCGGCTGCCGTCCTGCAACGCCACCTGGGCTGGAAGGTGGGCGTGCCCGCCTATGCCGTGGCCGCGTACGTCGCGGGCTCGCGCCTCGCCGAACGCCGTCATTTTCCGAGCGACGTGATCGTCGGCGCCGGCCTCGGCATCGTCTCGGCTCGTGCAGTGACCGTGGGGCGCGGCCGGTCCCGCTTCGCGCTCACTCCGATGGCTGTACCGGGCCGCGGCGCCGGCGTGGCGCTCACACGGCTCGCCGACTGACGCCTGCGTCGTCGCAGCCATACGGATGGACCGACGCCTGCCGCAGTGAATGCGGCGGCCTCATTGGCCGCCCGACAGCATGTGGTGCACGACGGCCTGCATCACCGCCGGATCCTCGGGGAGGCCTCCGTGGGTGGTCGCGGTCGTGAATCGCATCTCCTGCGGCGTGCGGCCACCGGGCGACGCGAGCCGTGTGACCTGCGCCCCCCACCCGTGCTGCAGCACTGCTGGCACGACGTGGCGCTCGAGTCCGAGCATGGGCGTGTCGGGTTCCTCCTCGAGCACGCGCGACACCATGTACAGCAGTGAGTGGCCGTATGGCGCGCACGTGGCGTCGCTGCGCTCGGCTGCATCGGTGAGGTAGGCCACGAGCAGCGGCGTCGCGCCCGCCTCCAGCGCCAGGCCCGCCACATCAGCGAAGTGCTGCACACCGACGGCAGGCGCAAGCAGGTTGACGGTCGCGAGCCGCAGCCCCATCTTGACCACGCGCGGCACGAGGTGGGTGTGGACGAGCGCTCCTGCCGAATGGCCGATCAGGTGGATGCGCACCGACGGGTAGGTCTTTCGCCGCGCGCGGGCGCGCAGCAGTTCCAGCAGCGCCAGGATTCCGGCGCCATCAGCGGTCGCGACCTCGCGGCCGTGCGCCTTCACTTCGCGCCACAGCGCGCGGCCCGGACGACGCACACGGCCTTCGATGCGCTCGTCGTGCCATTCGAGCAGTGCTGCGGGAGTGACGGCACGCCAGGGCACCGGCCGCAGCGCCTCGTCGTCGTTCTCGACCTTCGCCTCGAGCAGGTTGCGCACCGCACCAGCCGCGTCGGTCTGCCAGGACAGGAACACGGGCAGGACCCGGTGCGAGTACAGCAGCGGCACCCATTGCAGCGCGCGGTCGAGGCTGCCGTCGTCTCCTGCGAGGCCATCGTGCGCCACGATCGCCACGTCCACGCCTGACGGGCAGCCCCAGCGGCTGCACGCCCGAGGCAGGTGCTCGTCCACGAGGAGCGTGAGGTCGTCTGTGTTCGTACGGAAGCGGCCGCGCGACGAGAGCTGCCCCTCCGCGTCCACGTCCACGACGAACGGCGCGATCTCGTGCGCGGCCAACTGCCGGTTGCTCGAGAGTTCCACGCGCAGCGTTTCCGGGTCGACCCGAAGCGTCGGCGCCGCCGCCACGGCGTGGTGTTCGTCGGTGACCACGCCAAGCTGCGCCACCCAGCAATCCATGGCGTTCTCGCGCCAGTCCGCGTAGGTGAGGATCGCGAAGCCGCCCGCACCCCATCCTTCTCCCCACGAGTTGTGGATCACCAGCCCCTGCGCCGTGTACCCGACGACGGCGAACGCATGGCCCGCATCGGGCTGGCCGGTACGCGCCTCGATGGCCGGGAAGTCCTCCGGCCGCGTCGGCACAGGGACGGCGTCGGCGCGATGGAGCGCGTTCCATCCGGCGTGCGTCAGCGCGCTCGCAAACAGCACGCCGGCTTCCGAGAGCGCGCCATGGATGTCGGTGATCATCCCTGCCTGCACGCGGTAGTAGGCGCCGAGCGGACGTGTCACGGCATCGAGCCACCAGTCACCCGTCTCGAGGGTGGCCGCCGGCATGGTGCTGCCACTCCAGAGGGCCGTCGCACTGGCTCCGTGGTGGTACCAGCCACGCAGGGCGCCTCGCAACGAGGAGCCCTGGTCCTGCTCGTCGTTCTCCGCCCACTCGTCGTAGCGCCGCGCCATGTCGTACAGCATGTGGCCGGAGATCGGCTCCACCGGTCGTCCCGCACGATCGAGCAGGTACTCGATCACGGTGGCAAGCGCGAACCCGGTGCAGGCGCTGGTTCGGCCCTGGTCGGTGACCGGCCTGAACAGACGCGGCAGCAGGAGAGGCGCGGGAGCATCGCCCACGCCGGGACGGTAGGTCCAGTCGCGGAGGTCGAGCGCATCCGCACGCACCACGCGTTGCACCGGCGCGCGTCTCGCGACCGGCACGGGCGCGGTCTCGGGACGCCCGAGTGGGACGGTCGTCGCGGCCTGGACGCGGCCGGGCACTGACCGCGGCACGCGTGCCCTCGCTCGCGCAGGTCTGTCTGCCTCGTCGACCGCGCGGGCACATGTCGCGTAGGCCTGCGCGAGCTTCGTGTCGTACTTGTTCGTCCTGTACCCCGGCCCGTTGTAGCGCTCCGCGAAGAGAGCCCAGTCCTTGGCGCGAAGCGGCTCCAGATACCAGGGGCGCGCGATGAACCGCGTGAAGCACTCGAGTTGGGCGGGTGCGCCGGCGTACTGCGCGGCAACGAAGGTCTCGACGTCTGAATACCCGCACTGCGCGTAGTTGGCGCCCATGATCTGGAAGGCGCCCCAGCTTGCCGATTGCAGCGCGGCGTCCCGGTCCAGAGCAATCGCCGAGTCCAGACGGGCCCACTCTCCGAGCGCGGATTTCGCGTAGTGCTGCCGGGTCCAGTTGGCGAAACTCAGCGTCGGATGCGTGGCGCTGAAGCGGCCGCCCGTGAGCCGGTGGAAGTAGTGCCCTTCGAACAGGACCTTCGGCTTCGGGGGCGTGGAGTCGACGAAGCCGGACCCGCCGGACTCGACGCGGGCCACAGCTTCCAGCACGGGCCGGGCCACCTGCAGAGTCTCGGCCAGCGCCGTCCACCGCTCGTCGGTGATCGTCAGCACGCGCGTGTCCGCGGCGCGTCGGCGGACGCGCATGCTCCCCTGGCGGCACGCAGGGCGAGCGCGAACTCCGACGCCGTGGCGATGCGCTGCGACCGCTGCGGATGAAGGGCCTGCGCCAGCAGCTGCGTCAGCGGAGCGGGCACATGCGGGACCAGCGCTCGCACGTCGCGAAGCCGCGTCACGCCGACGTCGTGCCGCAGGCCACGGAGCGTCGCCGCGCGGAACGGATGCACGCCCGCGAGCATCTCGAGCAGCACCACCGACAGCGCCCACACGTCCACGTGCGGTCCGAGGCGCCCCCCGTCCAGCACCTCGGGCGGAAGGTACAGCGGCGTGCCCGCAACCGGCGGGTCGCAACGGTCGCCGGAATCATCGACGTCCGTCTCGTCGGTTGTCCGTGCGGGTCGGGCCTGCGCGACGAGGCGGGTCAGTCCGAAGTCCAGCAGCTTCGGTGCGCCGTTTCGTCCCAGGCCGATGTTGCTCGGCTTCACGTCGCCATGGACCCACCCGCCGCCGTGAAGGTCGGCCAGCGTGTCGGCCAGCGGGATCGCGAGCGTCAGCGCGGCCTGGACAGGGATCGGTCCGGCCGAGAGGCGGTCTGCGAGCGTACCGGCAGCGAGGTGTTCGACGACGAGGACGGGCGTGTCGCGCCACACGTGCAGTTCATAGAGCACCGCGACCGACGGGTGTTCCACGGCGGCCATGGCGCGGGCTTCGGCATGCATCGCGTCGGCGGCGCCGGGCATGAGGCGCGGCAGCGTCTTCAATGCCACGCGGCGACCGAGCCGCACGTCCGTCGCGAGGTAGACAACGCCCATGCCGCCCCGACCGAGTCGGCGCTCGACAGCGAACTTGCCTGCGACCAGGCCCGGCAACGCCGACAGCATGCGCGCCCCGCCGCACGGGCACGTGCCCGCGCAGGCGGTGGCGACGACGCTGCCGCAGGCGGAGCATTCGCACGCGAGTTCGTCGTCGTCGATGTCGGGCGCGGTTCGCCGATCCGCCTGGCGCGCGGCGAGCGCCTGCAGCGCCACGCCGGCGGTGCCGACGGC
>JAEZCY010000018.1 GCA_023429845.1 Acidobacteriota bacterium
ACGTAACTTCTCGTACGTAGCCGCCGGGCCTTGCCCGGCGGGCGTACGCAGCCACCCTACTCGTCGCCGAAACTGATGCCGAGCGACTTGGCCGTGCGGACGACGTCGCCATCGGCTGGCACGAGGCGCATCTTGCCGCCGACGTCGGCCAGCGGCACCGAGCCGATTTCTGGCGGGTGGAACGCCACCATCCGGTCGCTTTCGCCCTTCATCAGGAGCTCGACGGCCATGGCGCCAAAGCGCGTGGCCAGCATCCGATCGAAGCTGGTGGGCGATCCGCCGCGCTGCAGGTGGCCGAGCACCACGGTGCGCGTCTCCTTGCCGGTGAGTCGCTCGAGCTCGGCCGCGATCCGGTGCCCGACGCCCCCCAACCGCTCGACATAGCCACCGTCGGCTGCCTTGACGAGCGAGACCTTCCCGCCGCGAGGCACTGCGCCTTCGGCGACGACGACGATGCTGAACTTGGCCCCGAACGAGTCGCGGTCGCGAATGCGCTGCGCCACCGAGTCGATGTCGTAGGGGATCTCCGGAATCATGATGATGTCCGCGCCGCCAGCGACACCCGAGTACAGGGCAATCCAGCCGGCGTAGCGGCCCATGACCTCGACGACCATGACGCGCTGGTGCGCCTGCGCGGTGGTGTGCAACCGGTCGATGGCGTCGGTGGCAAACGCCACCGCCGTGTCGAAGCCGAAGCAGTTGGTCGTACCGACGATGTCGTTGTCGATCGTCTTCGGCACGCCGATGATCGGCATCCCCTTCTTGTTGAACTCGTGCGCGATGGACAGCGTCCCGTCGCCGCCGATGACGACGATGCCGTCGATCTTCAGCTTGTGGAACATCTCCATGCAACGCTCGGCATAGTCCCTTGGCCCGTCGGTCGTATCGATCGGCTTGAGGAACGGATTGCCTCGGTTGACGGTACCAAGGATGGTGCCGCCGAGACGCAGGATCCCGGTCACATTCTTCGGCGTGAGCACCGTGTGCCGGTTCGTCTCGATGAGCCCGTCGAAACTGTTCTCCAGGCCAAGGCATTCGATGCCGTGATTGTAGGAAGCCTTGACGACGGCGCGGATCACCGCGTTGAGGCCAGGGGCGTCACCGCCTCCGGTGAGTACACCTATCCGACGAACCTTGCTCATAACGAAGACGTCTATCCTCTGGGAATCCGGAGACAATCCCACCGGCGCGCGGTGGCGCAGGAGAACCGCAGAAGTATAAACGGAAAACGGGCGTCCGGTTCGCCGGACGCCGCGAATTGCCATTCGTGCCCGTCACGGGGACCGTCAGCGCCGGGTGGCCTGGTCCCAGACCGTCGCTGCGCCTCCGCCGATGGCGGCGCCAATCAACGCGCCCTTCTTCCCGCCCGTGGCCGCGCCGATGCCGGCGCCGATGCCCGCCGACGAACCGATGATGAGCGCGCTCTTCTTCACGCTGCGCCCCTTCTTCTGCCGGTACTCGACTACATCATCGTCGTAGACGGCGGCTCGGGCGGCGGGCCGTGTGCTCACGGTGCGCGCGGTTGCCGCCGGCGCGGCTGGGACGTACTCCCGCGGCGCCTGAGCTGGCGTATATGCCGGCAGCGGCGCATACGCGGCCGCCTGCGATGTCGCATACGTTGCGGGTGGCGGCGCCAACTGGCCTCCGACGGGCACCGCGACTGCTGCCGGCGCGGTCACGCACTCGACCTGAGGCACGGCTGCGCCGTTCACGACGACCTGCCGCAGGAGCGGCTGCTGGCCGGCGGGACACGTGAGGAGTATTGGGGACTGCATCGCCTGCAGCGACGCCGGTGACGTGGACGAGGCCGGCGCGCAGGCTGTGATCCCGGCGAGCAGGGCCACGAAGGCGCTGGCGCGGACGGACGATGAAGAGAGGGTGGTCGCGAGCATCTCTGGCCTCCTTGAGTTCCTGCTGGCCCTGTAGTCCAAGGGGCGTGCCAGCGTGCGTGCCCTCTTCAGGCGTCACGCCCACGCAGGGGCACACGGAACACACACGCGTCACAGGTGAGTTGTCGTCCGGCGAGGACGTCCGCTCGACTGGGCGGTCCGTGCGGTATCGTCGGCGCCATGGCTTTCCGTCGAACGTACGTCACCCGGCCCATGCGCAGGGTCGGGAACGCATTGCGGCGGCTGCACTTCCGTGCCCACGAACCCGTCGCCGCTTGGCTCGCGGACGCCCCGCCGCCTCCTCGGTCGGCGACAGCACGTGCCGTCTACTGCCTCGACCAGCGATCACGAACGCCGCTGTTGTCGCGTAACGCGGACTACCGCCTGGTCCCGGCGAGCACCGTGAAGCTGGCAACGGCGCTGGTGCTCGTCCAGCGACAGCCCTCACTGGACGACACGGTCACGATCGAGCCCTGCGACTGCATCCGCGGCTCGACGATGGGCCTGCTGCCGGGAGACGTCGTCTCGTATCACGACCTGCTGATCGGACTGCTCATCGCCTCCGGCAATGACGCCGCACAGGCAATTGCCCGGAACGTGGGGAGCGTCGGGGGCCGCGTGTCCGGCAGCGATGGGGTGGCGCGCTTCGTCGGGTGGATGAACGAGCTCGGCGCCTCGCTGGGCCTGCGACGGACGCGCTTCGTCAATGCGAGCGGATGGCCGGTATCAGGGCAGCTCAGCACGGCTCGCGACCTGGCGCATCTGGGCGCTGCAGCGTTTGCCAATGACCTCATCGTCGATGCATGCGGGCGCGCCGGCCACGCGGTGAGCGTCGGGGGGCCTCAGGCTCGTGAGCTGGCGCTGACGTCGACGCTGGAGCTGTTGAGTAGGCCGGAGGTCGTCGCAGGCAAGACGGGCACCGCGCCCTCGGCGGGCTCGAACCTGGTCCTGTACGCCCACCTCGAGGGCAGGGACGTCGTGACGGCGCTGCTCGGGTGCGCGGCACGGTTCCGGTCGGCGCGGCTGGTGCCCGGGACCGATCGGCGGTTCGCGGATGCGCAGTGCGTCCTCGACGCGCTGCGCGCCGGACACCGTGAACCATAGCTCGGCCTTTGACGAGTCAGCCGAGCTCCGGACGCGTCTCGCCGACCGTACGGCTAACGTCGTGTGAATCGCGAGAACGACAAACGCCGCAGCAGCCGGGCGGCGCGTGCGGCGTGAGTTGGTGGACGGCAGGAGGCTCGAACTCCCGACCTCCGCGTTGCGAACGCGGCGCTCTCCCAGCTGAGCTAGCCGCCCACTATATAGGTGTGATGGTTGCGCCCCGAACCGGGTCGCGGGCCCCCAGTGACAGCTGCCACCGGTCGACCGAAGGCGGAGTGTAGCACAGAACCCTGGCGTGAGGCATCCACATCCAGACACCTGGCACGCCTGCGCGCGTACGCGTTCGGCCGTCCCCATCTCCGCGACCGGATCCCGGCTTCCCACGCACGTCCACGGGTCGTCTGCCGTACCGTTCCCCGGAGCTTTCCTATAATGCCTCTGTGCCGATCTTCGAGTATTGCTGCGACACCTGCGGTCATCGCTTCGAGGCTATCGTCCTGAATGGGCGGCAGCCGGACCGCTGCCCCCGTTGCGACGGCCCCGACCCCAGCAAGCAGATCTCGACATTCGCGGCCCACGCGTCGTCGAGCAGCAGCGTGTCGGCCGGCCCGGCGGCGTGCGGCTCCTGCGGCGATCCGCGCGGCCCCGGCAGCTGCCGCATGCACTGATCCGGAGCCGATCCTGTTTCGCTTCCGTCGCCGCTCTCCCGTCGTTGTCGCAGACCTGCTGGACCACATGGCCGGCCTGTCGCGGACGCTCGGCCACGCCGCCGAGGCCGGGCACCTGGCTCAGCTCTCGACGGCGATCCGGCGCGTGCTCGACGTGCAACCGAGAACGCCGTGGAGCTTCGTGCGTCGCATGCTCGACGCGCAGGGCTTCGGGCAGGGACGGGACGGCGAACTCCTCGACCGTCTCCGACGGACCGATCACGACGAGATCGCGCTGCTGCAGCGCCGGTTGCCGGGCGGCGCACGAGCGCTGCTGCGTCACGGCCGGCATGCGCTGCGGCACCGGGTGGCCGATGAGGACGTCCTCCTCGACGTCGACCTCGACCGGCACCTCACGCCGGGGGACGTGGACGAGATGCAGCCGCCTGGAGATCACGACTCCCCGGCCGTGTCGCTTGGCCGTGCCTGGATGCAGGCGCAGCAGGCGCGCCGGGAAATCACGGCGATTGCCGGTGCGCCGGATGCGTGGCATCTCGTCGGCGGGTTGCGTCGGACCGACCCGCTCAGCCCCGATGTCGCGCTGCTCGCGGTGACCGATCAGCCCGAGGCCTGGACGCGGCGTGTCGTCGAGGGCCTCCCTCGCGACACACTCGTGATCGCCGGTACGCGCGGAGTGGCGATCGCGGCCGAACCGGAAGCCGTCGTCGTGCACGCGGTGTCGGCTCCCGCGGCGCCGACGAGCCTGGCCTGGTACACCGGGCCCCGTACACACGTCCGCGCACTCCGCGAGCACGCACAGGCACGCGGCCTCAGGTTCACGCGCGACGCCCTGCTCGATGGCACTGGTCCGATTGCCCTTTCACACGAGCAGGCGCTCTACGAGCAACTCGGGTTGCCGTTCATCCCGGCCGAACTGCGTGACCGCGCCGACATCCTCGAGTGGGCGCGGGAGGGTCGTCTCCCGAGCCTCGTGGAGGTTGCCGACATCAAGGGCGACCTGCACATGCACACCGTCTACAGTGACGGGCGCGACAGCGTCGCCGGAATGGTGCACGCGTCGCGGGCGCTCGGGTACCAGTACATCGCGATCACGGACCACTCCCCCACCTCGCGCGCATCTCGCGTGCTCACGCTCGAACGTGTTGACGAGCAGGCGGCAGAGATCGAGCGGGCGCGCGCACTCGCGCCGGACATGACCATCCTCCACGGGATCGAATGCGACATCCAGGAGGATGGCACCCTGGACGTTCCCGACGACGTGCTCGAGCGCCTGGATATCGTCCTGGCGTCCCTGCACGAGCATCATGGGCATTCTGCGGACCGACTCCTGGAGCGGTATGAACGGGTGCTCGAGCATCCGCTCGTCAACGTGATCACGCATCCGGCCAATCGTGCGCCGGGACGCTTCGTCGGCTACGACCTTGCCTTCGCACGCCTGTTCGAAGGGGCGGCGCGGACGGGTACCGCCGTCGAGATCGACGGCGCGCCCGGCCATCTCGATCTCGACGCGCCCCTGGCCGAACAGGCGGCGGCAGCAGGTGCGGCGATCGTCATCGACAGCGACTGCCACATGGCCGACAGGCTCGGCCGGCAGATGCGCTTCGGTGTGGGTCTGGCGCGGCGGGCGGGCCTGACGCGCGATCAAGTGCTGAACACGCGCGACATCGGCACGATTCGCGCCTTCGTGGGCGCCAAGCGCGCCGGTCGCGCCTGGCAGGCTGGCTGAGAGGCGCGCGGCACAGCGCGCCGGAAGGGGATCGACTCATGGCGACCCGACGTTCGTTGCTCCTTGCATGCCTGTTCGCGGCCGCCATGCCCGCGGCCACGTCGCAGGCGCAGCCCACGCCTACGCCGGCCAGTGCGCTGGCTCGTGCCGTCCAGGCGCATTACCAGCAAGTGCGCGACTTCACGGCGGCATTCGAGCAGGCCTACGTCGGCGGCGTCCTCAAGCGCCGCACGGTGGAGCGCGGCGTGGTGGCGATCAAGAAGCCGGGGCGCATGCGGTGGGACTACGAATCGCCCGAGAAGAAGCTCTTCGTGTCCGATGGCACCCGTATGTACTTCTACGTGCCGGCCGACAAGCAGGTGCGCGTGAGCCGGATGCCCGACGATGGCCGCGTGCCCACACCGATCCTGTTCCTTGCCGGTCGAGGCGATCTCCTGCGCGACTTCCGTGTCGAAGAGGTGGCTGCGCCCGACGGCGCGTCCGCAGCCCGGGCGCTCCGCCTGCGCCCGGTGCGGCCCGAGCCGGAGTACGAGACGCTGACGCTGGTCGTGGACGCGTCGTCCTACGTGCTGAAGCAGCTGATCGTCGTGGACGGTCAGGGCGGAATCTCGACGTTCACCTTCACCGACCTGCGCGAGAATGTGGGCGTGCCAGACAGCCGCTTCGTGTTCACCATGCCCAGGGGCGTCGATGTCGTCACACAGGATTGACCCTCGTCGCGCATGCCGCGCGTCGGGTGCAGCCCTCCTGCTGCTCGGGCTGCTTGCCTCCGGCTGCGCGGCGCCGAAGGCCTATCGCGTCGGTGAGGCCGCCGAGCGGCGCGACGACTTCGACCAGGCGGTCGTGGCGTACACCCAGGCGCTCGCCTCCGCACCCGACAACGTGGAGATCGCCACCGCGCTGCGTCGGGCCCGCGTGCGCGGCTCAGCGGCGCACCTGACGCGAGGTCGTCGACTCGCCGGCACGGGCAAGTTCGAAGAGGCCCTCGTGGAGTTTCAACTCGCCCTCGAACTCAATCCCGCGAGCCCGGAGGCGGACGCGGCGGCGCGCGACATGCGCGCGGCCCTGCGCACCAAGATGGCCGTGCGCGAGGACGGCACGACTCGCCTCGAGTCGCTGGTCAGCCGGGCCCGCCTGCTGCCGCTCGAAGGACGCGAACTGCCGGACGTCACGCTGCCCGACTCCCTGGTGTTTCGTGACGCCGGCAGCCGGGACGTCCTCACGTCGCTCGGGCGCTTCGCGGGCATCAGCATCGTGTTCGACACGCAGTTCCGGAGCATGCCGCTGTCGATCGACCTCCGGGGCACGACGCTGCCGGTCGCGCTCGACGCCATTGCGCGCACGACGAGCACCTTCTGGCGCGTCACCGCGCCCGGCACGATCACGGTGGCGCCCGATACGGCGGCCAAGCGGCGCGAGTACGAAGAAGAGGTGATCCGCACGTTCTACCTGAGCAACGCCGACATCAAGGAGACCCTCGACCTGCTGCGCATCGTCGTGGACGCACGCCGGCTCTCGCCTATCACGGCGACCAACGCGATATCCATCAAGGACACCCCGGAGCGCATAGAGGCCGCCGCACGTCTCCTGAGTGCGATCGACAAGGCTCGCGCCGAAGTGGTGATCGACGTCGAGTTGCTGGAAATCGACCGCACGCGCTTCAAGCAGTACGGTCTGCAGTTGCTGTCGCCCGGTAACGAGCGCGGCATCGCCGGGCAGGTCGACGTCAACCAGCCGGGTGGACTGACGCTCGAACAATTGTCGCGGCTCGGGCGCGGGGACGTGTTCTTCACGAACCTCCCCGGCCTCTACTACCGGCTCCTCAAGCAGGACGGCGACACGCGGGTGCTCGCCAACCCCCAACTGCGGACCTCGGACGGTCTGCCGGCGCAGGCGAAGTTCGGTGAAGAGGTGCCGGTGCCGCAGGTGACGTTCGCGCCGATTGCCACTGGCGGCGTCAACCAGCAACCGATTACGTCGTTCACCTACCGCAACGTCGGCGTCAACATCGACATCACGCCGCGGGCCCACCACAACGACGATGTGAGCCTCGCGGTGAAGATCGAGGTCAGCAGCCTGTCGGGCACGGGCTACTCCGGCTTGCCGACGTTCGCGACTCGGTCCATCACGACCACGATCCGCCTGCGCGACGGTGAGACCAACCTGCTCGCCGGCCTCGTCCGCGACAACGAGCGCACGGTGCTGAAGGGCGTGCCCGGGCTCAGCGACATCCCGGTCGTCGGCAAGATCTTCGCGAGCAACGAACGCGAGTCGCAGCAGACCGATGTCGTGCTGATGCTGACGCCGCGGATCATCCGGGTGCTCGACCTGTCGGAGGAGGACCTTCGACCGTTTCTCGCCGGCCGCAGCAGCGGGCCGGGCGGCTTCGAGCCCGCAACGATAACCCCGCAGCCTATCAGGCCGGTCCCGTTGCCAGATCAGCAGGACGGGTCGCCGACGTTCCCGCAGGTGCCGCCGACGGCCGATCCACAGCCGCCCCAGCCGGCGCCGCGTCCCACGGCGCCCCCGTCCGAGCCGCCGATCTGACGGCGGCAGCCCCGCGCCCCACGGGGGGCCGGGGGCG
>JAEZCY010000044.1 GCA_023429845.1 Acidobacteriota bacterium
GGGGGGGGCCGTGCGCTGGCTGTGCCGCTCGACGCCGTCGGAGACGAGGACGAGCGCGCGACGCCCGGGGGCCGGCTCGATGGCGTCGAACGCCGTGATCACGGCGTCGTGGAGCGCCGTAGAGCCCCACGCGTCGAGCGCCTGCAGTGCCGTGTCCACGGCGCGTCGGTCATGCGTCAGCGACACCGGCACATCCACGTCCGACCCGATCGCCACGAGCATCGCCCGATCCTGCTCCCCGAGTTCGAGCAGCAACTCGCGGCCGCCGCGCTGCGCCGCGGCGAGCCGGTCGCCGGCCATGCTCCAGCTTCGGTCCACCGCCAATGCAATCGACACGGGCTGATCGCCTGCGCCGAATACGCGCACCTGCTGCGGCGCTCCTTCTTCGAACACCTCGAACTCGTGACGTTCGAGGTCGGTGACCAAGCGGCCCTTGTCGTCGCTGACCGTGGCGTAGACCTCCACGAGGTCGGTGCGCGCGCGGAACTGCGTGTGCGCGCCTGCCGTCGCGCAGAGTGCGGCGAGCAGTGCGACGATCACCGCGGAACCGACGCGCGGTTGGGCGAATGGTAGAATCACCACGTCGTCGTTCCTCAAGGAGTTCTCATGATCGCGCTGGGCCTCGGGCCACTCGGTATCCCCGAACTGGTCATCATCCTGTTCATCATCGTGCTGATCTTCGGGGCGACGCGGCTGCCCGAAATCGGTCGTGGCATCGGCAAGGGCATTCGCAACTTCAAGGACGCCACCAAGGAAGGCGCGACCGGCAAGGACGACTAGCGTCTCACTCCCTGCCGATCAGCACGCGCGCGTCCCCCTGCCGCCGGGTCACGCGCGTGCGATCGAGCCATTCCAGCAGTGGAATGGCCGTGCGGCGCGTCAGGCCGTACCTGTCCTTGAACCAGCCCACCTCGAGAGTGCCCGGCGCACCGCCCTCGGCGGCAAGCGCCTTCAGTTCCGCCGAGAGCGTCTGCAGGTGCCCCGCGGCGATGTACCGGTCGCCGAGCCGTTCCAGTTCGCGCGCCTTCACCAGCCGTCCCAGCACAGCCGCGAGCGCCTTCCGATCGAGGTCGGCATGCGCCGTCTCGGCTTCCTGCGACGTTTGCCCCGTCAAGCCAGTTTCGGCAATCGCCTCGAGCACGCGCACATCGGCCTCGCTGCGCCCCCCGGCCCGCGTCTCGACACGCGCCAGTCGATCCTCGCCAACGAGCAACCCTCCGGACGTCAAGTGCGCCAGCACGTGATCGACGACCTCGCCACGCCAGCGGCGCCCGCCGAGCGCGCGGAGCACGGCACGGGGCACGCCGCCGGCAAGCGGGTCGGCAGCATGACTCGCGTCCACCGCCGCGAGCATGCGCGTGCCAATCGCCTCCACGCTGTCGCGTCCGGCCCAGAACGCCCCGATGCCGACGATGGCGCCGGCACGCACACGCTCGGCGGCGATGGCGTGAACGGCGGACGGAGAGAGGCCGCAGCGCGCCGGCAGGTCCGCCGCCGGCAGCCCGAGGGGGCCCGCGTCGCGCACGCGCGCTTCGAGCCACGCGGCAGGCGTTGCGCTCCGTTCCAGCGCAGCCGCGTCGGTCGCACGTGCCGGCCCAAGCGGGTCGACGACCACCGCGCCGGCAATCGTGGTGACGGGGGAATACGCCCTCAGCACGAGCCGGTCGCCCCGGCGCGCCGGAAGCGGCGTCTCCAGGCGCAGCAGCGCGGGCGCCCGGGCGCCTGCCGCAACGGTCCGCGGGGCCGACGGGTCGTCGTTGGGCGCGATCAACACGCGGCCGATCACTGCCGAGGTTCCGAGGTGGACGTGCACACGCGCGCCGTGGCGCACCGCCGACGCGTCAGCGAGTACTTCCACATCGACCGCGAGACGACGCGAGAGGGCGACGGCACCGGAGCCGACGAGCACGTCGCCGCGGTGGACGTCCTGGTGTGAGACGCCAGCGATGTTGACGGCAACGCGCTGCCCCGCTTCGGCGCGGGCGGCGGGTTCGCCATGCACCTGAAGGCTGCGAACGCGGATTGCGCGCCCAACGGGCTCCAGGTGGAGCGGGCTCTCGGCTGTGAGCACCCCGGTCCAGAGCGTGCCCGTCGCCACCGTGCCGAAGCCCTTCACCGAGAACACCCGATCGATTGGCAACCGCGGCGGCGCGTCGAGATCGCGGGGCCGTCGGCGCACCGCGCAGCGGACGAGCGCGTCGCGCAGAGCGCCGAGGCCGGCCCCTGTGCGCGCAGACACGGGCACCACTTCGGCGCCATCCAGCGGAGTCCCCGCGATGGCCGCCTGGACGTCGTCCCTGGCCACGGCCTGCATGATCTCGTCGGCGACGTCGCACTTGGTGAGCGCGACCACACCGGCGCCGACGTCGAGCAGCCGGCAGATGGCGAGGTGCTCGCGGGTCTGCGGCATCACCGATTCGTCGGCCGAGACCACGAGCAGCACCGCGTCGATGCCCCCGACCCCGGCGAGCATCGTCCGCACGAAGCGCTCGTGTCCGGGGACGTCCACGAACGACAGCGTGGCGCCGCCGTGCTGCGTGTGCGCGAAGCCCAGCTCGATGCTGATGCCGCGCGTCCGTTCTTCCTTGAGGCGATCGGGATTGGTGCCGGTGAGCGCCTGCACGAGCGCGCTCTTGCCGTGATCGATGTGGCCCGCCGTGGCGATCGTCAGGTGCACGATCGCGATGGTCTCATGGGAATGCGATGCCGCCCGCTATCCCTTGCGTCCCTTGGCAGCCTTCTTCACCGCCCGTTCGCGCTTGCCCGGCCGACTCTGGCTCTGGCGCTTGTCGGCTTTCGGTTGCCCCTTGGGTTGCGCCTTGTGTGCCTTGCTCGTCTTCGGCCCGCGATGGCGCTCCGACTCGCGCAGCCGATCGAGCACTTCCAGCACGCCGAGATCCACCTGCCGTCGCTCCTGGTCCACCCGGATGACCTGCACGCGAATCGCGTCGCCGAGCCTGAACACCCGATGCGTGTTCTCGCCGCGCAACTGGTGGACGCGCTCGAGATACCGGTAGTAGTCGTCGGCGAGGCTCGAGATGTGCACGAGGCCCTCGACGTAGTGCTCCACCAGCTGGACGAACAGCCCGAATGGCGCCACACCGGTGATGAAGCCGTCGAACTCCTCGCCGACCTTGTCGGCCATGAAGCGCACCTTCTTCCACGCGACGAGCTCGTACTCGGCTTCGTCCGCACGTCGTTCCATCTCCGACGCGTGACGCGCGACCTCAGGCAGCTCCTCGACGCGTTCCTCGTGGACCCGGGGCGTCAGCTTGCCCTGTCGGTACTCGCGCAGGGTGCGGTGGACGACGAGATCCGGATAGCGGCGGATGGGCGACGTGAAGTGCGTGTAGTCATCGGCCGCGAGGCCGAAGTGGCCAAGCGATGCGGTGTCGTAGCGCGCCTTCTGCATCGTTCGGAGCATCAGGGTGGCGATCGGCCGCTCCTCCGG
Organism: Acidobacteriota bacterium; assembly: GCA_023429845.1. GTDB lineage: Bacteria > Acidobacteriota > Vicinamibacteria > Vicinamibacterales > Vicinamibacteraceae > Luteitalea. Next base: position 3,452 of record JAEZCY010000044.1, read on the forward strand.
CTTGCCTCGCAACTTCTGGACGAGCTTCTGGAAATGCCGAGGCTTCACCGCATTGAGAGGCGCGGCCAGCGAGTAGCCGAGTGTGGCGATGAACTCCTCGAACTGCTCCACCTTCAGCGAGTCCGGCGCCTCGTGGACGCGGTACATCGTCGGCACGTCGTTGGCCTCGAGGAACGCCGCCACCGTCTCGTTGGCCACGAGCATGAACTCCTCGATGATGCGGTGCGCGACGTTGCGCTCGGCGACGAGGATGTTCTCGATCTGGCCTTCCGCATCGAGCACGATGTTGGCCTCGGGCAGGTCGAAGTCGATGGAGCCGCGGCGGGCCCGCCGCTGGTTGAGGATCCCGAACAGCTCCCGCATCCGCTCGAAATGCGGCACCAGTTCCTGGTACTGCGCCCGCAGCGCCTGATCCCCCTCCAGGATGCGGTGCACCTCCGTGTAGGTCATGCGGGCGCGGCTGATCATCACGCCGTCGTGCAGCGACGAGTCCACGACCCGCCCGCGCCGGTCGATCTCCATCACGCACGACTGGCACAGCCGGTCCACGTTCGGACGGAGGCTGCACAGCCCCGTCGCGAGTTCCTCGGGAAACATGTGGACGGCCCGCTCGGGAAAGTACACCGACGTGGCGCGCTCGGCGGCCTCCAGGTCCAGCGCACTGCCCTCCTGCACGTAGTGGGCGACGTCGGCGATATGCACCTTCAGGAGATAGTTGCCGTTGGACAGTTGCTCCACCGACACGGCATCGTCGAAGTCGCGGGCCTGCTCGCCGTCGATGGTCACGATGACGTCGTCGCGGAAGTCGGTGCGGCCGTCCACGTCGCGCGGGTCGATCTCGATGCCGAGGCTGCGAGCCTCGGCGAGGCTCTCCTCCGAATGATGGTCCGGGATCCCGTGCTTGCGGATGATGATCTGCGTGTCCACGCCCGGGGTGTCGAGGCTGCCGATGATCTCGATCACGCGACCCAGCGCGGGACGGCCCTGAATCGGCCAGCGCAGGATCTCGACGACGACCATCTGGCCGGTCTCGGCGCCGCGTTCGTCGCCGGCCGGAATCTGCACCTCCATCATCAGGCGCTTGTCGAAGGGCGTCACGTACTGAAGCCCACGCTCGTCGCGCGCGTAGCGTCCAACCGTCGTCGTGGCGCTTCGTTCGAGGATGCGGACGATGCGGCCCTCCGAACGGCCGTCGCGGCCACGCCGCTCCACACGCACGAGGACGCGGTCGCCGTGCATCGCGTCGTGCATGTTGTGTCCGGCCACGTAGACGTCGCCGGGCAGGTCGTCGATCGGGTGATCCGGCTTCACGAAGCCGAAGCCGTTCGGGTGCACGGTGATGCGGCCGGGCGCGAGGTCCATCAACTCCGGCACGCCGAAGTGGCGCCCGCGTGTTTCAATCAGCGCACCGCGATCGACAAGGGTCTTCAGGGCGCGCCGGACGCCAGGCGCTTCGGACCTGTCGAGTCCCAGGGCGCGCATCAGCTCCTTGACCGTAGCCGGATGGGTCACGCGTTCTCGAATGCGGTGCAGCAGCTCGTCTGGTGTCATGTCGTCGTCAACTTTCCCAACCCGGGACGCACGCGGTCAGTCTACAGGCTCGGTGACCGACGAGCAGCTCGTGGCGCGGGCCCAGGACGGCTCGCAGGACGCATGGGAGCTGCTCGTGCATCGGCACCATGCGGCCGTGTTCCGCGCGGCGCATGCGGCACTCCTGGCGGCGTCGGATGCCGATGACGCGGCACAGGACGCCTGGATTGCGGCGTGGCGACACCTGCACGAGTTCCGTGGACAGGCATCGTTCCGCACCTGGCTGCTGACGATCGCCTGGCGGAAGGCGCTGGACCGGCGCCGCGGTGTGGCGGCGTGGATGCGGGCCCTGCGGATCGGAAGTGCGCCACCGGACGATTGCGACGGGCCCGTCGTCGAGTTGGTGGCGGAGGTTGCGTCGGCGGAGGACGCCCTGATCGACGCCGGAGAACGACGACGACTGAAGGTGCTCGTGAAGGGGTTGCCGCGCGCGCATCGGGACGCCTTGCTGCTCATCGCGTCGAAGGAGCTCTCGTATGTCGAAGCCGCCGCAATGCTCGACGTGCCCGTCGGCACGCTCAAGTGGCGCGTGAGTGACGCGAGGCGGCTGCTGCGTGAACGGTTGGAGCGACAGGCAGGCGCGGAGCGGACGTTGAAGGACGGGCAGGCATGAGCACAGAGGACAGCGCCGCAGACGCGCAGTTGGACGCCAGGCTCGAGGCGATGGCGCGGCCGGAACCGCCGCGCGACCACGTCGCACGCGTGCTCGCGCGCATCGCGGAAGACGTGGGCACGGGTGGCAAAGACGCCTCGCTGACTGGTCCGCCGGAGCGGTCGCGGGAGTGGAGGCATCCATCTCTGTCGCCACGGTGGGCACTCCTGGTCGCCGCAACCCTCATCGTCGCGCTTACCGCAACGTGGCATCGGGTTCGAGCACCAGCGATCTGGCCTGAGCTTTCGCAGACGGACGCCTCGACGATCGCGGAGGTGGACGCCTCGAGGGTCGCGGAGGTGGACGCCTCGAGGGTCGCGGAGGTGGACGCCTCGGCGAGGCGTCCCTACCAGCGTGAGGCGTGGGGAACGCCTGACGAGATCGTCCAGCCAGTCCTTCCGCCACAGGCCTACTGGGGCATGGACGCGTTCGAGGAGTGGCGCACGCTCGGCCGGCAACCGGCAACCGGCAAGGGGCAGCCGGAAGACGGCAACCGGCAGGCACCGGGTGCAGGACACGGTGGTGTCGTCGCTCCGTTCGGGTACGCCGTCGGGGCTGACGCCGCGGCGCCCGCTGCCACACCTCACTCGCGCGGCGCAGACGACGAGTTCGTGTGGGCGCCGGTGCCGTCCGGACTGCCAGAGATCGCGTTGTCATCGATCGTCCCGCCACCATTGGAGGTCGTCCCGCTCGACGAGCCTCTGCCGATCACGCTGCAGGACATCACGCTCGAGCCCATCGAGCTTGCCCCCTACGACCAACAGGAGAAGCCGTGAGACCGATTGCCTTGACCCTCGCAGTGATCGCGCTGCTGCTGACGCCCGTGCACGCGCAGGAACCGCCGACGGCGACACCCGTGACGGTTCCAGACCGTGCGAGTCCGCCACCAGTGCCTTCGGCACCGCCACCACCCCGCACGGTGCCGACGCGCAACGTCAAGGTGGACGTGACCATCACCGAGCAATCAGGAACGAACGCCCCGATGAAGAAGCTGGTGTCCTTCGTCGTGGCAGACGGCCGATCCAGTGGCGTACGCAGCACGACGAACGTGACGTACCTGCGTCGCTCGTCGCCGACAGCCATTCCCGTGTACAACCAACGTGTTCTACCGCTGAACGTGGACAGCACGGTGATGGTCACGCCGGACCAGCGTGTGCTGCTCGACCTTCGATTCAACTACGGCAGCCTGCAGCCGGCCGCCCAGGAGGTACCGACTGCGGCGGGAGGCGATGCGATCTCGCTGGACAGTCTCTTCGGCGAGATCACCGAGACTCTCAGCGTCCTGCTCTCGCCGGGCGTCCCGGTCGTCATCTCGCGTTCGGCAGACGCGACGAGCGATCGCACGGTCATCGTCGAAGTGAAGGCCGAGATCCTGAAGTAAGCCGAACGTGCCGATCCGGCAGGGACGCCCCGCCGAGGCGTCCATCTCCGCGCTCCGATCCGATCCAGACCGCCTGTGGCCCAGAACCGGCAGCCTGCGCTACGCTGCGCAGCATGACCCGGTCGCGTGTCTATGGCTACTTAGCGGGCACCGCCGTCGCGGTGTCTT
>JAEZCY010000287.1 GCA_023429845.1 Acidobacteriota bacterium
CTGCGGCGCGACCTGCACGACGCAGTGTCCCGCTGCGTGTGCAACTGCAGCGCGATCCGCACGCCGTGCGACGCGGGGTCGCGTTGATGGCGGTGCTGGGGCCGTGCCGTGCCGAGGCCCCCTATCAATGGCCCGACGGCCGCTGATCAGATCTTCGGCAGGGTCACGCCGCGCTGCTTGAGATACTTGCCCTGCTTGTCGGCATACGACACCTCGCAGGGCTCGTCTCCCTGGAAGAACAGCACCTGCGCGATGCCCTCGTTGGCGTAGATGCGGGCGGGCAGCGGCGTCGTGTTGCTGATCTCGAGCGTGACGTAGCCTTCCCACTCGGGCTCGAACGGCGTCACGTTGACGATGATCCCGCAGCGGGCGTACGTGGACTTGCCGAGACACACCGTGAGCACGTCGCGCGGGATGCGGAAGTACTCGATCGTCCGCGCCAGCGCGAACGAGTTCGGCGGCACGATGCAGACGTCGGTCCGGATGTCCACGAAGCTGCGCGGGTCGAAGTTCTTCGGGTCGATCACCGTGTTGTTGATGTTGGTGAAGACCTTGAACTCGTCGGCCACGCGGATGTCGTAGCCGTACGACGACAGCCCGAACGAGACCACACCTTCTCGCACCTGCCGATCCTCGAACGGCTCGATCATGCCGTGTTCGAGGGCCATGCGCCGGATCCAGCGGTCGGATTTGATGGACATGATGGAGTCTGAGGGGGGCCCGCTCCCGAGCGAGCCGACTGCGGCGGCGACCGCCCGGGGCGGTTCGGCCAGCCGGCTTCACCGACGGAACAGGGACATCAGCAGCGTCAGCACCACGCTGAGCACGATGCAGGTGACGACCGGGAAGTAGAACGTGCCGCGCCCCCGCTGGATCGCGATGTCGCCGGGGAGCCGACCCAGCGGCACCCCCAGCATCATCAGGGCTCCGACACCGGCGATGAGCAGCCCGACGACGAGCAGCGTGCGTCCCATCACGGCTCCCGGCGCGGGCTACTGGAGTTCCAGACCCCGGAAGAAGTACCCGAGTTCGAACGCGGCGGTCTCGGGCGCGTCCGAGCCGTGCGTCGCGTTGTTGTCGATGGAGGCGCCGAACTCCTTGCGCAGCGTGCCGTCCTCGGCGTTGGCCGGGTTGGTCGCGCCCATCAGCGTGCGCCACTTGCGAATGGCGTCCGGTGCTTCGAGACACAGGAGCACGCAGGCGCCCGACGACATGAAGTCCGTGAGGCCGCCGAAGAACGGCTTGTCGCGGTGCACGCCGTAGAAGCCCTCCGCTTCACGCTTGGACAGGTGCTGGAGCCGCATCGCGGCGATGCGGAAGCCTTCCTGTTCGATGCGGGCGAGGATGCGGCCGATGACGCCAGCCTTGACGGCGTCGGGTTTGATGATCGCGAATGTGCGTTCCATTGGGCTCAGGTATGGAGGCCGCGCCGATGCGGCCTCGTCAGATCTATCGCCGCATGCGCGCGGCACCAGGGCGAACACGAAAATGCGGGGATGCTCAATGCGGCAATGTCGACATCATCGGCGTATCCGCCTTCGGCGTTGCTGCATTCGGCATTGCTGTCCTTCGACATTTGCTGCCTTCGACATTCTCGCATCCCCGCATTCCCGCATTGCGACAGTCGCGTCAGCGACTCGGCTATCGGTGCTTGTCCATGATCGCGTCGAGCACGGTCTTGGGCGGACGCGTCACCTCCTGCGGCAGCGTGGCGAGTGGTTGATCCACGATGTTGAGCAGCGAGAGGAAATCGGTGGAATCCGGCTTGATGTAGACCACGCCGGTGGCGAACTCGCCGCGCTTCACCGTGTCGTGCAACATCCGGATCGACTCGGTGCGATCGGTCGGGTCATAGGACGCCTCGAGCTTGCGCAACACCAGCATCGACCCGTCGTGCATCTTCACCGGCGTCGCGCTGCCCTCCTCGTAGTCCACCGAGATGTCCTCGAAGAACGGCACGAAGCTGACCTCGTTGATCGGCTCGTCGTGATCCTTGGCGTAGGCGTAGCTCTTGGTGGACCCTTCGTGGTCGTTGAAGGTGACGCACGGGGAGATGACGTCGATCATGCAGGTCCCGCGGTGACTGATCGCCGCCTTGAGGATCGACAGCAGTTGCTTCTTGTCGCCCGAGAACGACCGCGCGACGAAGGTCGCGCCCAGCTCGATGGCCAGAGCACAGATGTCGATCGGCGGCAGGTCGTTGACCACCCCGTTCTTCAGCGTGCTCCCCAGATCGGCCATCGGCGAGAACTGGCCCTTCGTGAGGCCGTAGCAGCCGTTGTCCTCGACGATGTAGATGAGCGGCAGGTTACGGCGCATCAGGTGCACGAACTGGCCGATGCCGATCGCCCCCGTGTCGCCGTCGCCGCTCACGCCGATGCCGAGCATCGTCCGGTTGGCGAGCAGCGCGCCGGTCGCCACCGACGGCATGCGGCCGTGTACGGAGTTGAAGCCGTGCGCAGGACCGAGGAAGTACGCGGGGCTCTTGCTGGAGCAACCGATCCCCGACAGTTTGAGCACCCGGGTCGGCTCCACGCCCATCTCATAGAACGCATCGATGATGCGCTCGCTGATGGCGTTGTGACCGCAACCCGCGCACAACGTGGTCTTCGCGCCGCGATACGTCGCCGGCTCGAGATTGATGCGGTTGACCTTCTTCGGGGGCGTGGAAACGACTGGCGTGGACACGGCTAGACGGCCTCCTCTGCGCCCACGATGGCGTCGTCCGGCGACGTCTCGGCAGGCAGGGCCATGCGCGCCTCGTGCGCGCGGATCTCGTCGGTCACCGAGCGGGCGTCGATCGGCAGTCCGTTGTAGTGACGCACGCTGGCGAGCTTGCTGATCTGCGACCCGGAGAGCTCCTGCCGCAACAGCCCGAACATCTGACCGTCACGGTTCTGCTCGACGACGTAGATCCGGTCGTGCGCGTCGATGAACTCGGCGACGTGATGGGTGAACGGATACGCCCGCAGCCGCAGGTACGACGTCTCGAGCCGATCCTCGTTGCGCAGTTGGTCGCGGCTCTCGACGAGCGCCCAGTGCGACGTCCCGTAGGCGATGATGCCGACGCGGGCGCCCGGCCGCACGTCGATCTCCGGCTGCGGCACGTGCGCC
>JAEZCY010000106.1 GCA_023429845.1 Acidobacteriota bacterium
CCCCCCCCCCGGCCCCGCGGCCCCGCCGGCGCGCGCGCGATCGACGAGTGCGGTGAGCTGATCGATCTGGTCGAGGGCGTCGAGTTGCACGAGCCGCCGCTGCGCATCCCGCCGCAGGAAGTCGTTGTCGGGCGTCTGCGCGAGTGCACGCCACAGCACCCGCGACGTCTGCCGATCGCCGCCTTCGGTGAGGGTGACGGCGGCCAGCGACTTCATCCACCAGGGCGCCCCGGGCAGCGCCGCGCCTTTCGAGAAGGCGGCAGCCGCCTCCGCGTAGTCTCCCGTCCACCAGTAGTGGACGAAGCCGATGTCCTGGTAGTACTGCCAGCGATCGGGCGACGCCACGATCCCCTTGGCGAGCAGCTTCACCGCGAGATCAGGACGCCCAGGACCGCCGGGCGGCGCTTCCGAGAGGAAGATGGCCCCGAAGCGGTACGCCACCGTGAAGAGCGGGTCCAGCGCAGTCGCCAGATCGAGAAAGGGATACAGATTCTCGAACCGTTTCTCCGCATCGTCGCTCAGGCGGGTGGTGCCGAAGTGCTGCAGCGCCCGCATCCAGTAAAGGTCGGCGACGACGTTGTCGAACGACAGCGCCATGCGACGTGCGACCGCCGGCGACTGCAGGTACAGCACTGCGGGCAGTTCCCGCTCCGGGCGCGCCTGCAGCGACAGCGTCTGGAGGCCGACGGCCGACGCCAGCAGCACGCACGCGGCCAGCAACGTCGCCCACCTCGTGCCGCGTCCCCTGTTCCAGCTCACGCGCGATTGCCCCCACCCGTTCCCGGGTACACGCTGTCGGCCAGCTCACGGTTGCCGGTTGCCGGTTGCCGGTTGCCGGCTCGCGCGTCCTGCGTCACTTGAAGTCCCTGCGCTGGAAGATGACGATCGCCAGCAGGAGCACGGCGGCACTGTACGTGACACCGTAGCCGACGGCCGCGGCCACCTGCGTCGCCGGGATGGCCACGCCGTGCACCACTTCGGCCTTCACGTCGAACAGCGCGAGATTCGGGAGCACCCACGACACGAGCCACGCGGTCCACGACGTCCCGGCCGAGGCGCCGATCTGGTCCAGCGTGCGGAGGTCGGTGACGAAATGACCGGCGACCCAGAGCGCCGAGGTGAAGGTCGCCGACAGCAGCGCGGACGAATACGTCGAGAACAGGAGTGCGATCGCGGTGACGAGCGCGAGTTCGACGTAGATGAGCCCGAGGGCTACGAGCAGCATCGGGTCCACGGCGGGCGCCGTCCAGATGGCCTGCACCGCCGGCGCCGTCGTCTTCGAGTAAACGGTCAGCACGGCAAACAGCGCCGCCGTCATGACGAGCACGTTGACGGCGAGCGTCAGGAGCAATCCGAAGTATTTCCCGAGGAGGAACGTCGCCCGGCCGAGCGGCTTGGCGAGCGTCGCGTGCACGCTCCGCCGTTCCACTTCGCGTGCGACCAGCTGGATTCCGATGAAGATGGCGATGCCCACGCCGAACAGGAGCGCGGCAGCGAGTCCGAGGTCCTTGACGATCTTGACGTCCTGCCCGGCCGCGAGTTGGCCGATGACGATCGACGTGCCGATCAGCAGGACGGCAAACAGCAGCAGGTTGTAGAACACGCGGTCGCGCACGGCTTCGCGAAACGTGTTCAGGGCGACGACGCGTACGAGTCTCGCCATCATGCCGCGCCACCACCGGTCACATCGCGGCGCTTGCCTTCGACGTGCTTCAGGAAGACGTCCTCGAGCGTTTCGCGGACGGGCTGCAGCGACAGGACCCGCGCGCCGGCGGTACTGGCCAGTTGCAGCAGGGGCTCCGGCGCACGGCTGCCCGGCAGGTGCACCTGCACGCGGCCCGACGAGAGCGGTGTGACGTCGGCGCCCTGCTCACGCAACCCTGTCAACAGGGCTTCGTCCACTCCGTCGAGCAGCAGGTCCCACGTACGTATCGAGAACTGCACGAGGTCGGTCATGCTGCCGATTGCCTCGAGGCGTCCGGCGGCGAGAATGGCCACCCGGCTGCACAGCGTCTCGGCATCCGAGAGGATGTGACTGCTGAACAGGACCGTCTTGCCCTCGTCGCGCAGCGAGAGGATCAAGGCGCGCACGTCACGCCGGCCGATCGGGTCGAGCCCCGACATCGGCTCGTCGAGGATGACGAGATCGGGGTCCTGCACGAGCGCCTGGGCGATGCCGAGCCGCTGCACCATGCCCTTCGAGTAGCGCCGCACGGCCATGCGTCGTTCGGCGCCGAGACCCACGCGGTCGAGCAGCGCGCCGCCGCGCCGCCGCGCGGCGGCTGCGGTCATCCCGCACAGCTGTCCGAAGTACGTGAGCAGTTCCTCGCCACTCAGGTAGTCGTAGAAGACCGGATTCTCCGGCAGGAAGCCGACCCGCCCGCGCGCTGCGACGTCGGTCACCGGCACGCCGAAGAAGTGAGCGGTGCCGTGGCTCGGGGTGACCAGCCCCATGAGCAATTTGAGCGTGGTGCTCTTGCCCGCGCCATTGGGCCCGAGCAGGCCGAAGACTTCTCCCGGCGAGACCTCGAAGGACAGGTCGTCCAGCGCGCGATACGGGCGTGGACGCCAGAATCCGACGGGATAGTCCTTGGCTAGGCGATCAACGACGATGACCGATTCGGACATGGCATGCGAGCAGGTGCCGGGACACGAACCCGGCGCCTGCTCAATCGGCACCCGTTCGCGGTTACTGCACTGCGGGTGCGGCGACCTTGCTGAGCTCGTACTCGATCAGGTAGTCCAGGACCCGGGGAGCGAGCGCTCCTATACGAATACCGTTGATGAAGAAGGTGGGCGTGGACTGCACGCCAAGGCTGGCCCCGAGCGCTGCGTCACTTTTCACCGCGGGCAGCACGCCCGCGTAACGCGCATCGAAGTCGGCGATGCCCGTCACCTCCTGGAGGCCCTGCTTCACCGTCGCTGGCGAGAGTTCCGGCTGGTGGGCGAACAGCCATTGCTCGAACTCGTCTGCCTTGTCCACGGTGCGTGCCATGCGGACGGCGGCGGCGGCCTCGCAGGCGGCATGGTGTGAGCCGCCCGGGGCGCTCACGTTGCACTCCCCTTCGAGGGGGAAGTCCCGCGTGATGAACTTCACCTGGCCCGCTGCCTGCTGAGCCCACTTCTGCTTCAGCGGCAGGTACAGCTCGAACGTCTGGCGGCACGGGGGGCACTGATAATCGTTGAACTTCACGATCACCACGCGCGCGCCGTCCGCGTCGGCGGGCACGATCATGCGCGGCTGCTGATCCCATGAGGCGCGCACCTGCGCCTTCTGTTCGTCGGTCAGCGGGGGCTCGGCGGCGATCTGTCGGGCAACGGCGGCGGCGCGCGCCTCTGGCGACGCGGACGCAGACACCGTCTCCGGGTCGGCAGGAAAGAATGCCGCGGACACGGCCGTGGCGCCCAACACGAGGACGGAGAGCCCGATCGCCATCGGGCTGGCGACGAGGCGGCGCAGATCTCGGGACAGCCGGTCGGGGATGTCGATCATCGGGACGGAAGCGGCGGCGCCGGCAACGAAGAACAGGCCCACGACGGCGGCGTACGTCGCCAGGCACAGCAGGCACAACGTGCCGAGGACGAACACCGTGGCCCACGCGAGGTACAGCACGAAGGCCAGGCCGACGAGCGACGCCAGCAGCAGGTAGCTCGCCAGGGCCTCCAGCCGGCGGCCGAGCGCGAGCAGCGCCAGCAGTGCGGCGAAATACGCCGCGCCGAGAATCGACACCGGCACACCGAGCAGGCGGCCGTACTCACTCTGGTAGGCCTGCGCGCAGCTGAAGGTGGCGTTGACGTCGCAGAAGCTCTGATATCCCGGCGAGACCGCGAGTTGGTAGTGGACGTAGACGGCGGCGAGCGAAGCGCCGAGGCCGATGAGGACGAACACCCGCGCAGCGGTGAAGGCACGACTGGACATGGGCAGCGTCGATGCTAGCACGGCAAAACAGCAGCGGCTTGCGTCAGTCGGCCGCCGTCATTCGGCCGTGGGCCTTCGGTGGCCACGGGGAGGTCCGCCTCGGAGCGTCGTGCGGCGGGCCAAGCGGATGGCACCCGCCCTCCTGGCATTCTGCTGCGCACTTCACGCACCTGCTGCGCACCTGCCTGCCACCGGTTGACATGCCCTCTCGACGATGCGAACGTCGTCGTCTCGCGCCCGGAATGGTGCGTTGGCATCGCCCCTGCTTGGTCATGGAGACAACGCGAGGCACTCTCATGGAGAACGGCGGAAACCTCGAGGGGCGCGTGCAGAATCTCGAGATCCGCTTCGCTCGCGTCGAGCAGATTCTGCCAACGCTCGCGACGAAGGACGACCTGAAGGGTATGCCGACCGTCGACGATCCGAAGGGGTTCGCCATGAAGGCCGACCTCGAGCGCTACGCGACGAAGGAGGACCTCGAACGCTTCGCGACGAAAGCCGATCTGGAGCATGAGATCCGGTCACTGCGGGAGTTCGTCGTCGAGACCGTCACGCACCTGCGGGCCGAGATGGCGGAGGACCGCCGACGCTTCCGCAAGGAGATGAAGGCCGACCGCCGCGCGATGTGGCGCTCGACGCTCGCCATGATCGACGCGGAACGCGAGCGCTGGGTGGCGGTCATCGACCAGCAGAATCGTGCGTTTGCGGCGCTCGGCATCGTGGACGTCGAAGCGAAGCAGCGGGACGGTGTGCTCGAGTGGCGCATCAGCCGCCTCGAACGGCACTGAACGGACGCGTGCCGATCTGGCCGCGCTATCTGGACTCCAGAGGAGAGATCGTCCCGCCTGCTGCGAATGGCTCCGGCGGCGCCACACCTGAGGTGTCCTGCCAGATCGTGCCGACCTCGTTGGTGGCGAAGGCGCGCGTCCCCGAGTGGCCCGCCAGCGGCTCCGCACGGAAGTAGAAGCCGCTCTGCGTCGTCGCACCGGTGCAATCGTTGCCGCCTGGTGTGGAGCTTGCCGAGGCCACCAGTTCGAACGTGTAGCCGCTCTTGGGTGTGATGTCGATGTCGGGGGAGGCGAACTGCTCGCTCACGAGCGTCGGGAGTGACGTCGTGTAGCCGCCCCCGCCGCACACGTTGGCATAGGTGGTCTGCGCACTCACCAACGTTCGCAGGGACTGGATTGCCGACGCCTCGTTGGCGGAGGCCTTCGCGGCGATCAGGAACGGTGCAACCAACGCGGAGAGGATGCCGATGAGGGCGACGACGATCATCAGTTCGATGAGCGTGAAGCCATCGCGCGCACCCGGGTGTCTCACGGGAATCATGTGTCGTGTCATCGCAACGACATCCCTTGCAATGCAAGGGCCAACCTCATCAGCACGTGAGCAGACGCCGGAGGTCACGCAGAGCTGGATGCGGCTGCTTGCGGCGGTCGAACGGCGGCGGAGGTCCGTCGCAACGGGCGCCTGTCGGCACGTCGCCTGAAACGGACGACGCCCCGCGGAGCCAGTAGCTC
>JAEZCY010000118.1 GCA_023429845.1 Acidobacteriota bacterium
CTGATGCTCTCGAGCAACAACATCCTGTCGCCGGCCAATGGCGCGCCCATCGCCGTGCCGTCGCAGGACATCGTGCTCGGCTGCTACTACCTGACCAAGTCGAAGGCCGGTGCCGTCGGCGAAGGGCGCCTGTTTGCCCACATCGACGACGTGGTGGTGGCGCTCGAGAACGGGGAACTCGAGACGCTGACGCCGATCCGGCTGCGCTACAGCGGCCCGCTGATCGACCTGACCGTCGCCCGCGACGACCAGGCCGGGCTGCACACGCCGGTGGTCGAGGTCGAGCGCCGCATCATCAACACCACGGTCGGCCACGTGATCTGGAACAGCTCGCTGCCCCCGGAGATGCCGTTCGTCAACGGGCTGCTGAAGAAGAAGGGCCTGCAGCAGGCCGTGCAGTACTGCTACCTGCACTTCGGTCTCGAGAAGACCGTGCAGATGCTCGACAGCCTGAAGACGCTCGGCTTCACCTACGCAACCCGGTCGGGCATGTCGATCGGCATCAACGACCTGATCATCCCCTCGGAGAAGGCGCCGCTCGTGCAGCACGCCCGCGACGAGGTGATCAAGGTGGAGCAGCACTACCAGGAAGGCGCCATCACCAACGGCGAGCGCTACAACAAGGTGATCGCCCTCTGGTCGGAGGCCACCGAGAAGATCGCCGACAAGATGTTCGGCGAGATGGAGGAGCGCGACCGCTCGGGCCAGTCGTTCAACCCGGTCTACATCATGGCCGACTCCGGCGCGCGCGGCTCCAAGCAGCAGATCCGCCAGCTGGCGGGCATGCGCGGCCTCATGGCCAAGCCGTCGGGCGAGATCATCGAGACGCCCATCACGTCGAACTTCCGTGAAGGGCTGACGGTGCTGCAGTACTTCATCTCGACGCACGGTGCGCGCAAGGGCCTGGCCGACACGGCGCTCAAGACCGCCGACTCGGGCTACCTGACGCGGCGCCTCGGCGACGTGGCGCAGGACGTGATCATCCACGAGCCCGACTGCGGCACGATGGACGGCATCGAGGCGCGTCCGATCGTGGAAGCGGGCGAAACGATCGAGCCGCTGCGCGACCGCATCATCGGCCGTGTGGCGCTCGAAGACGTCATCGACCCGATCACCAAGGACGTGCTGGTCGCCGCCAACGACGAGATCACCGAGGATCTCGCCACGGTGGTGCAGGAGGCCGGCATCGAGATGGTGAAGATCCGCTCGGTGCTGACCTGCGCCAGCCGGCGCGGCGTGTGCGCCAAGTGCTACGGCCGCGACCTGGCGACCGGCCGCATGGTCGAACTCGGCCTCGCGGTGGGCGTCGTCGCCGCGCAGTCGATCGGCGAGCCCGGCACGCAGCTCACGATGCGCACGTTCCACATCGGTGGTACGGCGTCGCGCATCTCGGAGCAGTCGACGCAGGAGGCGCGTCACGCGGGGACGGTGCGCTTCGAGAACCTCTCGTACGTCGAGACCGGCGTCGAGGGCGGGGTGCGCGACCTCGTGGTGATGAACCGCAACGGCAGTGTCATCGTCCGCGACGACAAGGGCCGCGACGTCGAGCACTACCAGGTGATCTACGGTGCGCGCCTGCGGGTGACCGACGGCCAGCGGGTCGAGCCGGGCCAGGTGCTCCTCGAATGGGACCCGTTCACGTTCTCCATCCTCACGGAGGAGGCCGGGACGGTGAAGTTCAAGGACATCATCGCCGACGTCACGGTGCACGAGGAGGTCGACGAAGTCACCGGCCTCTCGCGGCGGATCATCATCGAGGGCATCGACGAGAAGAAGCAGCCGCTCGTCGAGATCCGTAACCTCGACGGCAAGGTGCTCCGGAAGTACCACATCCCGTCGCACGCCCACCTGATGGTGGAGGACGGCGATGCGGTGACACCGGGCGCCGTGCTCGCGAAGCTCCCGCGCGAGACCACGAAGCCCAAGGACATCACGGGCGGCCTGCCGCGCGTGGTGGAGTTGTTCGAGGCCCGCAAGCCCCGCGAGGCGGCGGCCGTCATCAGCGAGATCGACGGCATCGTCAAGATCGGCGGCATCGTCAAGGGCCAGCGCAAGGTCATGATCGTGCCCGAGGAAGAGGGCGGGGAGCCGCGGGAGTACAGCCTGCCGCGCGGCGTGCACGTCAACGTCCAGGACGGCGACCGTGTGCGCGCGGGCGAGCAGTTGATGGACGGCCCGAGCAATCCGCACGACATCCTCGCGGTGCTCGGCGAGAAGGAACTGCAGCGGTACCTGGTCAACGAGATCCAGGAGGTCTACCGGCTGCAGGGCGTCAACATCAACGACAAGCACATCGAGACCATCGTCCGGCAGATGATGCGGTGGGTGAAGATCGAGGATGTCGGCGACACCGAGTTCCTGATCGACGACGTGACCGACCGGTTCCGGTTCATCGAGGAGAACGAGCGCGTGGTGACGGCTGGCGGCGTTCCGGCCAAGGGCCGGCCGATGCTGCTCGGCATCACCAAGGCGTCGCTCTCGACCGACTCGTTCATCTCGGCGGCCTCCTTCCAGGAGACCACGCGCGTGCTCACCGAGGCGTCCATCAGCGGGCGCGTCGACACGCTGCGCGGCCTGAAGGAGAACGTCACGATGGGCCGCCTCATCCCGGCGGGAACCGGGTTCGAGGCGTACCGGCACATCCACATCCCGGCGGACGCCCCGCCGCCTCCGCCGCCGCCGTCGCCTGACGACGTCGATCTGGAGCGCGACCTCGACTACCTGTCCGACGCAGACGATCTCCTCGATCGCGAGCGCGGCGAGGTGGTCGAGTAGGGAGCCATCGGAGTACGCGGTATCGGGGCGCGCACGCGCCTCGGCACCATCAGGGCGGCCTTCTCACCAGAGGGGGCCGCCCTTCTTCGTGTTGCCCCGGGGTCCCCAGCCTCCACGGGGGACGGCGGCCGTGTGTTCAAGTCCGGCGGTCCGGTCGTTGTGCAGAGCAACGAGGAGATCCAAACTGTGAACACGCGCGTTTGCACGACCGCACTCGGTCTGTTCCTGCTGTCCGTTGTGCCGGCGAGAGCTCAGGCACCTGATTCCGTAGCGGGACTGTTACCCAACCTCATCCTGAACGGCATTCGGCTCGACGCAGGCATCCCCGTGCCGCACGACGCCCACTTCACGCCCCTCAACGAGCTGTACGTGGGCACGGATCCGCGATCGGGCCAGGCGTTCCGCATCGATGCCGCCGAAGTGGTGCTGAACTTCAACCGGCTGCTGGCGACGCAGTTTGCGACCTTCCCGCTGGGCAACTCCAGCGGCGCCTTCTCCTTCCGCACCGACGAGAGCACGGGCCTGCCGGTCCGCAACACGCGCAGCTTCGGTCCGTCGTTCGGTGAGCGGACGCTGACGGTCGGCAAGGGCCGGATCTCGACCGGCTTCTCTTACCAGCGGACGACGTTCGACAGCTTCGAGGGGGAGGACCTGGACAACGGCGCCATCCAGTTCGTGCTGCCGCACAACGACTGCTGTCCGGCCCAGGTGGGACTGCAGGCGACCGGCGACGGCAACCTGCTGAACCCGGGTTTCGAATCGGACGTGGTGACCGTGCGCGTGTCGTTGCGGGCCTCGACCGACACCGCCGCGTTCTTTGCCACCTACGGCGTGACCGACCGCTGGGACGTCGCGATCGCGGTGCCGTTCACGCGGGTGGACCTGGAGGCGTCGGCCGCGGCCGAGATCGTTCGGCTCGGTACCGCGTTCCAGCCGCACGTGCACACCTTCGAGACCGGGCACGACGTGTCCAAGAAGACCTTCACCGATGCCCGCAGCGCGAGCGGCATCGGCGACATCGTGCTGCGCACCAAGTACAACCTGCGGCAGCAGGGCGCGCAGGGGCTCGCGGCGACGTTCGACCTGCGTCTGCCTACCGGCGACGAGGACAACCTGCTGGGCACAGGCGCCGCGCAGGGCCGTCTGGGGCTCGTCGTCTCGACGGGTACGGACTCGTTCGCGCAGCACTTCAACGTGGGGTACACCTTCAGTGGCAAGACGGACGTTGCGACGTACATCGGCGACGACCCCGACCTCGCCGCGGCGCTGCTGCCGACCGACTCGCCGCCGGACGAGTTGAACTTCAACGCGGGGCTGGAATTCGCCGTCAGCGACCGGGTGACGCTGCTCGGCGATTTCGTCGGCCGCACGCTGCGCAACGTGGGTCGTCTCGACATGGGTGAGCGCACCTTCCCGTATTCGCCCCAGGGCCAGCCGGTGCTGACGCCGGCGCTCGAGTCGCCGTCGTTCCGCGAATTCCAGGCGCGCACGGGAACGCTGACGCTGGGCCTCGTGGCGTTCGGCGCCAAGCTCAACGTCGGCTCGCGTGCCCTGCTCGCGGGGCACGTGCTCGTCCCGGTGACCGAGGGCGGGCTCCGCAGCCGGGTCACGACGACGCTCGGCTTCGAGTACACGTTCTGAGCCGAGTCACCGGATACGTAGGCGTCGGGCCTCGCCCGACGCGCAGCTACCCGCCGGGCAAGGCCCGGCGGCTACGCAAAATCGCTCCGGCCACGGTCGTCACCGCACGCGCGTCCCGGTGATGCGCCACTCGCCGCCGGCCTTCTGCAGCGAGAAGTGCCGCTGCCGGCTGACGTCAGACGCGCCGCCGAACTTCGTTTGCGCCGCGAATTGCTCCCCGCACTCGGCAGAGGCGGCCGACCCCTCGACCGAGACCCGGCACGCCGACAACGACACCTGAACGCTCCGCAGATCGGCGAACTGACGCTCCAGCGTGCTCGCCGTGCCTGGCTGCACCTCGTCCACCCCGCGCGCGTCGCGTGCTGCGTACGCGCGCGCCCACCGGTTGAGCACGGCTCGCACCTGCTCGTCGTCGGACGGTCCGGGCGCTGGCGCCGTCGCCACCGGCGGTATCACGACGCGTGTCTCGGCGCCCGCAGCCGCCGCATCGCGCGGCAGCGTCGTCGGTACGGGCACCGGGGGGGGAGCCGTGTCGTCCGGGCGAGTGGGTCCCGCGCTCGACGCCGCCGGGGGCGCTGCCGACACCGAATGCACCCCGCCGACTGGAGCGGCGCCAGTCCCGTCGGGAATCGGTGATGGTCGGTCGACCCTGCGCGCGATGCCGCCGGGCCCTGGTGCGCGGCCAGCGGCCGACGACGATGCCGCCGGGTCTGAGGCGGCGGGCGCAGCCGCGGCACTCGCCGGGTCCGCGCCTGACGGGTCGGGCGCCTTCGCGAGCTCCAGTTCCTTGGTGATGTGGGGCCTGTCGATGTCGGGCCCTTCGGAGCCGGACGGCGTTTGGGGCCGACCGCTCGGCTGCTCCACCTTGGTGGCTGGTGGCGCCGCGTCGGGTCGGAGTGCCAACCAGGCCCCGGCCCCGCCGACGACGAGTCCGCCCAGCATGAGCAAGGCGGGCCACCAGGGCCGTGCCGTGGATGGAGTCGTCTCGACCGTGAATGGCGACTGGTTGTTGGGAACGCGTGCGGTCGACCGCGGCGTGACCGGGCCGCTCGCCGGCGCGGTGACGTCGAGCGCGTGCGACCAGATCGGCGGATGCACCGACGACGCCCCATCGGCATCGGTCGCTGCCGCGGGAGCCAGTCGGGCGGCGTTCGCGGGCGTGAGCGTGGCTGCGATGCGCAGCAGGTCCGACCGCATCGCATCGAGGTGAGGGTAGCGGTCGTCGGGGCGGCGTGCCATGGCACGCTCGATGACGGCGCACAGCGCCTCGTCTGCGTCCGGCTCGATTGATCGGATTGGGTCCGGCGACCCGTGCACGATGCGGTAGGTGAGCGTCGCGAGGTTGTCGCCGGCAAACGCCTGACGGTAGGTGACCAGTTCGTAGAGCACCAGGCCCACCGCGAACACGTCGCTCCGGTGGTCGATCGCCTGCCCGGTGATCTGCTCCGGCGACATGTAGTTCAGCGTCCCGATGATGTTGCCGTGCATCGTCAGGCCAAGGGTGCCGGCCGGATCGGCGCCCCGGGCTATGCCGAAGTCGAGCAGGCGGACGGCGCCGGACCCGTTGGCCACGATCAGGTTGGACGGCTTGACGTCGCGGTGGATCACACCCGCGCGATGAGCGAAGGCGAGCCCGGCGCACAGGTCGGCGCCCATCATCAGCTTGCGTTGCAGCCCCCACGGCGCCCGCCGCCGGATGCCCTCCGAGAGCGGCTCGCCGTCGATGTACTCCATCGCGATGAACGGCTGCTCGTCGTGTTCGCCGACCGCGTAGATGGCGACGATGTTGGGATGCTGGAGCCGCGCGACCGTCCGCGCCTCGCGCCGGAAGCGCTCGCGCTGGTCGTCACTGTCGGTGCGCAGGACCTTCAGCGCGACCTGACGGTGCAGGGCGGGGTCGAACGCCAGGTAGACGATACCCATGCCGCCCTTGCCGAGGACACGGCGGATCTCGTACTGGCTGATGCGTGCAGGCAGCACATCCATCGAACGCGGAGAGGAACGCTCATTCTTTTGTAACGCGCCCCGCGACGCAAGCGCATGCTCCGTCCGCCTGCGCCGTGCCACGTCATAATGACCGGCGGCGGGCGAGCCGATACCCGATGGCGGCGGCCCGGGCCGTCAGGAGACGTGACATGCAGCTGAGTCAGTGGTTCCGGCAAAGGCGCCATGCGGCCGTCGTTGCCCTGGCGGTTGCCGTCAGTGCTCCGGCCTCCGCCCAGGACCTTGCCTCCTTCGAGAAGCGCCTGACGGTGCATACGCTCGAGAACGGCTACACCTTCCTGATACTCGAACGGACCGGCGCACCGGTCTTTTCGTTCGCGACCCGTGTGGATGTCGGGTCGGCCCAGGAGGTGCCGGGCATCACCGGCCTGGCGCACATGTTCGAGCACATGGCGTTCAAGGGCACCCCGCGGCTCGGCACCACCGATTACGAGAAGGAGAAGGTCGCGCTCGGGGAACTCGAGGCCGCCTACCAGGCCTACGAGCGGGCCCGCGCGGCGACCAACCCCGATCCTGGCGCCATCGAGCGGCTCCACGCGACATTCAGGGAGAAGCAGGCGGCGGCGCAGGCCTTCGTGGTGCCCAACGCCTTCGACGAGGCGGTGTCGCGCGAAGGGGGAGTCGGGCTGAACGCGAGCACCAGCGCGGAGGCGACCACCTACTACTACTCACTGCCGACCAACAAGTTCGAGCTCTTCGCCTATCTCGAGTCGGAGCGCTTCCTGCACCCGGTGTTCCGCGAGTTCTACAAGGAACGCGACGTGGTGATGGAGGAGCGTCGTCAGCGCACCGAGAGTCAACCGATCGGCAGACTCGTGGAACGCCTGCTGGCGACGGCATTCCTCGCCCACCCCTACAAGCAGCCCACCGTCGGCTACATGAGCGATCTCCAGCGCTTCACGATGACCGATGCGGAGCAGTTCTTCCGCGAGTACTACGTGCCGTCGAACATGGTCACCGCGATCGTCGGCAACGTGAAGGCGGCCGAGATCATTCCGATCATCGACAAGTACTTCGGACGGCTGCCCAAGGGACCCAAGCCGGCGCCGCTGCGCACGCTCGAGCCGCCGCAGCAGGCAGAACTCGCGGTGACCTTGCGCGAGAAGGCGCAACCCTTCTACATCGAGGCGTACCACAAGCCGGCGGCAACACATCCCGACGAGCCCGCCTACGACGCCGTTGCCGAGATCCTCGGACGGGGCCGCACGTCGCGCCTGTACACGTCGCTCGTCGAGAAGCAGAAGGTCGCCGTGCAGGCGCAGGTCGGCGGCGGGTTGCCGGGCGTCAAGTATCCACATCTGTTCATCGCCCTGGCCGTGCCTGCGCGCGGTGTGAGCAACGACACCGTCGCCACGGCCTTGCGTGCAGAACTGCAGCGCATGACGACCGACGATGTCAGTGACGAAGAACTCGATCGGTTCAAGACACGCGCCAAGGCCGACCTCATCCGGTCGCTCGACAGCAACAGCGGGCTCGCATCGCAGCTGGTCACCTATCACACGCTCACAGGTGACTGGCGCGAGTTGTTCACGTACGTGCAGAAGATGGAGGCGGTGACCAAGGCCGACATCAGGCGAGTGGCCACCGAGTTGTTCCGCGACGGCAATCGCACGGTTGCACGACTCGAGACGGAGGCCGCGCCACCGTCTTCGCCGACGCCGGAGGGTGCACGATGAACCGCAGAGCCCTGCCCATCGCCTGCGCCGTGCTGGCGTTGCAGTCGATCCTCCCGGCGGCGTCGTCGGCCCAGGTGGCGACGATCGATCAGCTCACGTATCCGCCGCTCCCGGCCTTCTCGCTGCCCAAGCCCACGCGTACGGTGCTGCCCAACGGCCTGGTCGTGCTCGTGATGGAAGACCACGAACTGCCGCTCGTCAGCGTGTCGGCGCGGTTCCGTACCGGCTCACTGCTGGAACCCGCGGAGAAGACGGGTCTGGCGAGCCTGACCGGATCGCAGATGCGCAGCGGCGGCACCACAGCGCTCACGCCGGAGGCGCTGGACCGCTACCTCGAAGGCCGCGCCGCATCCATCGAGACGAGCATTGGCGACGATGCGGGGTCGGCTGGGATGAGCGTGCTGAAGCAGGACTTCGCCGAGGTGCTGCAGGTGTTCTCCGACGTGCTCCGGCAGCCCCGCTTCGATCCGTCGCGTCTGGAGGTCGCCCGGCGTGGCATCGAAGCCGGCATTGCCAGGCAGAACGACGACGCGAATGGCATTGCCAGCCGCGAGTTCCGCGAGCTGATGTACGGGGCGGATTCGCCGTTCGCGCGCACGGTCACCTACGAGACGCTGCGGGCAATCGCGCGCGACGATCTCGTCGCCTGGCACACGACGTATCTCCATCCGGACCAGACGATCATCGCCGTCCATGGCGACATCACGCAGGCCGAGGCGCTGGCTGCCGTGACGAAGGTGTTCGGCGACTGGGCTCGAGGGCCGAAGCGAAGCGTGACGTTTCCCGAGCCGCGTCCCCAGTCGGCAACCGGGGTCTACGAGGTGGTCAAGCCCGACGTCGCGCAGTCGTCGATCCGCATCGGCCACATGGGCGCTCTGAAGAGCACGCACCCCGATTACTACCCCGTGCAGGTGCTCAACGAGGTACTGAGCGGTTCGTTCACCTCACGGCTGTTCTCCACGGTGCGGACCGAGAAGGGGCTTGCGTATTCGGTCGGAGGTGCCGTGGGCAGCAGCTTCACGCGCGTGGCGCCGTTTGCGATGAGCACGAGCACGAAGACGGCGACCACGGCCGAGACGATCCGGACGCTGATCGGCGAGGCGCGGCGCATCATCAGTGAGCCGCCGACGCAGGCCGAGATCGACAGGGCCAAGCAGTCGATCCTGAACTCCTTCGTCTTCAATTCGGCGACGTCGGAGCAGGTGCTGGCGCAGCAGGCGACGTACGAGTACTACGGCATGCCCACTGACTGGCTCGAGCGGTATCGCGCCGGCATCGACAAGGCGTCGGCGGCCGACATCGCCCGCGTCGCCGCCCAGTACATCACCCCCGAACGCTTTGCCATTCTCGTCGTCGGTCCGGTGGAGGGCCGCGACGAACCCCTGAGCACGTTTGGCACGGTGACGACCCTCGACATCACCATTGCGGAACCTCCCTCGGCCGCGGCGCCAGCGGCGGCGGCCGCTGCCACGCCGGCCTCGGTATCAGCGGGGCGCGCGCTCGTGGACAAGGCCGTGAGCGCGATGGGGGGCGCGGCCGTCGTCGACGGCGTGAAGACGTATCGCGAGACGAGTGCGGTCACCGTGACGACGCCGCAGGGCGAGATGGAACTGCAGTCCACGCTGCTGGTCGCGCCGCCCGACAAGGTGCGCCAGGAGATGACGACGCCGCTGGGGCCGATGACGATGGTGATCGCTGGCGCATCGGCCACCGTGAGTGGTCCGCAGGGCGCCGACCGTCCGCTGCCCGACAGCCAACGCACACGCACGATCGAGCAGTTGCAGCGCGCCCCCATCTTCTTGTTGCAGCGGCGCTCGCACCCGACGTTCACGGCCGCCGCGACAGGCGAGGGCAAGGTGGATGACACCGTCGTTGCCCTCGTGCGCGTCGAGGTGGACGGCGACGTCATGACGCTCGGCATCGATCCCGCCAGCGGGCAGATCCGCAGCGTGCTCGCCCGTGGCACCGGGCCCACGGGCGCGCCGGCGGAGGTGTTGACCACGTACGGCGACTACCGGCGGGAGGGCGAACTCTCGGTGCCCCATGTCCATGCGTCCTCGGTCGCGGGCGCCACTACGCACAAGGTCACCGTCACGAGCGTCGAGGTCAATCCGCACGTGGCACCAGACGCGTTCCGTGCGGGACAGTAGCCGACGGTGATCGCGTCTGTCGGCCGCCGGCTGGCGGCAGAGGTGTTCGAGTCGCAGGCCGAGCCCGGCGCAGGCTCATGGCGAGGCGCGGTCGGAACCGCGCTGATAGCGGCGGTGCTCCTGGTGTGGCGCGGCCATGTGCGCCTGCGGGACGGTTTCCTCTGGGCCGAAGACGCACTCGTCTTCATGAAGGGCGCGATCGAGGTTGGCGCGCCAGCGCTGCTCGACCTGTGGGGCGGGTACGTCGTCCTCGTGCCACGGCTGCTCGCCTGGGCGCTCGCCGAGACGACGCCGGTGGCGCTGGCCCCGTATGCCTACGTGTGGGCGACCTTCGTCCTGACCGTCGGGTGCACCGCGGTGACGTACGGTGCCCTGCGGCGCACCGTCTGTGCCGACCGGCCGGCGACCGCCGCCGCGATGAGCGTGCTGCCGCTGGCCATTCCCCATTCGGGCGAGGTGTACCTGACGATCACGAACTTCCAGTGGGTCGTCGCGCCCACGCTGGTGGCGCTCTGCCTCGACGCGTTCTGGTGGGGACGCATGCCGCGCTCGATCCTGCCGGTGTTGTTCGTGCTCGCTCTCACCGGGCCGTTCGCCGTGCTGCTGCTGCCGCTCGGTCTTCTGGGCGTCGCGCTGCGGCGGTCGCTGACGCTGGCCGGCCTCGTCTGGTGCGTGGCCGTCGCCATCCAGGTCGTTGCCATGCGCGCGTCGGACGTGCCGAGCCCCACCTGGGTGGACACGCACTGGATCGAGCTCTTCTGGGCGGACTTCCTGCTCGGGGCGTTCCTGCCGATGCATGCGGCCCATCCGCTGAGCCGCTCCGAGTGGCTCGCGGCCTTTGCCGTCGGTGGCGGCATCCTGGCGGCGGTGGCATTCACGCGCGATCGGGCGGTTGGCGGCCTGTTGCTGGGTTTTGCCGGGGCGGTATGGGTGTTGGGTGTCATGCGGGTGCATCAGACGGGCTTCTGTCTGCGGCACCTCGGCGACGGCGCGCGCTACCTGTTCGTGCCCACCGTCTGTGTCGGCTGGGCGCTGCTCCTCGCCTGCGGCCGGGGCCGGCCACGCTGGGCGGCGACGACGGCGGCCGCGCTCCTGGCGCTGCTGGGCCTCTCGACGCTCCAGGCGCCCCGGATGCTGGCCTACGAACCGTGGACGGTGCGCGAGACCGAGTCAGGGCGTCATTTACTCGAGGTGGCGCCGGCGGGCTTCGAGACCGTCATCGTCGAGCCGACCGTTGGACGTGGCGCGCAATGAGGGACCGTTGGCAATTGCGGGGGGCGCGCCGTATGCTATGATGCCCTTTCGCCGCGAGCACCCTGCCGCACGCCGCAAGGCCGGGCACGGGAGACGGCGTCGGGGTTGCACAACGCGCTCCCGCCGTGATAGGCTCGCAAGGTTTTGTCGGGGGCAGGACACCCTATCTGACCCCGAGCCACGCGAAGTGGGGCCCGGATCCCGGGCGCGGCGCCTGCGACATGCAGGAGTGCTGCGGGGATTGGCGGGCACATCCGAGCGGAACACCCACTGGGTCGACCGCGACGCAACTTCGAATTCGTAGGGTACCCGTTCCCGGGTACCAGGCCGGCAGTGCCGGCTTCAAGGCCCGGGACCTCGTCGAAGCGGCGCGTGAGCGCCGCGAAGGCGGGCAGGTCTAATCGGACACGTCTGACGAGGCGTGTCCGGATGCGTGTCTGTCGGGCGGCCGGCCTCGAACGTCGGTCATCCCGGTGATGCGTGCAGGTGGAGTCACTGTGCCGACTATCAGTCAGCTTGTTCGGAAGGGCCGCGAGGCGGTCATCGACAAGACCAAGAGCCCCGCGTTGCAGGAGAGCCCGCAGAAGCGCGGCGTCTGCGTCCGCGTGTTCACCCAGACGCCCAAGAAGCCGAACTCGGCGCTCCGCAAGGTCGCGCGCGTGCGGCTGACGAACAAGATCGAGGTGACGACCTACATCCCGGGTGTCGGTCACAACCTGCAGGAGCACTCGCTGGTGCTGATCCGTGGTGGTCGTGTGAAGGACCTCCCGGGTGTGCGCTACCACGTCGTGCGGGGCACGCTGGACGCCACGGGCGTCGCGAACCGCCGGCAGGGCCGGTCCAAGTACGGCGCCAAGCGGCCGAAGTCGTAGCAGGAGCGATTCTGAGATGCCACGCAGACGAGTAGTTGCCAAGCGCGAAGTCACGCCGGACCCGATCTACAACAGCGCCCTGGTGACCAAGTTCATCGGGTCGGTGATGAGCGACGGCAAGCGGAGCACCGCCGAGCGGATTCTCTACAAGAGCTTCGAGATGATCCAGGAGAAGACCGGCGAGGAGCCCCTCAAGGTCTTCAAGAAGGCCATCGACAACACCAAGCCGAGCCTCGAAGTGAAGTCGCGGCGTGTCGGCGGGTCCAACTATCAGGTGCCCATCGAGGTCAACGTCAACCGCCGCCTGTCGCTGGCGATCCGCTGGATCGTGAGCTACTCGCGGTCGCGCGGCGACGGCAAGACGATGGAAGAGAAGCTCGCCAACGAACTGCTCGACGCGAGCAACATGCGGGGTGGGGCCGTGAAGAAGCGTGAAGACACGCACCGCATGGCCGAGGCCAACAAGGCCTTCGCTCACTATCGCTGGTAAGACCGCAGGGGAATTCGAAAGTCGCACTTTCAAATTTCCAATTTCAGATTCCCCGTTTCGAGTATTCGATCCATGGCTCGTCAGGTACCTCTAGGTCGCACGCGCAACATCGGCATCATGGCGCACATCGATGCCGGCAAGACGACGACGACCGAGCGCATCCTCTTCTATACCGGCATCACCTACAAGATCGGCGAGGTGCACGAAGGCACCGCGACGATGGACTGGATGGAGCAGGAGCAGGAGCGGGGCATCACGATCACGTCGGCGGCGACCACGTGCTTCTGGCGCGAGCACCGCATCAACATCATCGACACCCCCGGCCACGTGGACTTCACGGCCGAGGTGGAGCGGTCGCTGCGCGTCCTGGACGGCGCGGTGGCGGTGTTCGACTCGGTGGCGGGCGTCGAATCGCAGACCGAGACGGTGTGGCGGCAGGCCGACAAGTACCACGTGCCCCGCATCTGCTTCGTGAACAAGATGGACCGCATCGGCGCGAACTTCGAGCGCACGGTCGAGCAGATCAAGTCGCGCCTGCAGGGTAACCCCTGCGTGCTCGCCTTCCCGATCGGCACCGAGGACCGCTTCCGCGGCATCGTCGACGTCGTCCGCATGAAGGCCGTCGTCTACAAGGACGAGACGATGGGCGCCGACTACGTCCTCGAGGACATCCCTGCCGATCTGCAGGATCAGGCGGCGGCGTACCGCGAGCAGTTGCTCGAGAAGGTCAGCGAAGCCGACGATGCGCTGCTCGAGAAGTATCTCGGTGGCGAGGAGATCTCCGAGGCCGAGATCAAGCTCGCGCTCCGCAAGCGGGTGAACGACTCCGTGCACCACGGCGGCCAGGCCCCGTTCGTGCCGGTCGTCTGCGGCTCGGCCTTCAAGAACAAGGGCGTGCAGCCGCTGCTCGACGCCGTCGTCGACTACCTGCCGTCGCCGCTGGACATCCCGTCGATCACCGGCGTGTCGGTGGACAACGCCGAGGAGACGATCGACCGCGCCGCCGACGACAAGGCGCCGTTCTCGGCCCTCGCGTTCAAGATCATGACCGACCCGTTCGTCGGCCAGCTCACCTTCATCCGCGTGTACTCCGGGGTGATGACGTCGGGCTCCACGGTGCTCAACAGCACCAAGGGCAAGACCGAGCGGATCGGGCGCCTCCTGAAGATGCACGCCAACAAGCGTGAGGAAATCAAGGAGGTCTACGCCGGCGACATCGCGGCAGCCGTCGGGCTGAAGTCCGTGATGACCGGCGACACGATCTGCGACGAGAAGGCCCCGGTCATCCTGGAGTCGATGGACTTCCCGGAACCGGTGATCTCGCTCGCGATCGAGCCCAAGAGCAAGAGCGACCAGGAGAAGCTCGGGACCGGCCTCGGCAAGCTGATGGCCGAAGATCCGACCTTCCGGGTGAAGTCGGACCAGCAGACGGGCCAGACCGTGATCGAGGGCATGGGCGAACTGCACCTCGAGATCATCGTCGACCGGCTGAAGCGCGAGTTCAACGTCGAAGCCAACGTCGGACGTCCGCAGGTTGCGTACAAGGAAACCCTCACGATGGCTGCCGAGGGCGAGGGCCGGTACGTGCGCCAGACGGGTGGCCGCGGCCAGTACGGGCACGCCAAGGTGCGGCTGATTCCGCGCCAGCCCGGCGAGGGCTACCTGTTCGAGAACAAGATCGTCGGCGGCACGATTCCCCGGGAGTTCATCAAGCCGATCGACGAGGGCATCAAGGAAGCCCTCACGACCGGTGTGCTCGCGGGCTTCCCGATCGACGACGTGGGCATCGAGCTGTACGACGGCTCGTACCACGACGTGGACTCCAACGAAATGGCGTTCAAGATCGCCGGATCGATGGCCTTCAAGGACGCAGCCAAGAAGGCTCGTCCGGTGCTGCTCGAACCGGTGATGCGCGTCGAGGTGGTGGTGCCCAAGGAGTACCTGGGCGACATCATGGGCGACATCGCCAGCCGCCGCGGCCACATCCAGTCGCAGGACGACCTCGGGGGCACGCAGATCGTCAGCTCGCGCGTGCCGCTGTCGGAGATGTTCGGCTACGCCACCGACCTGCGCTCGCGCACCCAGGGTCGCGCCACGTACTCGATGCACTTCGACCGGTACGAACAGGCGCCGGGCCACGTCGCCGACGAGGTCATCGCGCGCATGCAGGGCACCAAGCAGTAGGGGCGCGTTCGGAGAACGCCGCCCCACCTGGTAGGGCTGGCTCCCCGAGCCTGCCGACACCGCGAGGCGGTGACAGTTGGACGCCAGGCCGCGTCCCTACCAACGTGAAGCAGCACCCGTAGAACCGGAGAGCAGTCGCAATGGGCAAAGAGAAGTTCGATCGTTCGAAGCCGCACGTCAACATCGGGACGATCGGCCACATCGACCACGGCAAGACGACGACCACGGCGGCGATCACCAA
>JAEZCY010000136.1 GCA_023429845.1 Acidobacteriota bacterium
GCGGAGGCATGCACACCACGCGGCCGTCGCGATTCGCTTGGGGTAAAGAACATCGGCTCAAGCGAGCCTCTACCCATCACGTACAACGCAGGCTCCCCGATAGTAACACGCAGGCCGCGTCGGTTCGACGCCTCCGGCGAGGCGCCGCGACTGGCTCGTTCCGGGGGGTCTGAAGCGCGTGCGCGTCGCGCGGATGGTGGTCAGCCGTGCTTCTGCAGCACGGCATCGATCAGGCGCTCGAGTTCGCTCGCCCTGTCAACGAGTTCGGCGGCGACGCGCGCCTCCTCATCCCGGCCGCGGAAGCACTCGTCGGCGATGTTGAGCGCGGCGAGCACGGCGAGCTTGGTGGACTCGCCGATGGGAATCGCCGTGGACGCCGACTCCATGGTGCGGTCCACGTGGCGGGCGAGCTTGTGGACGTACGCCGGATCCAGGGCGCTGCGAATCGGATAACGCAGCCCCTGGATGTCGACCAGCACCACGTGGTTGGGTGGCGTCTGGTCGCCGAGCGGCGTCTCGCCGTCGTCCGCGGGATGGGGATGGTTCACGAACACATCACATCTGCAGTGCGTCGAGCTGCGCCAGCATGTCGCCGACGCGTGCGCGTACCTGGTCGCGTTCCTCTCGCAGTGCGTGCAGTTCGGCGGCCACGCCCTCGGCATCCACCAACTGCGCCTGCAGTGCGTCCACGTCCTTGTTCAGCCGCTCGTTGTCGGCTCGGAGCTTGGCGGCCTCGGTGCGGCTCCGCTCGACGAGCGTCACCAACTGGCGAATCTTCTCGTCGAGGCGCTCTACGACCCCGAGGTCTACGGCAGGCACGGCATTGCTCATGTGACCACTCCATGACACGCCCTCGCGTGCCTTCGTTACGTGCGCAGGGTGGCGCCGTGCTCGGCCGTCAGTGCCGCGAGTATCGCGTCGGTGGCAGCATGCACCTCCGCGTCCGTCAGCGTGCGATCGGGGGCTCGGAACGTCAGCCTCAGCGAGAGACTCACCGTTCCTTCCGGCAGCGACTTGCCCTGATAGCGATCGAATTCGCGCACCGCCACCAGCGTCGGCGGTGCAGACGCGTGAATCGTGCCACGAACACTGGCAGCCGGCAAGTCAGCCGCAACGACGATCGACACATCGCGCACCACGGAGGGATAGCGCGGCAGCGGCGCCATGACCACCTGGCGATCGGGGTCGTAGTCGGGCGCGGCCAGGTCGAGGTCGATTTCGGCGACCATCACGGGATCGCCGGCAGGTATCCCGCGTGCGTCGGCCAACGTCGGAGCGAGTTGGCCAACCCAGCCGACGGCAACGCGTGCGCCGTCGCCAGCGACGCGCACCAGACGCGCCGCCCGGCCCGAGGCGAGCGCGGCGTGGTCGGCTGTCTCGATCTCGATCGACACGCGCAGGGTCGCAGCCACGCGGGCGACGACGCCGAGCATGTCGTACGCGTCCACGGACCGTCCGCCGCCGCTCCAGTGCTCCGGCACGGCGGCGCCGGTCCAGGCCACAGCCACGCTGCGCGTCTCGCCGTCCGCCTTCGTGAAGCGGGTGCCGATCTCGAACAGCCGGATGTCGTGCTGTTCACGCCGTCGATTGTGCGACACCGCGTCGACCACGCCCGGCAGCAACGACGGCCGCAACACCGCGAACAGCTCCGACAGCGGGTTCGCGATCGCGATGAACGACTCGTCGAACGGCGCGGCCGCCTGCTTCTCGATGAACGTGAACGTCACGGCCTCGGCAAACCCCGCGCCGACGAGCATCTCGCGCACCCGCGCATCGCGCAGCAATCGCGGCGCGGTTCGCGGTGGCGGTGCGGCGAGCGGCGGGAAGGTGGCCGGCAGCCGGTCGTAGCCGGCGCAGCGCGCGACCTCCTCGATCAGGTCCTCTTCGCGCGTCACGTCGCCACGCCATCCGGGCACGCCCACCGCCCACTGCACCTGGAACTGGGAGGGACGTCTCGCCGAGACGTCCGTCTCCGCGCCGTGAGCGGCGTCTAAACCCCCCGCATCAGCCAGGGCGTCGTCTCGGTCGATGCCGAATCCGAGCGACGTCAGGATGGTCTCGACCTCCTCGACGGGGACCTCCATCCCGAGCACCCGGGCGATGCGCGGCCAGCGAAGGCGCACGGTTCGCGGCGCAGCGGCCAAGGCGCTGACCACCGTGCCGCCGGGCCGTACGGTGCCGGCGCCGATCTCCGTGAGCAGTTGCACGGCGCGCGCGAGGGCGCGCGGCGGCATCGACGGGTCCGTCCCCCGCTCGAACCGATAGGACGCCTCCGTGGACAGGTTCAACCGCCGGCGCGTCCGACGCACCTGCGCGGGCTCGAAGTACGCGCTCTCGAGCGCGATCGTCCTGGTGCCGGGGCCGATCTCGGTCGCGGCGCCGCCCATCACGCCGGCGACGGCCTGCGCGCGGGTGTCATCGGCGATGACCAGCATGTCGTCCGCGAGCGTCCGCTCGACGCCATCGAGGGTGACGAGGCGCTCTCCGGGGTGCGCCGTCCGCACCCTGAGGTGCTGCGCCGCGATCGTCGCGTAGTCGAAGGCGTGCAGCGGTTGGTTCAGTTCGAGCAGGACGTAGTTGGTGACGTCCACGATGTTGTTGATCGGGCGGACGCCGCTCAGCGACAGCCGCTCGGCGAGCCATGCGGGGGAGGGGCCGACCGTCACGTCCATCAGCGCTGTGCAGTACAGCGGACACAGATCGGCACGCTCCACGCTGACGCGCAGATCGTCCGAGCCCGCGGCGTCACGGGCCGGTTGCGGATGCGCCGGCGCGGTTCCGGGCGCCGCATCCCGGAACGCCGGGACGGGCAGGCGAAGCGGCTGACCGTACTTCACCGCGGCTTCGCGCGCCATGCCGACTACGCTGAGGCAGTCTGGGCGATTCGCCGTGATCTCGAAGTCGATCACTGCATCACCGGGACGTCCCTCGACCGGGTCGATCGACGCGACCTCGAAGCCGCGCATCGTCAGGTCCGCGGCCAGCTGTTCGACGGTCACCGGGACGTCGACGTACTCCTTCAACCACGAGACGAGGATCTTCACGACGCGAATTGCTCCAGGAACCGCAGGTCGTTCTCGTAGAACGCGCGGATGTCATCCACGCGATGGGCGAGCAGCGCCAGGCGTTCGATGCCCATGCCGAACGCGAACCCGGTGTAGCGCTCGGGGTCGATGCCGACGGCTTCGAACACGGAAGGATGCACCATGCCGCTGCCGCCGATCTCGATCCACCCGGTGCGCTTGCACATCGGGCAGCCCGACCCGAAGCACGACTGACAGCCGACGAACACCTCGGCGCTCGGTTCCGTGTAGGGGAAGAAGGACGGCTTGAACATGATCGGCGTCTTCGGATCGAAGAACTCGCGCGCGAACCCGAGCAGCGTGCCCTTGAGGTCGGCCATGGTCACCTGCTCACCGACCACGAGCGCCTCCACCTGCTGGAACATCGGTGTGTGCGTGAGATCGAGGTTGTCGCGGCGATACACGCGGCCGGGCGAGATGATGCGGATCGGCGGCCCATTCCGTTCCATGTACCGGATCTGCATCGCTGACGTGTGGGTGCGCAGCAGCGTCGCAGGCCGGACGACGCCGTCAGGGCCCGGCTCGCCGGTGACGCGCGCGCCCTGCACGAACGGCTCGGCGAGGTACAGCGTGTCCTGCGCGTCGCGTGCCGGATGGTCCGCCGGCATGTTGAGCGCCTCGAAGCAGTGCCAGTCGTCCTCGGCCTCGGGGCCGTCCAGGACCTCGTAGCCCATGCGCACGAAGATGCGCTCGATGCGTTCGCGCATGGCGTTCAGCGGATGACGAGAGCCCGCCGGGAGCGGCCGAGGGGAGAGCGTCATGTCGGGGCCGGCGGGGCGCGTGGCTCCCGCGTCCAGGGCCGCCTTGCGAGCGTCGAGCCCCGCCTCCACGGCCTGCTTCAACTCGTTGGCGAGGCGACCAATCTCGCGCTTTCTGTCCGCTGGTGCTTTCGCAATCTCGCCATAGAGCGCGGTGACCAATCCGTGCTTGCGGCTGAGGAACCGGTCCCGCAGCGTTTGCAGGTCGGCGGCCGTGGCGACGGCGGCCAGCGCGGCGTCGAACTCGGCGCGCAGGTGCGAGACGGAAGTGGCGGGGTCAGGCATGAGCGACGTCAATTTGAAATCGGAAATGCGAAATGTTCAATCGTGCGGTCAACGAGTGGCAGGCACGAAAAAGGGGGCGCGCCGACGTGGCGGGCCCCCTCCGGACAAACACGCGCAATTGGAAATTTCAAATTTCAGATTGCCAATTTCCCATTGCACGTGCCCTCATGCCGTCTGAGGCTTGAGGGCGTCCTTGGCGCGCGTGGCGAGTGCGGCAAAGGCAGCCGGCTCGTTCACGGCCAGTTCGGCCAGCATCTTGCGATCCACGGTCACGCCGGCGCGATTGAGGCCGGCGATGAACTTCGAGTAGCTGAGGCCCTGCTGGCGGGCTGCGGCGTTGATGCGGACGATCCACAGGCGGCGGAAGTCACGCTTCTTGCGACGACGGCCGACGAACGCGCTCTTGAGCGCGCGGTCCACGGCCTCCTTGGCAAAGCGGTACAGCTTGCTCTTGTTGGCGTAGTACCCCTTGGCAAGGGTCAACAACTTCTCGCGCTTCGCACGGCGCACCGTGCCACGCTTGACTCTCGGCATTGCTCTCTCCGCAGCCTCGGGGCGGGTTCACCCGACTTCGGGACCCGGGCCGCTCATGGGGACACGTTCAATTGGAAATTTGGAATGTGAAATTTCCAATGACACGGTTCCTTCTACTTGTACGGCAGCATCAGCTCCAGCTTGGCCTGATCCTGGGTCGAGACGAGCGTGGTGCCACGCAGCGCGCGCTTGCGCTTGGTGGTCTTGCTCGTCAGGATGTGCCGCTTGAAGGCGCTGCCGCGCAGGAACTTGCCAGAGGCGGTGCGCTTGAACCGCTTCGAGGCGCCCTTGTGGGTCTTGAGTTTCGGCATGATCTGACTCGGTCGTTCGTGTCGTTGACAAGAGGGCGGCTCCGCGAGCCGACCCCTCACTTCATTCGGCCGGCTTCTCCGCGCCTGCCGTCTCCTCGGCTACGGCCTTGGCCGCCGCCGCGAGTTCTTCCGCCGTCATCTCGGCGTCATCGTCGTCGTCCACCTCGGGCCGCGGCTCGCGCTCCGGCTTGGATGGCTTCTCGACCTTCTTGATCCCGGGCCGCCCCGACAGGATGACGTGCATGGTGTTGCCTTCCATGCGCGGCATGTTCTCGGCGATGGCGATCTCGTTCAGCTCGCCAATCAACCGCTCGAGAATCCGGCGCCCGATCTCCGGGTGGGCAATCTCGCGACCGCGGAAGAACACCACGGCCTTGACCTTGTCACCCTCGTGCAGGAAGCGCTGGATGTTGCGCTTCTTGAAGTCGTAATCGTGCAGGTCGACCTTCGGGCGGAACTTGACTTCCTTCACCTCGATGGTCTTCTGGTGCTTGCGGGCCTGCCGCTGCTTCT
>JAEZCY010000138.1 GCA_023429845.1 Acidobacteriota bacterium
GCGCACCACCGGGCCGGTCGCGCTCCCGCGGACGCTGCCCGGCAGCCGCGCCGCGCGCGCCTCCGCCTTCGCCTGCGCCCGCGCACGTTCCTCGGCCTTGCGCTTCCGGATGGCCGCGATTCGCTCGGCGATGGGGATCTCGAGCCGCGCATCCGCCCTCGCCGTGTAGTCGAAGTCCGGCAGCTGCACCCGAGGCAGACGCTTGCCGATCGCCTTCTCGATGTGACGCCACTCGTCTTCCTCGGGCGGCGACACCAGCGTGAACGCCTCGCCGGTGGCTTCCGCCCGACCAGTCCGGCCGACGCGATGGATGTAGTCCTCCGCGGCGACGGGCACGTCGAAGTTCACCACGTGACCGAGCTCGCTGACGTCGATGCCGCGGGCGGCGATGTCGGTGGCGACGAGCACCGGGAACTCGCCGCTCTTGAAGCCGGCCAGCGCCAGCGTGCGCTGCGCCTGCGAACGGTTGCCGTGGATGCGTGCGGCCTTGATGCCCTGCTTCTCGAGGAACGCGGTGAGCCGGTCGGCGCGGTGCTTGGTCCGGGTGAAGATGAGCGCCTGCGTCATCACGCCGCGCGTGAGCAACGCTGCCAGCAACTGCGGCTTCAGGTCGAGGGGGACCGGATAGACCGCCTGCGTGATGCCGACCGCAGGCGCCGCCTGCCGGGCCAGGTTGAACGTGGCCGGATTGTCCAGCAACTCGCTCGTCAACTTCACGATCGGCGCCGGCATCGTCGCACTGAAGAACAAGGTCTGCCGCTTCGGGGGAAGGTGCCCGAGCACGCGCTTGATGTCGGGCAGGAACCCCATGTCGAGCATCCGGTCGGCCTCGTCGAGCACGAGGTACTCGAGACCCTCGAGCCTGGCGTACGGCATGCGGAAGTGATCCAGCAGGCGTCCGGGCGTGGCGATCAGCACGTCCACACCGCGGCGGAATGCGCGCTCCTGCGGGCCCATGCCGACGCCGCCGAACACCGCCGCCCCGCTGATCGGCGTGTGCACCGCGAAGCTGTCGAGGTCCTCCAGAATCTGCGCCGCGAGTTCGCGCGTGGGCGTCAGCACCAGCACACGGGTGGTGCCGCGCGGCGCGTCCATGAGGCGCGTGAGGATGGGGAGGAGGAACGCGGCGGTCTTCCCGCTGCCCGTCGCGGCGCAGGCGAGCACGTCACGCCCGGCGAGGGCGGGCGGAATGGCGTCGGACTGGATGGGCGTGGGTCGGGTGAACCCGAGTTCCTTGAGAGCGCGTGTGAGGCTGGGATGCAGCCCGAGGTGTGAGAACGGCACAGGACAGTGTACAGGGACGCCGTCCGGCTGTCGGCTCCGACGCTCGTTCTGGCGCCAGGACTGACAAGGACGCCTCGCTCAGGCGTCCGTCTCCGCGCCCCCACGGCGCCCATCTCCGGTAGCATCCACAGCCGATGGCGGACTTCCGACGCTGGCGTGACTCGTTTGCCACCCTTGGCAGCCCGCGCACGATCGCGGCGGCCGGCGCGCTGACGGCGGCAGCGGGACTCGTGCTCCTCTTCATGGGCCGCGTGCCAATCTGCCGATGCGGGTACGTGTCCCTATGGCACGGGGAGGTGATGAGCGCGGGCAACTCGCAGCACCTCGCCGATTGGTACACGTTCTCGCACGTCATCCATGGCTTCGTGTTCTACGGCCTGGCCTGGCTGGCGGCACGCGGAGCGCCCATCGGGCTGCGGCTGGCCGCCGCGGTGCTGCTCGAGGGCACGTGGGAGATCGTCGAGAACACGGACGTGGTGATCAACCGCTACCGCGAGGCGACCATCGCGCTCGACTACTACGGCGACAGCGTGGTGAACTCGCTCAGCGACATCGGCGCCATGCTGGTCGGGTTCGTGCTCGCAGCGCGGCTCCCCGTGTGGCTGGTGATCATCGGCGCGGTCGCCATGGAACTTGTCGTCGGCTACCTCGTTCGCGACAACCTGACGCTGAACGTGCTGATGCTGCTGTGGCCCATCGATGCGGTCCGCGAGTGGCAGATGGCGAGGTGAGCCCCCGTCCCTTGCGCCGGGGGCGGCGGCGGCCGCCGGTCCGCGCCTGCCACTGGTCCTACCAGTGGTAGACTTCACCCTTCTAATTCAGCATTCGGGACGACGCTGGAGAAGCGTGCCCGCACGGAGGCCAGAGTGGCAGATCAACAGGCAGGCAAGGGCATGTCGCGACGCGAGTTCGCGTCCCGACTCGGCGTGACCGGCGCGGTGGTAGCGGCTGGCAGCCACTTCCTCCCCTCGACGGCGCAGGCCGCGGCGCGCATCCAGGGGGCCAATGATCGGCTCGTGGTTGCGAGCATCGGCGTGCGCGGGCAGGGAAACTCGCTCAAGCGCGGGTTCGCGAAGCTGAAGAACGTCGAGATCAAGACGCTGGCCGACATCGACCTCAATCTCGAGGCCGAGCGCGTCAACGACAAGGCGCTCGCCGACGTGCCCACGTTCAAGCCCACCTTCGTGCAGGACTTCCGTCGCGTCCTCGACGACAAGGACGTTGATGCCGTGGTCATCGCCACGCCAAATCACTGGCATGCGCTCATGACGGTGATGGCGCTGGAGGCGGGCAAGCACGTCTACGTGGAGAAGCCCTCCTCTTACTCCGTGTGGGAAGGCCGGCAGGAAGTCGAGGCGCAGAAGAAGTTCGGCAAGATCGTCCAGGTCGGCACGATGAACCGCAGCCGCCCCGCGGTGCGCCAGGCGATGCAGTTCCTCGCCGACGGTGGCATCGGCAAGGTCTACATGGCGCGAGGCCTCTGCTTCAAGCCGCGGCCGCCGATCGGCAAGTACCCCGACGGTCCGCTCGGCCCTGGACAGACGTTCAGCCTCACGGTCGGCGGCAAGCCCGAGCCGGCATGGGATGCGGCCTACCTGTCGAAGGTGGACTACGACCTGTGGCTCGGCCCGGCGCCGAAGACGCCCTTCAACGTCAACCGCTTCCACTACAACTGGCACTGGAACTTCACGTACGGCAACGGCGACACCGGCAACCAGGGCCCGCACCAGTTCGACATCGCGCGCTGGGGCCTCGGCAAGATGGAGCACCCCGTCAAGGTGAGCTCGATGGGCGGCTACTTCGGGCCCGAATCCGCACAGGACACGCCCAACGTGCAGACCTCGCTGTTCGAGTACGCCGACGGCACGGTGCTCGAGTTCGCCACGCGCGGCGAGTCCACCAACGAAGAGGGCGGCGTCAAGATCGGCAACCTGTTCTACGGGTCGGACGGCTGGATGTGGGTGGACGGCGACGGCCGCAAGTGGCAGTCGTACAAGGGCCGCAACGGCACCGAGAAGGGCGCCGGTTCCGAGGCCCCGCCGTCGGCGGGCGGCAGCGATCCGCTCGTGCTCACGAGCATCGAGTCGCCGCACTACCAGAACTTCGTCGACGCGATCCGGGCCAACGACCCGAAGATCCTGACCTGCGACGTGCTCGAAGGCCACCTGTCCTCGTCGCTGCCCCACCTGGCCAACATCGCCTATCGCGTCGGGCGCCAGCTGCAGTTCGACGGCCGGACCGAGACCTTCGTCAACGACCGCGAAGCGGACCAGCTGCTCACCAGGGAATACCGCAAGGGCTTCGAGATCAAGGAACTCTCGCGCACGGAGTAGCCTGCGAGGCGCTGGCCTCCAGCAGCGTCCCGCGACCTCACAAGGCCCCGTCCGTCGAGAGACGCGGCGGGGCTTCGTCGTTGGCGTGGATAATTGCCGCGTGCGGCTTCCCCTCGCCCTCGCGCTCGTCGTCGCCACCGCGTGCACGGGATCGGACGAGGGGCGCGCCACCGTGACGGTGTTCGCCGCGGCCAGTCTCAAGAGCGCCGTTGACGACATCGATGCGCGGCTGCTGACGCCTGCCGGTCACGCCACACGCCTGACGTACGCCGGCACACCAGCGCTCGCGCGGCAGATAGAGGCCGGGGCGCCGGCCGACCTCCTCATCGCCGCCGATGAACAGTGGATGGATCACCTGCAGGCGGGCGGGCACATCGACGCCGCGTCTCGGCTCACCCTGGTCGGCAACGCGCTCGTGCTCGTCGCGCCGGCCGCTGCCGATACGGCGGCCGTCAGCCTGAGCGCCCCTGACTTGCGGAAGCTGCTGCAATCGGCGCGACTGGCCATTGCCGACCCCGCGACCGTGCCGGCGGGCCGCTATGCACGACAGGCGCTCGAACACCTCCGGCTCTGGGAAGCGGTGCGCGATCGGCTCGCCCCCCACGAGAACGTGCGCGCCGCACTGGCGCTCGTCGCCCGCGGCGAAGCACCGGCTGGCATCGTCTACGCGTCGGATGCCGCCGACGAGCCACGCGTGCGTGTGGTCGCACGCATTCCCGACGACAGCCACACGCCCATCCGCTATTCCGCCGCGGCAGTGACGGGCGCCGCCTCAGGCGCCCTCGACGTACTCCGCCTGCTCGCCTCGCCCGAGGCACGAGCGATATTCCTGCGACACGGGTTCTCCGCGCCGCCAGCCGCGGCCCCGTAGATGCCACTCACCAGCGCGGACGTCGCCGTACTCGCCCTCAGCCTGCGCGTCGCGGCCTGGGCCACGCTGGTCAGCGTGCTGCTGGCGCTGCCCGTGGCGCTGCTGCTCGCGCGCGGGCGGTTCTGGGGGCGGTCGCTGCTGAACGCGCTCGTCCACCTTCCACTCGTGATGCCGCCGGTGGTGACCGGATACCTCCTGCTGCACGTGTTCGGCACGCGCGGCGCCGTGGGCGGCTGGCTGGCCGACACGCTGGGCATCGTGTTGGCGTTCCGGTGGACCGGCGCGGCGCTTGCCGCCGGCGTCATGGGGTTCCCGCTCGTTGTCCGCGCGATCAGGCTCGGCATCGAGCAGGTGGACGGACGCCTGGAGGAAACCGCAGCCACGCTCGGCGCGAGCCCGTTCCGCGTCTGGCTCACGGTCACGCTGCCGCTGTCGCTGCCCGCCGTGGTGGCAGGGGCGATCCTCGGCTTCGCCAAGGCGCTGGGCGAGTTCGGCGCGACGATCACGTTCGTGTCCAACATCCCCGGAGAGACGCAGACGCTCGCGCTCGCCATCTATGCGGCCACGCAGACTCCCGGAGGAGACGCGCAAGTGCTGCGCCTGCTCGCGCTGTCGGTGACGGTGTCGCTGGTGGCGCTGCTGCTGTCCGAGATGCTCGTGCGACGCACATACGGGCACGAACGCTGATGCTGCACGTCGCCATCACACACGACGTCGGCGACCTGCACCTCGACGTCACCTGGGGGTTCGGCCCCGGTCTCACGGCGATCGTCGGCCCGTCCGGCGCGGGCAAGACGACGCTGCTGCGCCTCGTCGCCGGCGTCGTGCGCCCGTCAGCGGGGCTCATCCACCTCGATGGCGTCGTGCTCGTGGACACGTCGCGCGGCACATGGTGCCCGCCGCACAGGCGGCGGATCGGCTACGTCGCGCAGGCGCCCCACCTCTTCCCGCACCTCTCGGTGAAGAACAACCTCAGATACGCGCAGTGGTGCGCGCGCGTGGCGCACTCGGCAGGCGTGCGATGGGACGATGTGATCGCGTGGCTGGACCTGGCGCCGCTGCTGCAACGGTCCACGCGCACGCTCTCGGGCGGCGAGCAGCAGCGGGTGGCACTCGGGCGTGCGCTGCTCGCATCACCGCGCATCCTGCTCCTTGACGAACCGCTCACGGCCATCGACGTCCAGCGGCGTCACGAGATCCTGCCGTACCTGGACCGGCTCCGCACCTCGGCCGGCCTCCCGATGCTGTACGTCACGCACACGCTTGCCGAGGTGCAGGGGCGCGCCGATGCGCTGCTCCATATCGACAACGGCCGGATCACGCCCATGGTTCCGGCCCGGCCGTGACGGCCCGACACAGCCCGGCCGAGGCTTGCTGACTCCGCGGCCGCTGCCCTATCATCGACGTCGAAACTCGATGGTTGACACTCCACGGCATTCGGCCGTTGCCCCTCTCGTGCTGCTGATCGACGACTATGCAGACGCTCGAGAGATGTACGGCTACTACCTCGTACGGCAGGGATACCGTGTCGAGGAAGCCGCGGACGGCCATGAAGCGCTGGCCAAGGCGCTGACGCTCCTGCCTGACATCATCCTCATGGACCTGTCGCTGCCGGGGATCGATGGCTGGGAACTCGCGCGGATGCTGAAGCAGGATGCGCGCACGGCCGCGATTCCGATCATCGCCCTGACCGCTCATGCCCTGAACGGCGAGGAGCAACGGGCGCGTGGCGCCGGGTGCGACGCGTTCGTCACCAAGCCGTGCCTGCCCCAGGCGCTGGCCGCCGAGGTTGCCCGGGTGCTGCAGGCCGCCACGACAGCGCGACACTGAGCGCGTCCCGCCGGGGACGAGCCGGCTCCGGTGCCGGAGCCGGCCCCAGCGTTGGTCGGCGCTACTCGTTGCGCTGCGTGGACTGCTGCCCCGCACCCTGGGCTGCGCGCGCCAACTCCAGGTGCTTCTTCAACGTCGGCAGCGTCTCGGCGGCATAAGCCTTCAGCCCCGCATGCTGCAGCTGCTTGCTCGCCTTCTCGTACTTCTGGATGTCCTTCTCGTGCTCCTTCACCATCTCTGATGCGTAAGCACGGTCGAACGCGGGGCCCTCGAGCTTCGACAGCCGATCGTGCAGCTGCTTGTGCTGCGGCTTGAGCGCCGCATCGTTGTCGGACGCGCCGCTCTGCGAGGCAATCGCCTTCAGCCTGGTGTTGGCCTGCTCGTGGTGCTGCTGAATCGTCTCCGCGAGCTGTTTCACGGCCGGGGAACTGGCCTTGTCCTGCGCCAGCTCGGCGAGCTCGATTTCCGCGAGGTTGCCGGCCATCGCGTCTGCAGCGAAGGTGCGGTCCTGCCCCTGCAGCGCGCCGGCCGCGGCCTGACCGGCCTGCGCGGCCGTACGACCACGCTGGTCCGTCTGAGTGCCCTGTGACGGCACGTCCTCGCCAACGCGATCACCGTAACTCGTCGTCCGGCCGCCCTGACGCTCCTGCGTGCCCGAGCTGCCGCCGCTGCCGGTGGTCTGGCCGCCCGAGCTGCTTGCCTGCCCCGCCGATTGCGCGGCAGCAGGAACGACGGTCAGTGCGGTGACGATGAGTGCATGTCCTGCGAAGCTGTAGATCTTTTTCATGAGTGCTGTCCTCTCCCTGCTGTCCCTGTTTGCAAGGGGCAGGCCACAGGACACGCGACAAGGTCAGAGCGGCACTCGACCGTGCTGGTCACCTTCGTCGACGCGTGGTCGCTCGCCGGACGCGTAGGCCCGTGCGGCCTCGAACAGGTACTCGAGCTTGTTCACCCCGCGGTTGTCCCAGTACTCGGCCGCGCGCGGTTCCACCACGAGCAGCCGCAGGTGCGGGTCGTCGGGCCCGTCGGGAAACCATGTGCGGAAAGGCTCTCGCCACAGTTCGCGGACGCGGGCCGGCTCGTGGACGATCATCCCGATGCCCGACAGCGACAGGTACGAGCGGCGGTCGTCCTGGCACACGACGGCGACCTGCGCGTTGTCGGTGATCTCGTGCACCTTGCGCGAGTCGCGGCCGGTGAAGAACCAGACGTTGCCGGTGCGCTCGTCGATGTCCACCACCTGCATGGGACGACCCTCGATGCGGCCCTCGCCATCGACGGTGACGAGCATCACGCTCTCGAACTCACGAAGCATTCCGAAGATCTTCTCGCGCTGATTCACGGTGCCTGCCTTTCACGTCTGCTCCCAGGTGAACTCCACCACATGGACCGGGGGCGTGTCCGGGGATCGACGTTGCAACAGCGGGGCCGAGACGTTGTACACGGGGACGCCTCCCGAGGTTCGACCCTCGAAGCGGCCGCCATGCGCGTGGCCATGGAACACCACGTCCACCGGATACCGGTTGAGCGGTTCCTCGAGCCGGCTCGACCCGAGATACGGGAAGATCTCCGCCGGCTCGTCCTCCACCGTGTCGCGCACCGGCGCGTAATGCAGGAGCGCCACCTTGCGCGGTGTCCGCAGGCGCGCCAGCGCAGTCTCGAGCTTGAGTGCCTCGTCCACGGCTTCCTGCACGAAGCGCTTGATCGCCGGCTCACCCCAGGGACCGAGTGCGCCCCTCCCGAAGCCTCCGCCGAATCCCTTCACGCCGGCGAAACCGATCCCCTGCACCTCGACAGCCTCTCCGTCCAGCATCTGCACACCGTGGTCAGTGAGGATGCGGACGACCACATCGGGCGTACCGGCCTCGTAGTCGTGGTTGCCGAGGACCGCCACGATGGGGATGCCGATCACCTTGAGGTCGCGCCCGAGTTGGTGGGCCTCCTCTTCTGTGCCTCGGTCGGTGAGGTCGCCAGCCAGCACCAGCACATCGGCGAGGTCGCGCAGCCGTGAAAACGCCTGCTGCACGGACGCCGTCGCCGTTCGACCGACGTGCATGTCTGCCATCGCTGCGACGCGGACGCGGCGTGTCGTTGCCGCGGGCTTCGACGGTACGGGCACCACTTCTGGCACTGTCCTTGCCTCCTCGGGACCCGCC
The DNA here is from genome assembly GCA_023429845.1 of Acidobacteriota bacterium. Lineage (GTDB taxonomy): Bacteria > Acidobacteriota > Vicinamibacteria > Vicinamibacterales > Vicinamibacteraceae > Luteitalea. The sequence goes on from JAEZCY010000138.1 coordinate 8,475, forward strand.
ATGATCGAGTCCGGTTCGCTCACAGTGGGAAATGCGCATGAAGCAGCGTGCGCGACAGCGCTGCGGATGATGCACGAACGCGGCATCCAGTTCCTCGTCGGCGGGACGTTCGCGTTCACCCGGTACACCGGCGTGGTGCGTCCGACAAAGGACCTGGACCTGTTCGTCTCGCCCGACGACATCGACCGCACCCTGCGCTCGCTGCGCGACTCCGGCTTCGAGACGAGCCTGCCGTTTCCACATTGGCTCGCCAAGGCGAAAAGCCCTGAGCTGGCCATGGACCTGATCTTCTCGAGCGGCAACGGCGTGGCGCGCGTGGATGCCGACTGGTTCCGCTACGCCGCAGACGTGGTGCTGTACGGCATCCCCGTGAAGCTGTCGCCCATCGAGGAGCTGATCTGGTCCAAGTCGTTCGTGATGGAACGCGAACGTTTCGACGGCGCCGACGTGCTGCACCTGATCCGCGCCCGCGGACACGTCATCGACTGGCCACGCCTCATTGCGCGGTACGGCGACTACCGCCTGGTGCTGGCGGCGCACCTGCTCCTGTTCCGTTTCGCGTACTCGGATGCCGACCAACTCATGCCCCGCGAGGTGTTCGACCAGGTGCTGGCCGACCTGCGGCCACCCGACGTGGACGGCGCGCGCACCTGCTTCGGCACGCTGATGTCGCGCGAGCAGTTCCTCGCCGACGTGTCGCAGCTCGGGTATGCGGATGCACGGCTCGTCCGCGGCCACATGTCGCCGGACACGCTCGCGATCTGGACGGCCGCCATCGATGAAGATGCGCATGATGCCGACTAGGGGGCGCGGGCGGCCCTGAGGC
>JAEZCY010000140.1 GCA_023429845.1 Acidobacteriota bacterium
TCACTGCCGATCGGCTTACCCAGCGCCGTCTGGTCGGCCGTGTAATCCAGCAGGTCGTCCACGAGCTGGAACGCGGTGCCGAGGTTGAACCCGTAGTCCCAGAGCGCCTGTTCCTGTGCCGGGGACAGGGTGCCGATCATGCCGCCAATCTTCGCGGACCCGGCGAACAGGTACGCGGTCTTGCGGCGGATGATGTCGAAGTGCTCGTCTTCGGTGATCTCGACGTCGCCGTTCTTTGTGAGCTGGTACAGCTCACCCTCGATCATCTTCAGCGTGATGTCGCAGAGCACCCGCAGCACGTCGATGCGGTCGTACTCCAGGGCCATCCCCAGCGACTTGATGTAGAGGTAGTCGCCGAGCAGGACCGTGACTTCGTTGCCCCACCGCGAGTGGACGGCCAGACGTCCGCGGCGCAGTTCCGAGTCGTCGATGATGTCGTCGTGGACCAGCGTCGCGGTGTGGATGAACTCGATGACCGAGGCGTAGAGCACGGCCATGTCGCTGGCGGCCTCGCCGCCGGCAAGCCGGCCGGCCATCAGCATCACGGCCGGACGCACGCGCTTGCCGCCCGTATTCTGCAGATACTTGCCGATTTCGGGGATCAGCTCGACCCGTGAGTCGATGTGCCGGAGGAATGCCTGGTTGACGCGTTCCAGGTCGTCCCTGACGGGTTCGAAGAGCTGCGCTAGATCGGGAGGTGACGAGGACGGCTGCACGTGCAAAACCCTGAGAATCTCAACACATAGTGGTAGGCGTGTCAACGCGCCCACCTGTTGGGCTCGCGTCCCCGAAGACCGCGAACGCATTGGCCGCCGCCTCACGCGCGGCGTCTTCGAGCGACAGGCCCCGAACCTCGGCCACCACCTCGAGCACGCGCGCCACGCGGGCCGGCTCGTTTCGTCCCCCGCGCCGCGGCGCCGGCGCCAGGTACGGGCTGTCGGTCTCGACGAGCCATCGGTCGGCCGGGACCCGGCGCGCCACGTCACGAAGCGATTCGGCGCGGGGGAACGTCACGATACCCGAGAACGACAGGTGGAAGCCCCGTGCGAGGGCGGCATCGGCGAGTGCCTGGTCGCCGGTGAAGCAGTGGAACACGCCACGCGCCCGTCCGCCTCCCGCGGCGTCGAGCACCTCGAGGGTGTCGGCGTCGGCCTCGCGCGTGTGGATGACGATCGGGAGGCTGCGCTCGACGGCGAGTGCCACCTGCGCCGCGAACACCTCGCGCTGCAGGGGACGCGGCGCGAAATCGTAGTGATAGTCGAGTCCGATCTCGCCGAGCGCGACGGCGCCGACGCGATCCAGAGCCGCTTGCACCAGCGTACGGGGGACGCCGTCGGGCACCTGTGCGGCGCGGTGCGGATGCACGCCAACTGCAAAGCGCAGCGTCGGCCACCGTGCCGCGAGGTCCGACGCCCGCTCGAGTTCGACCGGCGTGCTGGCGTCGAGGATGCAGATAGCCCGCGTCACGCCGGCGGCCCGAGCGCGGCCGATCACGGCGTCGAGGTCCGCGACGAACTCGTCACCGGCAAGATGGCAATGAGTATCTATGAGCATCGTTGGTCAAGGACCGCCCTTCGAGCTCTCGGTCTGCGTTGGGCGCGGAGGTGACAGACAGCCGGCCCTATCTGACCCGGGTGCCGGGAGTCGGCGCGGTCTCGAAGCCGATGAGCTGCGCCCTGCCATCGGTGTCGGCCGCCAGCACCATGCCGTGCGAGACGAGGCCCATCATCGGACGCGGCGCGAGGTTGGCCACGAACACGATGGAGCGCCCCACGAGTGCGTCCGGCGCATACGACTCGGCGATCCCGGCCAGGATCGTCCGTTCCGATTCGGGCGCGTCCTGCACCGTGAGCTTCAGCAACTTCTTCGATTTCGGCACGCTCTCGGCGGCCAGCACCTTCCCCACCTTCAATTCGACTTTCACGAAGTCGTCGATGGTGATCACGCCGTCGCCTGCGCCAACGGTGGCGTCGCTGACGGCGGCGGGAACCGGAGCCGGCGTCGCCGCGGGCACCGGAGATGTAACGCCGGTTGACGGCGCGGCGGCAGGGTCGAGGGGCGTCTTCTGATCGTCTGGCACAGGGAAAGCTCCAACCGGAGTCGTGCTCGGGGCTGCGGTCCGCGCCGCAGCGGCGGTCCGGGGTGAGGACTGGGCGGCTGCCGCGTCGGCCCGCGGCCAGAGGGCCTCGCCGGCCGTGACACGTCGCACGCCTTCGCCTCGCCATGCGCCGTCGGAGGCCAGACTGCGCTCGCCGACGGCCTTGTGGTCGCCGAGGCGACCCAGGATCGCCTGCGCGCTCTGCGGCATCACCGGGCTCAGCAACACGGCGGCGAGCCGCACGCTCTCCGCCGACGTGAACAGCACCTCGTCGAGAGCGGCCGCGTTGGCCGGATCCTTCGCGAGCGTCCACGGGGCGCGTTCAGCGAGGTACTCGTTGGTGGCATCGAGCAGGCGGAACACCGAGGCCACGCCCTGGTGGAGCGCATACGTCTCCATGGCCGCGCGATACTCCCGCACGGTTGTCGCCGCCAGGTCCTGCAGGCGCGACGGTGATCCCGCGGGCGTCAACTCGCCATTGCGATAGCGCGCGCCCATCGCGGTGACGCGATTGACCAGGTTCCCCAGGTTGTTGGCCAGATCGGTGTTGTAGCGCTCCTCGAAACGCTCGAAGCTGAAGTCGCCGTCGGCCCCGTACGGGATCTCCTTGGTCAGGAACAACCGCAGCGCGTCGGCACCGAAACGCTGGGCCGCGTCCAGCGGGTCCACGGCGGTGCCGAGCGACTTGCTCATCTTCTCGCCCCGCAGGTGCACCCAGCCATGGCCGAACACCTGGCGCGGGACGGGCAAACCGGCGCTCATCAGCATCGCGGGCCAGATGACACAGTGGAACCGCGTGATGTCCTTGCCGATCACGTGCAGGTCGGCGGGCCACCACCTGTCGAACTGGGCAGGGTCGGTGCCGAGTCCCACGGCCGAGGCGTAGTTGATGAGGGCGTCGAACCAGACGTACACCACGCTCGATGGATCGGTCGGGAGCGGAATGCCCCACGACTGTCCGGCGCGGCTGATCGAGATGTCCTCGAGGCCGCCTTCGAGCAGCCGCAGGATCTCGTTGCGCCGCACCTCGGGCTGCAGGAAGTCCGGGTGCTCGGCGAAATGCGTCAGCAGACGCTCACGGTAGGCCGACAGCTTGAAGAAGTGATTGCGCTCGCGTATCCAGTCCGGCTTCGTGCGATGAATCGGACACAGGCCGTCCACGAGATCCTTCTCCTGCTTGAACGCTTCGCAGCCGACGCAGTACCAGCCTTCGTAGTCGGCCTGGTAGAGGTCGCCCGCCGCCTGGATGCGGCTGACGATCGTCTCGACGGCTGCCTTGTGCCTCGGCTGCGTCGTCCGGATGAAGTCGTCGAAGGAGAGATCGAGGGCACTCCAGACCTCGCGGAACTCGTGCTCCATCCGGTCGCAGTACGCCAGCGGATCGAGCCCGAGTTCGCGCGCGCGACGGAACACGTTCTGCGAGTGCTCGTCGTTGCCCATCACGAAGTGCGTGTCGGCCCCGCTCAGGCGCTTGTACCTGGCGATGACGTCGGCGGTGATCTTCTCGTACGCCGTCCCGAGGTGCGGACGGCTGTTGACGTAGTCGATGGCGGTGGTGAGATAGAAGCGCGGCATGTGTGTGTCAGCGGGTCAGCTTGCCGATCTCGCGAAGGCTGCAATAACTCGTGTCGCCCAGAATCACGTGGTCCACCACGGCAATGCCCATCACCTGCCCCGCGTCGATCATCCGCTGGGTCAGAGCCAGGTCCTCGGCACTCGGCAGCGGATCGCCCGAGGGGTGGTTGTGGAACAGCACGACCGCCGCTGCGCCCGCGAGCGCCGCCTCCCGAAACACGTCGCGCGGATGCATCGTCGTCGCGTCGGCGGTGCCGCGAGTCAGCACGCGCGCGTGCAGCACGCGGTGCCGCGCGTCGAGCAACAGCACGCCGCCCTGCTCGACGTCCGCCGTGCCATACCGCGGCAGGAGGTACCGAGCGGCGTCCACCGGGGCGGTCACCTGCACCCTGGCGGGCGTGGCCCGCATCACGCTGCGACGCCCCAGTTCCACCGCAGCAACGATGCGGCTCGCGGTGGCCGCGCCGATGCCACGGCGACGCGACAGGGCAATGGCCGACGTCCGCGCCAGCCCGCGCAGGCCACCCACCTCCACCAGCAGCCGGTTGGCGAGGTCGAGCGCGCTGGCTCCGCCGTTGCCGTGGCCGATCAACACTGCCAGCAGCTCGTTGTCGCCGAGCGCAGCCTGCCCCCGATCGGCCAGCTTCTCGCGCGGGCGGTCCTGCGGGGCGAGGTCCTTCACGACAGGCACCAGACCCGGACAGCGGCCGCGGCGGCGGTCGAGCCTCTCATCCTACTACGCCCTCTCGGTATACTCCTGCGCATGTCCGACCGTCCCGGCACGGAACGTTCCGTGCTGCGCGTGTGTGCCGCCGCAGTGCCGCTGTTGCTCGCGATCGCCTGTGCGTCACCTCCCCAGAAAGAAATGGATCAGGCCGACGGCGCCATCGCCACTGCCCGAGCCGCCGGTGCCCCTCAGTACGCGAGCGAGGATTTCGCCGCTGCCGAAGCGGCACTGCGCCGCTCCCACGAAGCCGTCGAACAGCGCGACTACCGGCAGGCGCTCAACCACGCGCTCGATGCCCGGGAGCGTGCGCAGACCGCCGCACGCGAAGCCGCCGACAAGAAGGCCGTTGCCCGAGGTGAGGCGGAGCGAGCGATCACGGCGGCCGAACTCGCCCTGGCAGCCGCACAGCAGCTCCTGCCGCCTGCTTCGACAAGGGGCCCCAGACGTCCGACCAGCCCTTCGGCAGCAACCGCCAAAGCCTTGCGCAGCGCTGTCGATGCCGTGAGTACGGACTTGCAAGAAGCGCGCTCACACATGCAGGCGCAGCGCTTCGGCGAGGCTCTCGAAGCCGCTGCGCCACTTCCCGAGCGGATTCGCGAGGCAACGAGCGCGTACACGAGCGCGGCAGACGATGCGCGGTCCCCGCGGACGGGTCGCCGCGGCCGCTGAGGGTTTGCAGGAAGTGCATCCTGCGATGGAGAGGTAGCGGCGGAAGTTGCGCGCGGGAACGAGGCGGCGGCGCCCGCCGCCGGGGGGGCGCCGGCCGCCCCCCG
>JAEZCY010000143.1 GCA_023429845.1 Acidobacteriota bacterium
TGGTGCTCTACCCCCCCGCGGGGCCCCCGCGGGGCGCACGCCCTCAGTACAGCGTCACCACCACGCGGGTGCCAGCCGCCACGTTCGTGACGCCGACGGGGACCTCGACATAGCCGTCGGCATCCGACAGGCTCGTCACGTCGCCCGACCCCTTGAACGCCGGCAGGGCCGCGTCGCCGTCGAGCCGCACCGGGTGGAACTGCAGACGGTCTCGCGGCGACTTCAGCTCACGTGCGAGCGTCGCCTCGCGCACCTGCGCCACGAGCGGCGGCAACCCGGCCAGCCTGCGGACGAGCGGCCGCAGCAGCACGTAGGCGTTGGAGAGGCAGGAGGTGGGATTGCCGGGCATCGCCAGCACCAGCTGGGCGCCGATGCGAGCGAAACCGGTCGGCTTGCCGGGCTTCACAGCGATGCCGTGAAACAGCATCTCGCCGCGCTCGGCAATCAAATCCGCGACGAAATCCTGCTCTCCCACCGAACTGCCTCCCGAGCAGACGACCAGGTCGGCGCCGACCGCCGCATCGAGGGCATCGCGCCAGTGGCCCATCGTGTCGCGCACGAGCGGCAGCGGCGTCACCCGCGCGCCTGCCGCTTCGCAGATCGCGGCCAGCATGACGCGGTTCGCGTCGTAGATCCGGCCGGGCGCCGGCGGGCCGGCGTCCAGCTGCGCGTCCAGGAGTTCGTCGCCGCTGGACACGAGCGCCACGACCGGCTGTCGCCGCACGCGCACCTCGCGTAGCCCGAACGACGCCGCTACCCCGAGGCGTGCCGGGGTCAGCTCGTCGCCCGCGCGCAGGACTACCGCACCGGCGGCCACGTCGCTGGCGCGACGCGAGACGTGCTCGCCCCTGGCCGCGGGGCCGGAGAACCGCACGCGCCCCGCTGCGCGACGAGTGCGTTCCACCATCACGACGGCGTCGGCGCCGTCTGGAAGCGGCGCGCCGGTGGCGATGTCGATGCAGGCGCGCTCGCCGAGGCGGCCGTCGTACACGTGCCCGGGGCGGGCCCGGCCGGCCAGCGCCAGCCACACCGGCGCGGTGTCGGTGGCATCGGCCAGGTCGAGGCTGCGCACCGCGTACCCGTCCATGGCCGATCGGTCGAAGCCCGGCACGTCGAATGGCGCCGCCACATCGTCGGCCAACACGCGACCGCTGGCGGCGACCAGCTCAAGCCTCTCGCGCCCCTCCACGGGATGGGCGGTGGCGTGGATCAGCTGGCGGGCCTCGTCGAATGGCAGGACGGTTCCGAATGGCCGCATGCCGCCAAATTTCGGGTCGAGTTCTTCAGTTGGGGCCATTGAATGGATGAGATCGCTGTCCAGCTCAGCGGGAGCTACGGGCTACGGTCCACTATGATGGCCCGATACCCGGGATCCAACTCGACCATCGTGTACCGACTGCCTGCCGCCGCCCTCTACGTCCTGCTCAGCGCCGCCACGACGCTGGTCTTCGTCGCCGATCTCTACACGCCGTTCGGCGTTGCCGTGTGGATCCTCTACCAGATCCCACTGGTCTTGACGATGCTGGGGCCGCGCGCCGACGCTCCGCTGATCGTCGGCGCGCTGATCACGGTGATGGTCGCGGTGACGTCCGCCACCGATGAGCACACGCTGATCCCACCGTGGGTCGCTTACCTGAATCGTGCCTGCGGCCTCGTGGCGACGTGGGCGGTGGCGTGGCTGATGCGGAACCTGTTGGTGCACCGCAACGGCTTGCAGCAGGAAGCACGCATCCGCGAGATCCACACGCAGGTGCTCGGCGTGGTGCAGGGTGAACAGTCCACGTCCGAGATCGCCGCCCGCACGCTCGACGTCCTGGTGCGCGCGGCCGGTGCCGACGCCGGCGCCTTCTACGTGCGCACGGGCCCCGACGTATTCCGACTCGCCGGCTCGCACGGCGTGGACATGGCCAGCATCCCCGGCACCTTCGAGGTGGGTCAGGGGATGCTGGGGCAGGTGACGACACAGCAGGCGCTGACGCGGTTCGATCGTGTGCCCGCGGACAGCTTTCGTGTCAGCACCGCCTTCACCACGCGAGGACCGTCCGACCTGCTGCTGATGCCGCTCGTGGCCGACGGCGCGACGCATGGCCTTCTCGAACTCGCGCTGCCGCCCACGGTGCCAGCCGAGATCGTCACGACGCTCGAGCGCGTCGGGCCAGCGGTGGGCGTGGCGCTGCAGACGGCGGCATTCCGTGAGCGGGTCAGCGCGCTGCACGTCGAGACACAGCGCCAGCGGGACGAACTGCAAACGCAGCAGGAAGAGCTGCGCGTCGCCAACGAGGAACTCGAGGAACAGAGCAATGCGTTGAAGGCGTCGCAGGAGCGTCTGCACGAGCAGCAGGCCGAGCTCGAGGCAACCAACGCGCAGCTCGAGGCGCAGACCCAGGAGCTCGAGACCCAGCAGCAGGCGCTGGCCGATGCCGCGTCGCGCGCGGAGCAGGCGAGTCAGTACAAGTCCGAGTTCCTCGCCAACATGTCGCACGAGCTGCGCACGCCCCTGAACAGCGTGCTCATCCTCGCGCGCTTGCTGGCCGACAATCGCGGTGGCGGGTTGAGCGACGAGCAGGTGCGCTACGCCAACACGATCCACTCGTCGGGATCGCACCTGCTGACGCTGATCAACGACATCCTCGACCTGGCGCGTATCGAGGCCGGCCGCGTCGATCTGAGCATGGAGGATGTGGACCTCCGGGTGTTCTGCGAGGGGCTGCGCGAGACGTTCGATCCGATCGCCCGCGACAGGCAGCTCGAGTTCGCGGTGGAGGTCGCACCAACCGTGCCGGCGGCCTTCACGAGCGATTCGGTGCGGCTGCAGCAGATCCTCGTCAACCTGCTGTCCAACGCCTGCAAGTTCACCACGGAAGGACACGTGCGGCTGCGCGTGTACCGGCAGGGGGAGCGCATCGCCTTCGAGGTGGAAGACACGGGCCCCGGCATCCCGCGCGACAAGTTCGACGTGATCTTCGAGGCGTTCCGGCAGGCCGATGGCAGCACGCAGCGCCGGTTCGGCGGCACGGGCCTGGGGCTCTCCATCTCGCGACAGCTCGCGCACCTCCTCGGCGGGGAGCTGCTCGTGGACAGCGTGCTCGGGAGGGGCAGCCGGTTCACGCTCCTCGTGCCGCTTCTCTACGATGCGAACGCGGTGCCGAGCGCCGGGACGCCGGGCACGTCCCTCGCAGGCCGCGCCAGCGTCGCGCCCGTACCGGAGCCGCGCCCGGCCCGCGTGCCTGCGTCCGCCGGAACGGCCGCGCGCGACGATCGCGGCAGCCTGACCCGCACCGGACGACTGCTCCTCGTCGTCGAGGACGATCAGGCATTCGCCGAGATCCTCTGCGAACTCGCCCACGAGATGGAGTTCGACTGCGTCGTCGCGTCCACGACGGACGAGGGCATGCGCCTCGCCGTGGAAATGCAGCCGACGGGCGTGCTCCTCGACGTCAGCCTGCCGGATGGCTCCGGCCTTGCCCTGCTCGATCGGCTCAAGCGCACGCCCGTCACCAGGCACATCCCCGTCCACATGATGTCGGTGGACGACCACACGCAGACGGCGCTGGCGCTGGGAGCCGTCGGCTATGCGGTGAAGCCGGCCGACCGCGAGACGCTCGTGGAAAGCCTGCGGCGCATCGAGCAGCAGACGCAGCGCGACGTACGCCGCCTCCTGATCGTGGAGGACGATGCGACGTTGCGTTCGAGCATGGTGGAGCTGCTGCGCCTCGAGGGCGTGCAACTGCACGACGTGGGAACCGCGACCGAGGCCATCGAGGCGCTGGGGAGCACCAGCTACGACTGCGTGGTGCTGGACCTCACCCTTCCGGACGCCAGTGGCTTCGACGTGCTCGACAGGATGAGCGCGAGCGGAGAGCAGGCGTTTCCTCCCGTCATCATCTACACGGGGCAGGCGCTCTCGAGCGACGAAGAGGAACGGCTCCGTCGTTATTCGCGCTCGGTCATCGTCAAGGGAGCGCGTTCACCCGAGCGCCTCCTCGACGAGGTCACGCTGTTCCTGCACAGGGTGGAGGCCGCCCTGCCGAGCGAGTCGCAGCGCATGCTCCGTGCCGCGCGGGAGCGCGACGAGCTCTTCGAAGGCCGACGCATCCTGCTCGCCGAAGACGACGTGCGAAACATCTTCGCGCTGTCGGCCGTCCTCGAGCCGCGCGGTGCGACGATGGTCATCGCGCGCAACGGGCGCGAGGCCGTGGACCTGGCTGCGACGCAGCCGCCCGATCTCGTGCTGATGGACATCATGATGCCGGAGATGGACGGGCTCACTGCCATCCGCACCCTCCGGGCGAACCCGGCATCGAAGAACCTGCCGATCATCGCGCTGACCGCCAAGGCGCGTCCCGACGATCGGGCGCAGTGTCTGGCCGCCGGCGCCAGCGACTACATGGCCAAGCCCATCGACATCGACAAGCTGGTGTCGTTGTGCCGGGTGTGGATGGCGCGATGAACCGCGCCGTGACTGCCGAAGCCGTGACCGACATCGAGCTGGACTTGCTGCTCGAGGCCGTTTGGCGACGGTACTCCTACGATTTCCGGCAGTACGCGCGGGCCTCGATGCGCCGACGGGTGCTGGGCGCGATGCGGCGGATCGGCGTGGAGCGCGTGTCGCAACTGCAGGACGCGGTGCTCCACGATCCCGCGGTCTTCACCCACCTGCTCACCCTGATTTCCGTGCCGGTGAGCGACTTCTTCCGCGACCCGCCCTACTTCGCAGCGCTGCGCGCCGACGTCTTCCCGCTGCTGGCCACCTACCCCTCCCTCAAGGTGTGGGTGGCCGGCTGCAGCACCGGGGAAGAGGTGTACTCCATCGCCATCCTGCTCGCCGAGCTGGGCTTGCTGGAGCGCACGCTGATCTATGCCACCGACATCAACCCGGCGGCGCTCAGGACCGCCGAGGACGCGGTGTACCCGTCGGCGCGGGTCGCCGGGTTCTCGCGCAACTACCAGGCCGCGGGGGGCACGGGGTCACTTGCCGACTACTACACGGCCGCCTACGATCGGGTCGTCTTCGACCGGCGACTCCGGTCGCGGATCACGTTCTCGGATCACTCGCTCGCGACGGACGCGGTGTTTGCCGAAGTGCAGTTCGTGTCGTGCCGGAACGTGCTGATCTATTTCGATCGACAGCTGCAAGAGCGGGCCATCCAGCTGTTCCACGACGCCCTGGTGCCCCGGGGGTTCCTGGGCATCGGCTCACGTGAGAGCCTGCTCGGCTTCCGCGCGGCCAGCGCCTTCGAGCTGCCGGCACGCGAGGCCCGCATCTACAGGAGGCTCGCATGATCGCGGAACTGGCGCGCGCGCTTCAGGAACGGCCTCCCGCGGTGATCGCCATCGGCGCGTCCGCAGGCGCCGTGGAAGCGCTGATGCATCTGCTGCCGGAATTGCCGGCGGATCTGCGGGTGCCCGTCCTGGTCGTCGTGCACGTGCCGGCAGACCGACGCAGCGCCTTGCCGCAGCTGTTCGACAGGGCGTGCGCGCTGCCCACGCGCGAAGCGGAAGACAAGATCATGCCAGAGCCGTCCACCGTGTACTTCGCCCCACCGGACTACCACCTGCTTGTCGAACGTGACGGCGCGCTCGCCCTGTCGGTCGATGAGCCCGTGCATCACTCGCGCCCCTCGATCGACGTCCTGTTCGATGCGGTGGTGGAAGCTCACGGCTCGGCCGCCATCGGCATCCTGCTCTCGGGGGCGAGCCGCGACGGCGCCGAAGGACTCGCCAGGATGCACGCCGCGGGAGCGCACACCTGGGTGCAGGACCCGGCATCGGCCTCGGTGGCGGTGATGCCGCGCGCCGCGCTCGCACTCGCGCCCCATCCAACGCTCGGCCCTCGCGACATGGGTCGGACCATCGCCCAGTGGAGCACGCACAATGGCTGACGCCGTTACGCTGCCCGGAATGTCGGCGCAGACGACCGGCATCGCCACGCCGGTCTCGGTGCTGGCCGTCGACGACATTCCCGACAACCTCGACGTGCTGGAAGCACTGCTGGCCGAGCCGGGCCTGCAGGTGCTGCGTGCGTCCGGCGGGCAGGAAGCCCTCGAGCTGTTGCTGCGCCACGACGACGTGGCGGTGGCCCTGCTCGACGTGCACATGCCCGAGATGGACGGCTTCGAGCTCGCGGAGTTGATGCGCGGCACCGAGCGGACCCGTCACATCCCGATCATCTTTCTCACGGCAGCGGCACCGGAAGCGGCGCGCCTCTTTCGGGGCTACGAGGCCGGGGCGGTGGACTTCCTGTTCAAGCCGCTCGACATCTCGCTGGTCCGCAGCAAGGTGCAGGTGTTCACCGAGCTGTTCCGGCAGCGCCAGCAGCTCGCGGCGCAGCTCGAGGAACAGGCGCAGCTCGTACGCATGTCGGAGTTGCTGTTCGGCGTGCTCGGACACGACCTGCGCACGCCGCTGAGCGCCATCGTGACCTCTGCAGAGGTGCTGCGGCTCCGGTCGCAGGGAGACGAGACGCTGCAGCGCGTGGCCTCGACGATACAGTCCGCGTCGGCGCGCATGACCCGCCTCATCGCGCAGTTGCTCGATTTCGGAGCCGCGCGCCTGGGCAACCTGCCCATCGACCCCCGGCCGACGGCGCTCGGCCCACTGTGCGAAGCGGCCATCGGCGAGCTGCAGGACCGCGGCACGTTCGAGGTACACGAGAGCGGGGACGTGTCGGGCACGTGGGATCCGGACCGCTTGCTGCAGGTGCTGTCGAACCTGCTCGGCAACGCCGTGCAGCACGGTGATGGTGCCAGCCCGGTGCGGGTGCGGCTCTGTGGCAGCGAACCCGACAGCGTGATCATCGAAGTAGCCAACGTCGGTTCGCTGCCGCCCGACACCGCCGCCACGCTGTTCACGCCGTTCGCGCAGTCGAGTGCGTCCACGCGCGGCACGGGCCTGGGCCTCTACATCGTGGACCACGTGGTGAAGGCGCACGGCGGGCACGTCTCCGGCCGCAGTGTCGACGACCAGACGATCTTCACCGTGCGTGTGCCCAGGCACGTGCGCGGACGGCCGGCCCGGGCGGGCGGCGCCTTGAGGTAAGCGGCGGCGACGGGTGCCGCCCTACCGGCGCGCTTCCCGGACGAGATGACCCAGTTCCGGCAGCACCAGCTTCTCCATGGCGAGACGCACCGCGGGCTCCGAACCGGGCAGCGCGATGATCACGCGGCATTGCGACACGCCCGCACAGGCGCGACTCAACATCGCCGCGGGGCCTATCTGCTGGTAACTGAGCATTCGGAACAACTCGCCGAAACCCGGAATGGGCTTGTCGAGCAGCTTCATCAGCGCTTCGTGGGTGTTGTCACGCCTGGCTACGCCGGTGCCGCCCGTCGTGAGGATCGCATCCACGTCGTCGCGCGACCGCTGCCGCAGCACCCACGCGAGCACGGCACTCTCGTCGTCGCGCACGAGGCCGCGCGCCACAATCGAGTGTCCGTGTCCTTCGAGCAGCGACACCACGCTGCCGCCCCCGGTATCGCTCTCGAGCGTGCGAGTGTCGCTGATGGTCAGGACGGCGCAGCGCACCGACCGTGGCGCCGCAGCGCGATGGGCTTCGTGGGACACGCCGCAATTATAGGAACGCCGCGCCTCACGCAGAACCGTCCGGCGCCGCGCGTGCCCGGGGGCCTCAGCCGAGGCCTTTGCGAGACGCCGCGGCCCTGTCCGCTGAAGCCCTGGCGAAGAGTGGCGAACCTGTTCCGCCGGAGCCTTGGCGAAGGCGAATGCGACAATCTCCTGATGCGGATGCGGCGGATTGCGCTCGGCGCCCTCGTGGCTGGTTGTGTGTGCGGGGCCCTGCTGGCGGTGGACGCGCGTGAGCCTCTGGCGCCGCTCGACACGCAGGCACGGCGGTGGGTGGATCGGACGCTCGCGTCGCTGACCCTCGACGAACGGGTCGGCCAGGTGCTGGCATCGTCGTTTCTCGCGACATACACGAGCGCCGATTCGGCAGCCTACGACAATCTCCAGCGGCTCGTGGAGGAGCAGCGGCTCGGCGGTTTCCTCGTCTTCGGCGGGCGGACGCCCACACCGGGTGTGCTGCTCAACACGACGTACGCCACCGTCACCCTGGGCGACCCGTATGCGGCCGCCACCATGCTGAACCGCCTGCAGCGTGCCTCGAAGGTGCCGCTGCTGAACTCCGGCGACTTCGAGACGAGCGTGGCTTTCAGGCTGCAGGGCGCCACCGCGTTTCCGCGCGCCATGGCCTTCGGCGCTGCTGGCGACGAGCGGCTCGCGTACGAAGCGGGCCGGGTCAATGCGGTCGAGTCGCGCGCGCTCGGCGTGCACCTGGTGTTCGGGCCCGTTGCCGACGTCAACAACAACGCCGCGAACCCGGTGATCAACACGCGCTCGTTCGGCGAGGACCCGGAACGGGTGGGGCGCCTGTCAGCGGCCTTCGTGCGGGGCCTGCAGGACGGCGGCGCGATCGCGACGTTGAAGCACTTCCCCGGGCACGGCGACACGGACGTGGACTCGCACATCGGCCTGCCGGTGGTGCCCCACGCCCGCCCACGTCTCGATGCCATCGAGCTGCTGCCATTCCGTCGCGGCATCAGCGCCGGGGCCGGTGCGGTGATGGTGGCGCACATCCTGTTGCCGCAAGTCGATCCCACCCCGGACCAGCCGTCCACGCTGAGCAGGCCGGTGGTCACCGGCCTGCTCCGCGAATCGCTCGGCTTCCAGGGGCTGGTGGTGACCGACTCGCTGCAGATGGAGGCAGTGACCAGGAGCGTGTCGCCGGGCGAGGCGGCCGCCCGGGCATTCGCCGCCGGGAACGACATCGTGCTGCACTCGCCCGACGACCGCGCGGCGTTTGCCGGTATCCGCGATGCCGTCACGTCCGGCCGGATCCCTGCGTCGCAGCTCGAGGCATCCGTGCGCCGGATCCTCGAGGCGAAGGCCCGCATGGGGCTGCATGCGTCGCGCACGGTCGACGTGGAGGCGGTCGCCACGAAGGTGGGCACGCGGGCGCACGCCGCGGTCGCCGACGAGGTGAGCCGTCGCGCGGTGACGCTGTTGCGCGACGAGACTGGCGACGTGCCGCTGCGGCTCGCGGCGGGCGCTCACGTGCTGTACGTGTCGGCGCTCGACACCGCCGGCAACTGGGGCATCGCCGCGCCCGGACGCGCCCTGCTCGCCGAGCTCCGGACCCGCGATGTGAAGGTCACGGCCATCGAGGTGTCCGACCGCACGACGCCGGGTGAGCTCGACCTGCTGCGCGCCACCGCGTCGCGGTACGACGCGATCGTCGTCGGCGTGTTCGTGCGGGTGGCTTCTGGCACGGGACGCGTGGACCTGGCCCCGGGCGTCGTAGCCGCGCTCTCGACAATCGCCCGCAGTGCGCGGGCCGCCGACGTCCCTGTCGTTTCGGCCATCTTCGGCAGTCCGTACGCCGCGATGGGGCTGCCGGCCCTGCCCAGCGTGCTCCTCATGTACGACCTCTACGATCGCGCCGAGCGCTCCGCCGTCGGCGCGCTGTTCGGGGAGTTCCCTGTTGGCGGGCGTCTGCCCGTCGCCTTGCCCGGCGTGGCCGGGATCGGTGAGGGCCTCGCGCGGCCGGCGGCGCGGTAACGCGATCGCGCCGCGTCTGCCTGTGGTACACTCCGAACTTCGTGCCGTCCACACTGCGTCGCGCAGTGGCACTGCACGCCATCCCTCGCGCCCTTAGCTCAGCTGGATAGAGCGTCTGGCTACGAACCAGGAGGTCGCACGTTCGAATCGTGCAGGGCGCACCATCCTCACTTCGTTCGTCTGTCCGCCCTGCACGCGTTCAGCTGCAGCCGGCTCGCGCACGCGCAATGGCCTCGTGTCATTGGTCGATTCGCTGGAGTCGACGTTCGTCGGCCGGGCGGTGCGGACCGGCCGTCCAGGTACCGTCGTCGCGTTGTCGCCGCCCCTGCGTACAATCAGGCGCCGTCATGCCGGAACGCACGATGTTCTTCGAGGAAGTCGCGATGACCGAGGCATTGCGGCTTGCCGCCGGCGCGGCGGCAAGCGGCGAGGTGCCGGTCGGGGCGGTGGTCGTGCGTGACGGCCTGATCGTCGCGCGGGGCTTCAATCGCCCCATCACCGCCATCGACCCCACCGCGCACGCCGAGATCGTGGCGCTGCGGCAGGCCGCCTCCTACATCGGTAACTACAGGCTCACGGGGTGCGACCTGTACGTGACGGTGGAGCCGTGCGCGATGTGCGCGGGCGCGCTGGTGCACGCCCGCATACGTCGGCTCGTGTTCGGCGCCCGCGAGCCGCGGGCCGGAGCGGTGGTCTCCACCGCCAGAGTGCTGGAGCTCGCCGGCCTCAACCACCGAGTCGAGGTTGTCGAGGGAGTGCTCGCAAGCGCCGCGCAGACGCTGATGCAGGAGTTCTTCCGGGCGCGCCGGCAGTCCTCCCCGGCGCCGTCCTGGCCTAGCCCCGGGCCCCAGCCTTGACGGGTGCCGCGATCCACCACGTATTGCCGTTCGGATCGTTGACGCCAGCATTGCGGTGGCCGTACGGCTTGTCCTCTGGCTCGCTCTCGGTCCGGCCGCCGGCCTCGAGCGCGCGCTTCCACGTGGCGTCCACGTCCTCGACCCACAGGTAGAGGGCCGTCGAGCGTGCGGACCATTGCGCGTTTGCCTGCCCAATCATGACGAGGGAGTCGCCGATCACGACCTCGGCGTGCATCACCGCGCCGTCTGGCGTGCGGCTGCACTCACGGGTGGTGGCGCCGAAGGCCGCCGCAAGGAACGCCAGTTCCTTGTCCGCGTCGTCGGCGAGCAGGTACGGGGTGACGGTGCGATAGGTCGTGTCAGTCATGGGAGCCATGTTCCTCCGAGGAGGGTTCCCCGGATTGGACGAATGTGACGTGGTTCTGGTGCGACGTTCGCGTGTCCAGGTACATCGTCGGCGGCCCCCCCGAGAAGTCGCGGAACTCGTTGACCAGGTGGGCCTGATCGTAGAACCCGCAGTCGAGCGCGAGATCTGCCCACTCGTCCACGAGGCCGCGATGGGCACGCGCCACGGCGAGCTGGAAGCGGCGCACCCGACAGTACCGCTTGCGTGTGAGTCCGACCTGCGCCTTGAACCGGTCCACGAGATAGCGCGCGCTGAAGCCGCTGCGTCGCACCACGTCGTCCACGCGAGCGGTCGATGGATGCCGCTCGAACACGTCGAGCGCGCAGGCGACGGCGGGGTGCAGAACCCGGCGTTGCAACTGGTCGATCAGGATCGCCTCGAATGTATCGAGTCGCGCAGCGGGAGTTCGCGCGGTGCGGAGGCGATCCCGCAGGCGCCCAACGACATGCGCGGGCCACAGGCGCTCGAGCGGGACATCCACCTCGGCGAGCTCGTGGGCCGGCGCAGCCACGAGCATCGGGAGACCCCCCGGCATGACCGACGCGCCGACGACGTCGAACTGCGCGTCGGCGTCGATGACGGCTACCGTGGAGCGTGGTCCCGCGAGCACGGACCCGGGTGTCGTGTCGAGCAGGCAACCCGAATGGGCGTCGTACGTGTTGATCCGGTCTGCCGCGAGGTTGATGATGAGTTGCGCAGCGCCGGTTGGCAGGACCCGCTCGAGCCGGTGTGGCTCACGGGCCGAGGTCACCGACCACAGCGCGCTGACGCACGCGTCGAGCGGAGCACATGGGCGTCTGGCGTGGAACGACATCGCGTGCTGCCCGAGGGTAGCGCAGGTGCGGCAGCGCGAGCCAATCGCGCCGCCGTGCAGTGAGCGACGACACGACGGCCGGCGTCGGCAGGCATCGCATGGGCCTCATCGGGCCGCGCGGCCGCGGCACGCCGCTTGCTCTACGCCCACCGCATGAAGCGTGCACACATCATCTCCAGATTCTGCGTTGTCGGGCTGCTATCCACAGGATTGTTCGCGGCAGGGTGCGGTGGTTCGGAAGAGCCAGAGACGAGCGCGGTCGAGGCCGGCGACGATCGTGCCGGCACACTCGCCAGCGCGGGCTCGCCCGAAGGCGGACAGGAACTCACCGTGACGGGCTGTTTGACGGCCAGTATCGACGGTCGCAGCTATGCGCTTTCACCTGCCGATTCGACGCACACGCCGGCGGCTGGCGCCCTGGCCACGCCCGGCAGCACCACGATCACCTATGAGCTGGTCGGCAACGCGGAGGACTTCCGGCGCCATGCCAACACGATGGTGACGGCACGCGGTCGCGCGGATGCCCTGCCGGGTGTCGGCACAGAGATGGAGCGCGAGTCCACCGCGCAACAGCAGGGCATGGCCGGATCGAACGCGACGCCGACGGTGGAGACGAAGGAAGAGGTGGACGTCAACGTCCGCCGTCTCCACGTTGCGAGCGTCGTCGCGACTGGCGACACCTGCCCGTCTCTCGACGGTGGCGTTGGCCGAGCCACCGGCGCGCCTGACGCAGCCGGCAGCGCTGGTGCCACGGCGCCCCAACCCAAGAGCCGATAGGGCGGCTGCCGCTGCCTGTGTGGGCATGTGCTGGGATCGCCGCCGCGGCGGTCCCGGCCATGCCCCGTGCTAGGATAGGAAGTCCTGCCGCGCGCGGAGAGGTACCGAAGCGGTCATAACGGGGGCGCCTCGAAAGCGTCTAGTCGGGAAACCGGCACGTGGGTTCGAATCCCACCCTCTCCGCCATCTCTAAATATCTGATATCAAAAGAGTTGACGGTGCATTAGCCAGTGCGCGTACGAGTTATGTACGCGACTGGCGCACGGGCGTGTTGGACACGCTATCGGCCGCCGAGGCACCGCCCGTATGAGCGTGGGCCGGTGGCACGAAAGGGACGCATCCGCTGGAAGCCGGCGACCGAATGCTCGTCGCTTCCTGGAAGCTCTCGCCTGGCAGGCCTGCTCTACTAGAATCCTCGGCTGTGACGCTGTCTGAGGCAGACACCAGAGCCAAGCTGATCGACCCTGCCATCTACGCTCGCGGCTGGTCCGAAGACCTGATCTGCCGGGAGACGACGCTCGGCGCCGTCGAGATCGTCGCCGGCAAGGCGCGACGCCGAGCCCGCGGGCGCACCGACTACACCCTGCGCGTTCGGGTCAGCACCGAGTCGCAGCCGGTGGCCGTTGCCCTCATCGAGGCGAAGAAAGAGGGCTTGCCGCCCAATCATGGCCTCGATCAGGCCAAGGGCTACCTGGCCGCTTCGCGTCACAACGTCCTGTTCGTCTTCGCCTCAAACGGGCACCTGTTCGTGGAGTTCGACCGGACGACTGGCCTGACGACGTTTCCCCGCCCGCTGTCGGAGTTTCCGACCCCGGATGAACTGCGCGCGCGCTACGAGCGCATCATGGGGTTCTCTCTCGAAGCGCCGGCGGCCAAGCCGCTGTTGTCCCGGTACCCAGGGGGAGAGGGCCAGCGGCGTTACTTCCAAGATGCTGCGATCCGCGCGGTGTTCGAGCGCATCGCGAAGGCCAAGACCGAGGGCAGGCCTCAGCGAGCGCTCCTGTCGCTTGCCACTGGCACTGGCAAGACCTTCATCGCCTGCAATCTGCTCAAGCGAATCGCGGATGCCGGACAACTGAAGCGAGCGCTTTTCCTCTGCGACCGCGACGAACTGCGGACGCAGGGCCTGAAGGCCATGCAGGCGGTATTCGGGGCCGACGCCGCCGAAGTCTATGAGGGGCCAGATGGGCGCAACAACGCCAAGAACGCCCGCGTCCACGTCGCGACGTATCAGACCCTCGGTATCGATCGACCCGACGGCGATCCGTCGTTCCTGCTGCGCCACTATCCCGAGAACTACTTCAGCCACATTGTCATCGACGAGTGCCACCGCTCCGCGTGGGGCAAGTGGTCGGTGGTCTTGACGCGAAACGCGGAAGCGGTCCAGATCGGCCTGACCGCAACGCCGCGCCAGATCGACACCCACGAGGACACGCACGAAGCGAAGGCCGATGCGCAGGTAACGGCGGACAACCTGAAGTATTTTGGTGAGCCGGTCTACGAGTACGGGTTGGCGCAGGCAATGGAAGATGGCTACCTGGCCGCCTGCGAGATCCAGATGGCGCAGGTCAACCTCGATGTAACGGGGCTCACGGCCGCCGACATCGTGTCGCGTAATCCACGAAATGCGAACACCGGCCAGCCGCTCACGGCCGCAGAGATCGCAGCGGCCTACGAGAAGACCGACTTCGAGGCCACGCTGCTGCTACCGGACCGCGTCAACGCGATGTGCTGGGATCTGTTCAACAGGCTTCTTACGTCGGATCCGGAACGTGGTCCTCACCAGAAGACGATCGTCTTCTGTGCGCGTGACCGGCATGCGGATGATGTGGCGACGGCGATGAACAACCTGTACGCGGAGTGGTGTCGGTCGACGGGGCTTCAGCGGCGGGACCCGTACGCGTTCAAGTGCACGGCCGCGGCCAGCGGCAACGACGCCCTTCCTGACTTCCGCGGCTCGGCGTCATCGCATTTCATCGCAACGACGGTGGAGCTGTTGACGACGGGCGTCGATGTGCCGGCCGTCAGGAACATCGCGTTTTTCCGCTACATGAAGAGCCCGATCTCGTTCTACCAGATGATCGGCCGCGGGACACGGATCGACGAGCCGTCCGGCAAGCTGATGTTCACCGTCTATGACTACACGGGGGCAACGCGCCTCTTCGGAATGCCGTTCACGTCGTCCCCGAAGGGGCCGGAGCCTCCTGGTCCCGGTCCTCAGCCACCAGCGCCGCCACCACCGCCTCCGCTTCCTCCAGCCATCGTTGACGGCTTCGAGGTCTCGGTGAACAACCTCGGGCAGTACATCGTCGCGCCTGTCGGCGGGCAGGCCATGCCCGTCGCAATCGAGGACTACAAGCAGGGGTTGTCCCAGCGGCTGATCGCCGAGTGTCCGACGCTGGAGGACTTCCGCGCGCGATGGGTAAACCCGCCGGACCGCGAGGAGATCATCGAGGCGATCGTCGGCTCCGGTTACTCGCCGAGCGTGCTCCGCATGGTCGAGGACATGAACGAGTACGATCTGTACGACGTTCTGGCAGACCTCGCGTACGGACTGGCGCCACGTACGCGCGACGAGCGCACGCTGGCGTTCCGGTACAAGCACTCATCTTGGCTGGCAGGCATGCCGAAGCCGACCAGCGAGGCGATCAAGGCCATCGCCGACCAGTTCTCCATTGGGGGAACTGAGGGTCTCGAGAACCCGCACATCTGGCAGGTTCCAGAGGTCGTCGCCGCCGGCGGGCTTCGCGCCCTTCAGGCCGCTGGCGAGCCGAAGGTGATTCTTCGAGAGACCAAGGAGAGGATGTTCGCCGCATGAGGGGTGAATCGTTCGCAGCCATGCCAGCCGTGCCAACGACGTCACCGCGCTCCGGTTGGCGCTGGCATCGTTTGACCGATCTCGCGAGGTTAGCCACCGGTCACACACCTAGCCGGCGGCGTCCAGATTACTGGAACGGCGATATCCCATGGATTCAGCTTCCGGACATTCGAGCTCTTGATGGTCGGGTCGCAACAAACACGTCAGAGCGCATCAGTCAATCTGGCATCGAGAACTCGGCCGCCGTCTTGCTGCCGGAAGGAACTGTCTGTCTCTCCAGGACGGCATCGGTGGGATTTGTGACCATCATGGGGTCCCCGATGGCGACCTCGCAGGACTTCGTGAATTGGGTCTGCGGCCCTGACCTCGACCCACAGTTCTTGATGTATCTCTTGATGGCCAATCGGCAGGCGATCCGTTCCCTGGGGAGCGGTGCAGTCCACCAGACGGTGTATTTTCCGACCGTCGAGTCGTTTAGTGTCTGCGTGCCAAGAATCGACGAACAGCGTCAGCTCTCCGCCAGTCTTCTCATGAAACTTGAGGCCGCAGAAGCGGCTCGCCGTGCGGTCGAGGACCAGCTCGCCTTGGTCACCACGATTCCGAAATCCTTGCTCCGCGCGGTATTCAATGAAGCCTCCTAAGACGGTGGCTGGTCGGCTTGGAGAGCCCACGACGATGGTGTCAAGTGCCAAGAAGCACGCGACTCAACAGTCGGTGGATGCGGCCATCAAGTCGGTGTGCGACATCATGCGGAGAGGGAATGTCGCGAGCGCACTGCAGTATGTACCCGAGCTCACGTGGATCATGTTCCTTCGCATTCTCGATGAATCGGAAGACCGCGAAGAACAGGAAGCCGACGCGGTGGGCGCGTCGTACAGCTCATCGCTCAGGAAGCCGTTCCGCTGGAAAGACTGGGCAGCGCCGAACGAGGAGCTCGGCGGACAGCCGAACAAGCGCAAGGAGCTCGAGGACACGACGCCCGGGGCTTTGGTCGCGTTCGTCAACGGCGAACTAATTCCGCATTTGAAGAAGCTAAAGGAGCGGGCTCAGGCAACGCCGCGTCAGAAGGTGATTTCTGAGATCATGTCTGGTGTCGAGAGGATTCGGATCGACACTGAGAAGAATTTCTTGGATGTTCTCGACAAGGTCCACGAGATCACAAACGAGAACATCGACCCGACCCATGTCTTCGTCCTTAGCCAGATCTACGAAGGCCTGCTCCTCAAGATGGGCGAGAAGGGCTCGGACGCGGGGCAGTTCTTCACGCCTCGCGAAGTCATTCGGGCCATGGTCCAAGTCATCGATCCGAAGATCGGAGAGACCGTCTACGACCCGTGCTGTGGTACGGGTGGGTTCCTAGCGCAGGCAGCCGAGTACATGCGGCCGAAACCCGGTGCAAGAACGTCCGGTGCGGCGATCTCAAGGCTGAAGACCGAGACCTTCTGGGGCCGAGAAAAAGAGAACCTGATCTACCCGATCGGCCTAGCGAATCTCATCCTGCACGGCATCGATCGCCCGAACATCTGGCACGGAAACGCCCTGACGCAGCAGGAGGTGTACGGAGGGCTTTTCGCTGGGGCGCCGTCGCAGTTCGACGTGATCCTGACGAACCCGCCATTTGGGGGTAAGGAGAGCGTCGCCGCTCAGACCAACTTCGCCTATCGGACAAGCGCAACGCAGGTCCTGTTCCTCCAGCACATCATCGAGGCACTCAAGGACGGCGGCCGCTGTGGCATGGTCATCGACGAGGGCGTTCTGTACCGTACGAACGAGGATGCGTTCGTCAAGTCCAAACGCAAGCTGACCGACGAGTGTGACGTCTGGTGCGTTGTCTCTCTCCCCGCCGGCGTATTCATGGCCGCGGGCGCAGGCGTCAAGACGAACCTGCTGTTCTTCACCAAGGGCCGGCCGACGTCGCACATCTGGTACTACGACCTGTCAGACGTGAAGGTCGGCAAGAAGTCGCCGCTCACGCTCAAACACTTCGACGACTTCGCTAGTCAGCTGGCGACCAGGGCAGCCTCAGGCCGTTCTTGGGTGGTCGATCTCAATGGCCGCCGAGCGAAAGCAGCCGCCGACGCACTGCCGTTCCGCGAAACCGCTCGCGCAAGGGCCCGCGAAGCCGACAAGGCCAAGGATGAGCTGAAGGCCCTCAAGAGGGCGCAGGACCGGGACGCCGCGGAAATTGCTGCCATCGAGGCCGCCGTCCGGAACCTGCTTAAGGAATCACGCGAAGCGGCCAACAAGGCGGATGACATTGAGAACGCGGTGTACGACCTTAAGGCCGTAAACCCGAATCGACAGGCCGAGGTAGATCGGCGAACACCGGCGGAACTGCTCGATCTCGTCGAGGCGAAGGGGCTGGAGATCGCGGAGGTGCTGAAGACGCTGCGAGCGTTGCTTTGAGGCGACTCGTGAGGTCCTGAGCACCGTCTTTGGCGAGATACGGAGGAGACCGGAGAGCATGGCCGAGCGTACAGAGCAAGCCGTCGTGGCGCCTTGGGTGCGCGTGGCGATTCTGGTTGGCGCTCTGGCGACCGCCTGTGCAATCTCCCTTTACTCAACTGGCACAGTTATCCCGACATCGGCCCCCGAGGCGCTGATCTTCCAGAGCACGCTGCTCTTTGTCGTTCTCGGCTCCGCGGTCCTCGAGCACAAGTTCACTCGGCCAGCCGACTCAGTCGTCAACGGTCTCATGGGCGTCGTCTCCCTCGTGACAGTTGCCGACGTGGCGCCCAGGATGGCGTGGTGGGCGGTCTTCGCGTACTGCACGCTCACCTTCGTGTTGGCTTTGGTGTGCAGCGTTGTGAGCACGCAGCCGCACCTGACTGGATGGCGTGCCCGAGTGGCGCAGTTCACCTATAAGCCTGCAGTGGTGTTCGGCCGAGCGAGGGTCTTGTACTCGGTCGTGTTTCTGTTCGGCGTCTTCTCCTTCTACGGAGTGCAGGACCAGCGCACGGCCATCCTCGTCATCTTCTGGGGCCTGTTCATCGCTCTGTGGCCGCTGGGCGTACCAGAGCTCTTGAGTGCGTTCCGCCTTCCTCGAGACGGCCCGCCCGCGATAGGCCGTGCCGTGAGACTCGACTCGCCAAACCTTCTTCGGATCGCTCTTGATCCACAGACCAAGTGGCTGCCCGATGCTCCCGTCATGTACGAGGCCGTCGATGGCGCGCAGCACGTCGTTGTTCCGCTGTACTCGCAGACAAGGGATGAGCACGTACTCGCGACAGGAATGTGCGTACCTTCGAATCTGCCGAGGGTGCTCGGCCTCCAGTCCGGGTATCTCTATTCGTTACCGGCAGCCTCTGGTCAAGTATCGGTCGAGGAAGTGCTGGGCGCATCGACCGGAAGCGTGCTCCTCGGGTTCATCATCGAGGATTCGAGGATTGACACGATCAGGTTCGAGACGTGGCGTTCGGATGTGTGCAGTGAAGGGCTGGTCATCTGGTGCCAGCAGGGGAAGAGGCGCATCTTCTACCAGATCGTCGATGGGACTACTCGCGAAGAAGCCCTTGAGGAGGATCGCCACGGGTTCCAATACGCTGCCGCTGCTCAGCTCGGTGTGCTGGATTCCCAACGCGGTTTCGTGAAGCACAACTGGGTCCCGGTCATGAACACGCCCGTGTTCTGGGACCCGAAGAAGCTCGTCTCGGAGATTGCCGCGGCCCAGGCTGGCGATTTTGTTTACGGCACCTTGCCAGGAACAGAAGTGCGAGTCGGAGGTCCGCTGGTCGACGCCATGGATCATCACATTGCGATTCTGGGCGTCACAGGGACGGGGAAAACAGAGCTGGCCTTCGACGTCATCCGGCACATGGTCGGCGCGGGAGTGAAGGTCATTGCGATCGACCTGACCGCCAGATACAGAGACCGTGTGTCCGACATGGAGCCTACGGACCTCTCTATCTCGGCAGCGCTGGCGGGAGATCTAAGCCAAAAGCTTTTTGACGCAGAAACCGGGCAGTACGGCGCTGGAAAGGAAAAGCAGGCTCTCAAGGGCTTCGCCGACAAGCTTCGAGATGAGGTCGGCAAGCAGCTGCAGGCGTTCCTGACGTCTACAGATCCGAAGTGTCGGGTGGGCCTGATATCGCTCGAAGAAATTTCGAACACCAAGGCCACGCTCTTTATTACCGAACTGTACTTGACGTGCCTCTTGAAGTTCGCGCGCGATCACGCCGCCACGTGCCCTCGAGTGTTGATCGTCGTCGAGGAGGCACACACCGTGATGCCGGAGCCGAGCACGATGGGGCTAGGAGATCACGACTCAAGGGGCTTAGTGAGCAAGATCTCGCAGATCGCCCTCCAGGGGAGGAAGTACGGCGTCGGACTCCTCGTGATCGCACAGCGAACCGCGACCGTTAGCAAGAGTGTGCTGACGCAGTGCAACACCGTGATCAGCCTCAGTTCGTTCGACGAGACCAGTCTCGGATTCCTGTCGAACGTATACGGCGAGGGCTTCAAAGCGATCATTCCAGCATTGCCGCGTCTACATGCAGTCGTGTTCGGCAAGGGGGTGCGTAGCGAACGGCCCGTCGTCGTCGAGATCCCGTACAACGTCAGCAAGGACACTGCGAAGTCAACGAATTCCGCCACAGCGGAGCAGGTGAATACGACTTCCGCTTCGGCACCGCCGAAGGTCTAGCCGTTCGCCGTTGCTCAGCCCTCGACGTATCCGAGGTACTGCAATCTGAATGTCAGTGCCTGCACGCTGACGCCGTATTTCTTTGCCAATGCAGGGATGACGTCGTCATAGGGATCCAGAGTTCCGTGTCCCGCGAGGTCGCGCTCGAGGAACCTAGCGGGCATCAACAGCTCGGCGGCGAAGTGGTTGGCCTCCTTCTCGTAGTCGTCATCGCCGCGGCTCGACTCATCGCTGCGGAGCCGAACGGTCGGGAAGGCCCTGTCCAAGTGCAGCTGCTCGTGATCTTGGTCGTGCAGCAGAAGATGCGCAAGTTCATGAGCAACGGTGAAATTCTGCCGGACGATCGGGTGCTGCGTGTTCACGCCAATGACGGTTTGCGTGCCGTCCCGGAACAGGAAACCCGAGAGGTCGCCCTCCAGAGAGTCGACCGCAATTTGGGCGCCCTTCCTTCTGGCAATCTCCCACACCGGAACCGGTGCTGCGTTGGTCTTCGCTTCAGCGAGCAACGCCTCGACGAGTTCTCGGATTCGCCTTCGTCTGACGGCCATGTGACCTCTTGTTGATTGGTGTGATGCCGATCGCGGACTCGATGAAGGCCCGCTCCTTCTCCGGCAACTGCGCCAGCTGGCCCGGTTCGTCCAGCGTTGTCTCGCTGGGACGAGGCGGCAACAGCGTTGCCGCCTCCACCTTCAGAGCATTGGCGATGTCGACCAAGGTGTGAAGAAGGAGCTTTTGACGCCCCTTCTCGATGTTGCTGATGGAGCTCCGGGTGAGGCCCACGGCGAGCGCCAGTGCGTCCTGCGAGAGCTCCTTGCCGCGGGCGGCCCGAATCCGTCCGCCAACGTGCCGGTAGAGGGCGTCGCGATCCGTCACGGGGGCAAGTCGCTCAAAACGCGACAGTTGTAGCACTGGCGCGGGACGGCTGTCAATGACACCAACGTGTTTGTAATACAAAACTACTTTTTGCGCTTGCGTAGCTGTCGCCGCTCTCCTACACTCGTCCGTGTGCGGTCCGATTGGCCGAGTGGTTTGAGGCGGACTCTTCTTGAGGAGGACACGAGCATGGGCGCGAACGACCAGAACTTGGAGATCAAGATTCAGTCCACTCGCGGAACGAAGGACTTCTCGTTTCCGAAGCAGACGAAGGTGGCAGATGTCATCGCGAAGGCGGTCACCGCTTTTGATTTCGCGCCGGGTGACAAGTTCGAGCTCGTCCTCGCCTCGAATCCTGGTGAGCCGTTGCAGCCCGAGCGTCCGCTCGTGTCGTACCACATCACGGACGGCGTTGTGCTCGTCCTGACGGCCATCGGCGGCGGTGTTTAGCAAGTCATGGCCGTAGACGCAGAGATCAGCCGCCAGCACATCAGGCAGGAGCTGGCCTCGGTGGAGCAGCTCGCCACCAGCTGCCATTGGGAGGTCCTGGCCGACTATGCCAGCCTGGTTGTCCTGGTGAAGATGAAGGCATGCACGGGCGATCCGTACATTGTCGAGGCGCGTTGCGACGACTACAAAGAGGTGCCCCCTTTCTTCGAGTTCATTGACCCGGAGACCGGGCTGCGTGGCGTTCAGCGCGCGTATCCGAAGACGAGCGACAGCTTCTTTCACACCTCTGGGCCTTGCATCTGCGCGCCGTTCAACCGCAAGGCTTACAAGGCGGTAGTTGCGACAGGGCCTCACAGCGACTGGAACTTTGGTGACTGGCAGACGTCCATGGCCAGCAACGTCCCCTGGGCAAACTATTCACGGCTCGGCGACATGTTTGGCCTCATCCACACCAGGATCAGTCGATCGGACCTGTACAAGGGGCGAATGGGATGACGTTGTGGCGGCGGTTGCGTCTCTTGCGGAGCGATGATTCCAGTCCGACGCCGTCGATCTGGCTTTCGACTGGACTACTTGATCGCACAACCGCCGTTCTCCGTGCGAGCGGCGACGACCAGGAGGCCCACGAAGGTGTCGCGTATTGGGCCGGTCATCGTGCGGGGACCGATGCCTTCGTGACGACGTGCATCGCTCCGGCGGCCATCACAACGTGGGGCTCGTTTGACACATCGGCCCGCACAAACGCGAGCGTTGTGATGTACCTCGCGAACGCGGGGCTGGAGCTGATTGGACAGGTCCATAGTCATCCGGGAAGCCGAGTCGATCATTCGGACGGTGACGACGAACGCGCGCTCATGCCTTATGAGGGGTTTCTCTCGGTCGTCGTGCCGCACTATGGACATCACGGGATGCGGCCACTCACGATGTGCGGCATCCATGTCTTTGAGAAGCCGCGATTCCGACGGCTCAGATCGTCGGAGATCGATGCCCGCTTCCACGTGGTCGACGACTTCGCCGACCTGAGATCATGACCGACTTCCCATCCAGTCCCGAGGAGTTCTACCGTCTTCGCGACGACCGAACGAACCGGTGCGTGAGCTCCGGCGCCTACCAGCAAGTCCATTGCGCCGTCTACCTCGCCCCGGATCGAGCGGAGACTGCCGACGGCCAGCTCATGCTCTTCGCGGCTGCCAACCTTCTCAGCCGCTGGTGCCGCCGAGTGACGATCGCCCTTCCGGCCTCCGTCGCTGTGTCAGAAGTGGGCTCCGGTGACCTTGGCGAACTGGTCTTGTCGCAGATGCGGGATGCCGATCCATTCGGCGACTTCCGTACCGTCGACATCGCGACCGCCATTCGGAGCGACGCGGCCCTATGCGTAGGAAGTTGGGTGCCAGGTGCCAACACACCTTCCGTGTTCATCGACGCCTCCGGATGGCTAGCGGCTTTGTCGCACAGCCAGGTCGTGTCGCTGCCTCCGAGTCACAGCGCCAATCGTTTCGGCGCCATCATGGCCGGGTGCCTTGGCGTCGCACAGCTCTTCAAGACGGCCGTCGGCATGCCGGTGGAGCGCCGGTTCCGCGAGGGAACGTTTGATGTGTCGCGCCTCGGCTGGCTTGAGGATCCGCCGCTAGGTTGGCCGACCGATCTCGAAGTCGGCAAGGTGCTAATGGTCGGCGCAGGGTCAGTCGGGTCGGCGACCGCGTATTGTGCCAGGCTAATCGGATTGCGCGGTTCAATGGACGTCGTGGACCGGGACACGTCGAAGGTCGAGAACTTTAATCGCTCGCCGATTTTCGGGCGGGCGACGTTTGGGCAGACGAAGGCGCGGGCTGTGGCTCACTATCTCGATGGCTCAGGGCTGTCAGCAACGCCGGTTGACGAGTGGTGGTCGGAGTTTGTGCAGCGCAAGGGAAGACTCTCGTTCGACTACGACGTGTGGCTCCCGCTGGCCAACGAGTTCGACGTTCGGCGTTCAATGCAGCAGAACGGGCCGCCGCTGATGGTCCACGCCAGTACCGGTGTGAATTGGGGTGTGAACCACGGCCGCCACGTGCCTGGCCTAGATGATTGTCTGGTCGATCGATTCCCTTCTGATGGTGCAGGCGCGCGGCTGATATGTTCTACGGCTCAAGTCATGACTACTGTTGGTGGTGTCGATGCGGCGCTGCCATTTGCCTCCATGTTCGCTGGCCTATTGATTGTTGCCGACCTCGTGAGGGCTCAGCTTCCGGACTACCCGCAGGTCGCGAATCTGGGTACCTTTGATTTGTACGGTCCGATGGATCTCATCCAGCTGTCCAATCGGAGCCCGCGACCCGGGTGCTTGTGTCGCGATCAGGGGCGAGCGTTTCATGATCGATTCAATTCGACGAGTCGGTATCGGAAGTACTTCTCGCCTGTCTAGAGATTGAACGAGCGCTTGGCAAGCTGCGGACCATGCCTCAGCCGCCAGTTCCATCTCCTGGCTGATCTTGGGTGGCGGTTGAAGGCGTGGGCCTCCGCCCACTAGCGGTTGCGGTCTCGCCCGGCAGGCCGCCTTACGACCTCTTGGTCCGTCGGGAGGACGCGGCCGCCACGATGACTACGCGCCGCGCGCGATGTCGGCCGCCCCTTCGCCGGCAGCCTCCACGGCATCAACGATCTCCTGAAGCCCCTGCTCCAGAGGCTCGATCTCGTCCTCGAGCTTGCCGAAACAATCAAACAGGTCCAGCTTGTCGGGAATGGCACCAAGAGCCTTCACGCTTGTTCGCCAGCGTGGAAGTGACGTCAGTGCATCGAAGGGAGCGACGCCGGTCTCCGATGGATCATCGGGCAAGCCTCGTTCCCACGTGCGCAGATGGCGCAGCATGCGGGCCAGTTCCTGAGCGCTCTGCGCATCCGCCGAGAGTTCTGTGATGTTGCTCTCCATGTCGTCGAGTCGCACGCCGAGATGGGCGATCAGCGCGTCGCGGACACCAGCAACATCCAGCGGCAATCCGGAACGCAGACCGTTGGCGATGACTTCGCGGAGATCGTCCCGCCCGATCGGGAATGGCTCCCGAATGCCGTAGTCCTGAAGCCACCGCATATCGTCGTTGCTGGCCCAGACCGATGAGCCTGGCACCAGCTGCACCATGAGATCGAGCGTGATGTCGAACAGGATCAGCGTGGCGGGACGGATGGACTCCGGGCGCACATGATCGTGATGCTGTAGCTCGTTGCGGTAGTCGTGCAGGTGGCGCAGAGCGCTGGCTGTTCCCGGCGTGATGCGCCCGCGGTCAATCAAGAGAGTCAGCTTTTCGCCAAAATACCTCGCGACCTTCTTTTGCCGCGAGGGTGCTATGACCTTCGCCGAGAGCTCTTGCCGCAGCGCTTCGCCTTTCGGGTCAAGCGGGCCTTCAGGCAACGTCCGAACCATCCGGGCATACATGTTCGCGTCGCGAAGTTCCTCGCTCACGGTCCTGTGGAGCATGACCTCGACGGCATTGTCGAGCAGGATGAGCGCGAGACGCAGGCGCGCCACCTCACCATCGAGGATGAACCGTTTAGCTTCCTCCAGCTGGACGACCGTTCGGCGCAACCGTTCCATGGCGCATATTCTCCAGCAAGACGGCGTGGCCTGGCGGCTTCAAGATGACCATGGCTGCGTGCGCCTCTCCTTTCGACGCAGCACGCCGCACAGCGCCTGACCAGGTACAGCGTCTCGTATAGGCGACGCTCCGTTCGCCTTCAGAACTGTCGTCGCAGCCGAGATGGTTTCTCGCCTTCGGTCGGCCGCACGCGACGCGCGTCCTCTGCAGGACCAAGGCCGGACGACGCGGGTGTGCTCCACGTCCCTAGCCGCAAGGGCCCCGAGCCTCGGCCCATCGCGCGAGAGTCCCGTCGCTGGCCGCACTGATCCTGTCATGTCGACATATATGGAGAGCGAATGTGCCGAAGGCACCACGGAAGTCTCAACTCCTGGAACCAATCGCCGCTCGAGCTTGCCTGAAGGTCCACCCGCTGTGCTACGGTGGCAGTCCCATCTCCCCTGGGTGTCAGGAGGTCCCATGGGTGCGCGCTTGGCGGTGGCGTTCGTTGTCCTCGTCGGAGTAACGCCGCAGTCCACCCCTGACCCAGAGCAGCTCCTGCGCGAAGCCGATCGCCTGGCATGGCTTCGTGCGTGGGGCGCTGCCGAACCGAAGTTTGTCGAAGCCCAGAAGCTGTTCGCTGCGCGTGGCGATCAGCGCAACGCCCTCTACGCTGAGGTGAGTGCCTTTCGCGGACGTCTGCCTCGGATGGCCGTGCCCGAGGCATCGGGGCGCCTCGGCGTGTACCTTGAGCATCCCCTCGTCCAAGCCGACGAGCGCCTCCGGCTCCGAACGCTCGTCATAAAGGGCGAAGTCGACGAGGATCTGGATCCGACCCTGGCAGCGGAATCATGGCGCGCTGCCCAAGCCCTCGCCGAGAAGTTGGGCGATGCTGCATGGGCCAACAGGGCGCGCGGCGAGCTCGGCCTCGTCGCGTTCCTGCAGGGTGACGTCGGCGGCGCCGTCGTCGGGCTCGGGCAGGCAATCAAGGTCGCGCAGTCGAACGGCGACGTCTCTTCCCTGGTGCGCTGGCTGACGCTGTTCGGCCATGGCTACGTGCAACTCGGTCGCCCGGCCGAAGCGCTGGACTTCTACGACCGAGCCCTCGCGGCCGCATCTGTGGTTCCCGAGATCCAGTTCCCCGTCATGACGCACGTGGGACGGTCGAATGCGCTGATTCGGCTCGGCCGTCTCGATGAGGCCGACGCGATTCTGGCGCAGGCATCGGCTATAGCGGCGAAGGCCCAGGCCCGGGGATACCAGGCGCAGCTCGTTGCGCAACGCGCGCAGATCGCCAACGAGCGCAAGCGGTCCAGCGAGGCGTTGAGGCTCTTGGCGAAAGCGCGGGCTCTGGCGAAGGCGGCTGGCGGCAATCGCCTCGTCGCCGAGATTGCGCTCGATGCGGCACGCATACAGCGTCAACAGGGTGCGAACGCCGACGCGGAGCAGACCCTGCACGGGGGGATCGCGGCAGCAAGGTTGATGGAGGAGCGGTTCCTGCTCCCGCGCCTTCTGGCCGCCATGTCTGAGGTCCGCGCCAGCCAGCGTCGTTTCGGCGAATCAGCGACTCTGCTCGACGAGGCCGCCGACATTCTGAACGGCCTGTTCACGTCCGCGAGCAGTCCCTGGGTCCAGAGCCGTCTGGTGAGCGGGATGGACGAGGTGTTCCTCGCACGCATTCGTTTGGAAGGTGCCCGCGGATCCGATCCTGGTCGGATGTACTCCGCAATCGAAGACGCGCGCGGTCGGGCCCTCCTACAGCTGCTGGTGAATCGGCCTTTGGCTCTCCAGCAGCGTCCGCGCGAACTGCTGCAAGGCGAGAAGCGAATCTCCGACCTCCAGCGACGGCTGCTGCAGAGTAGCAATGCTGGGGCTCGGGAACGCCTACTGGCAGAGATCTTTGCTGCTGAAGAAGTGCTCGCGCCAGCATCAACTGCCTTCTTCGATCGCGCAACGCGGACCGGGACCCGAGCGGCCGCGCGGTTGTCAGACCTCAGGGCGGCGTTGCGGCCGGACGAGGTGTTCGTCGAGTTCGCTCTGGCCGATCCCGCCTCGTATGCGCTGATCGTGACTCGGAGTGCGGCACGCGTGCGGCCCTTGCCCTCACGACGATCCATCGAGGCCCAAGTCGAGGCTCTCTCGAAGGCTATCGAGAGCGGCTCGCCCGTCGAGTCGGCAGCCAACACGCTGGCAGCCACGGTCCTCGCACCTGTGACGGAACTCCAATCCCATAGACGGCTTGTCGTCGGGCCGGACGGCGCCCTCCATGCTGTCCCGTTCGAACTGCTGCCAGGGGCGAATGGCGAATCCCTGATCCATTCGCATGTCGTGTCGTATGCGCCGTCGGGCGCAGTCCTGACCGTGCTCCGCAACGCGTCGCGCCCGGCGCCTGGACGACGCGCTCTTGCCGTGAGCGCATCGCCCCCTGGCGCAGGCACCGTCGTGCCGAGCGCCAAGGCCGTGACGCGGGACGTGTATGACCTCGACCCGCGTCAGCTCCGCGCTCTACCGTCGGCCAGTGACGAAGCGAGATCCGTCAGCGAGATCCTTGGCGAACGCACGTCCACGGTGCTGCTCGACGATGCCGCGACCGAGGACTCGGTGAAGCGGCAGGCGCTCGCCGACTATCAAGTGGTCCACTTTGCTGTGCACGGCCTTCCGAGCTCGAAGTTCCCGGCGCGGGCTGCGCTGCTGCTTCATCCGGGCGCGAGCGACGATGGCGTTCTGCAAGCTCGCGAGATTCTGCTGCTGCGACTCAATGCGACGCTCGTCACCCTGTCCGCGTGCGATACCGGGTCCGGTAGCCGGCACGGTCAGGATGGTCCTTCGAGCCTTGTCCGGCCCTTTCTTGCTTCGGGAGCGCGCTCCGTCGTTGCGAATCTCTGGGCGGCAGACGACACATTCAGCCTCGCGTTGATGCGTGAGTTCTACCGGAGATTGGCAGCCGGCACGGATGTGGCCGAGAGCCTTCGTGACGCGAAGGTGCACATGGTCAAGTCGTTCGGACCACAGGCGCTGCCGCGGCTCTGGAGCGGCGTGGTGGTCTATGGTGACGGCCGTGGCGTTGTCTCGGGAACGGCTAGCACGACCGCGTCGAGAGGGAAGTGATGGCCAGCCCAAATTTGACCGCGGCCGAGCGGCGCAGCGTGCTCGACGCCGTGCTGCGCCAGGTCGAGACGAAGTTCATGGGGCCAGACGCAGACACCGCTTCACTGCGGACGCGTCACGAGGCTTTCATCGTTGGCGCTGATTCGCCTGAGGCGTTCGAGTCCGCCATGAACGCCATGCTCAAGGACCTCGGCGTCAGCCACACGGGCTTCTTCCATGAGTCGGCTCCACGAACCGCCGGTCGCGTGGCGATCGCGGCCACGTTCGCGAAAGCGCAGACGGCTGATGGCGAGCGGTGGATGTTCCAGGACGTGCACCCCGGCGGAGCGGCCGCCACGGCGGGCATTCGGCCGGGCGACGTGCTGCTCGCCATCGGCGGCCAGGAACTGACGCCTCCCACGGCGACACCGTTCACCCTTGGCGAACGGTACGAGGTTGTTCTGAGACGCCCTGACGGATCGACGGTGTCGCCAACCCTGCAGGTACCTCGTCCCAAGGACAAGCGGCAGCCGGTTGTCGTACCCGATCAGGTAGTGACGGCGTCAAAGCTGGAACGTGGCATCGGTCTGATTCGCGTCAGCATGTTCCCCGGAATCCTGGGGATGGACGTTGCCAGAGACATGACACGGGCCGTGTCCGATCTCGCCTGCGATCGATTGATCGTCGACCTGCGCGGAAACACCGGAGGGGGCATCGGTTGCCTGCGGCTCATGAGTCTGCTGTGCGACGACAGGCGCGGCGTGGGCTACAGCCTTGGGCGCGATGCGGTGAGGGCGGGCCGAACGAAAGAACAACTGCCCGCCTTCGATCGCATTCCGTCCTCGAAGTGGGGCGTGATTCCCCTGGCGATCAAATTCGCTCGCGCGGGTCGTTCGGTCGCAGTGTTCACAGAGCGACTGGGTAAGGCGCGCCACCACGGGAAGGTGGCAGTACTTGTCAACGAGCACGCGGCCAGCGCCGCGGAGATGGTCGCAGCATTCGCATCTGAGTACGGATTGGCGACGCTCGTTGGCACGAAGACACCGGGCCGGCTCGTGGCCACTAGTGCATTCAAGGTCGGTCACGGCTATCGAGTTGCTCTGCCCGTGGCTGCGTATCACACGTGGAAGGGAACGAATCTCGAGGGCCAGGGAGTGACGCCACACGTCGATGCACCTCTTGACGCCGCCGCTCTGTGGAATGGGCTTGACACGCAGCTTCAGCGGGCCGCGTCGCTGTTCACGAACTGACGTGAACCACGCAGGGAAGTCTATCGGCTCACTTCACGACTGCCGGGAACATCCGCCAACTGTCGCCGTCGCGTCGCACCGCAAGCTGGTAGCGACCGGCTGCCAGCTGACGAAGGTCCATGCGGACGCGTAACGTCGTGACGAAGTCTTCGATGGCCGCCGTCCCTTTGGCGTCCGCGCGGGATCGCAGGTCGCCATCCAGCAACTGGACGTCGTAGGATCCTGGTTCCGAACCGACGGGTAGCAGAATCGTGAGGTCCGCCGAGCCGCGGGGAAGAGGTACGGGCTCCGCGTCGCCTTGGCTCTGCTCACTTCTCAGGACCGCGAACCGCCGCAGATCCACCTCAGCGCGCAACTGAGCGTCCGGCGCGGCCGATGTCGTCTGGGTGACTGGAGAAGGTCCCCGCCTCTCGGCGGTGAACCACCAGCCAACGCCCAAGAGAAGAGCGATCCCGGCCGCTGCACCACCGAGCAGCCAGCGACGGACACCGGGCCGCACCGCGCCGGTCCGGGCGAGCTCTTCTTGAAGCGCCCTGAACTCCCGGAAGCAGGGCGAGCACTTCGCGAGATGCTCGTACGCGGGATCGTCGATCGGCTGTTGGCGTCCGGCGAGCCTGACTAGCGTCTCTCGGGGCGGGCACCCGACACGACCAGGATTCGGATTCGCGCGGCTGAAGACCTCGTCAATGTCGCGCTGGAACTGATCGTCATCGCCCTTCGCCGACTGAGGAGTCTTTGGCATCGAGGGTCTCAGTCTGGTCCTCGTCGAGGAGCACAGGTCGGTGGACCTGGCCATTCACCGGCCGTGGCTCGGTCGGACCTGTGCTGTTAGCGGGAGTGTACCCGAATGCCTGCCGCAGTTTCTGCTTGGCGCGCGAGAACAAAGTGTCGACGGCCACCACGGAACGACCCTGACGCGTCGCGATCTCCTGGGCGGAGTAGCCGGCCGTCTTCCAGATGCAGACCATGCGCTCCTCTTCCGTGAGCGCCTCCATCGCTTCCCGCATCAGAATCCGTCGTTCGACTTCGTCGGGGGAGCCGTACGACGCCTCGACCTCCGCGATGTAGATCTCGCCAGCGGTGGAGCCGACGGTGTCGCGAATCAGGCGGTTGGCCGGTCTTCTGAGGTGCGAGGTAGCCACGCTGCGCAGCGTGACCCACGTGTAAGCGTGCAGTTGCTCAATCGGACCGCCGCGTTCCTCTCGGCTGGCGATCCGGCGTCCTGCTTCTTCGACGACTTCGGTGAGGGCAAGATCGTCCCGAAGGGATGGGAACTGGCGTCGAACCTTCGGCAGCAGTTTAGTCAGCGCTCGCTGGATCCGTTCGGCGAGCGGCTTCCCGTTGCTGTCCAGCAGCCCGAGCGTGCGCATGCGATCCATGACACGTCCCGTCCGGCGCGTGAGGGAGGACGCACCGCGTCTTCGAGGCCAGTGACGACAGTATAGACCTCGCTCGTGAACATTCGAGGCCCTTGTAAGGTTTCAGTGGCTCGCTGCGTTCAACCTAATACGGGACGGACTTGCTGGAAGGGCGTCCCCAAAACCGAGGTGAACGATGCGCGAGAGTCTTCGGCGTTTGCGTGGGCCTTGGCGACTCAACGACCCGAGCTCTGAGCGTAGCACAGGACGCAAGCGCCGGGGGACACCACCTTGCGGAAGCAGAGGAACCACTCTAAAGGTCAGCCGTATCGCCGTTGCGGCGATCGCGGTCTTCCTGTTTCCTGGGACGCTACTCGCACAGTCACCGTGGGAACGCGCCGCCAGTAATCTCGAACAGACGTTCACAGGACCGCTGGCGCGCTCGCTGGCTCTCGTCGCGATCGTCATCGGCGGCCTGATGTTCATGTTCGGAGAAGGCGGCGCCAAGCGTCAGATCAGCGGCATCGTCTTCGGCGGCGGCCTTGCGCTCTTTGCGGCGCAGTTCCTGACCTGGCTTTTCTGACGGTGCCGGGATGCCAGCCAACCAGCCTCCTACGTTCCGCCCTGTCTACAAGGCGCTCCACCGCCGGTTGACGGTGTGGGGTGTCGAGCGCCGGCTGTTCTTCCTGGCGCTCCTGATGGGCGCAGCCACGTTCAACCTCTTCTACTCGTTCCTCGCCGGCCTGTTGATGTTCGGCGGACTGTATGGGTTCGCGGTGTGGGCTACCAAGCGCGACCCCGACATGCTGCAGATCCTGCTGTCCTCATCGCGTCTGCACCGCCGGTTCGACCCGGCGAAGCACGAGCGTCAGGATGTCGAGGTGACGACATGATGCGCGTCGGCCGGATCCTGCGGGACTATACCGAAGCCGGTGCCGTGAATGCTCAGATCGCACTCTGGGGCTTCGTCGATAAGCACACATTCCTGACCAAGGCCGGGCACGTGGGACTGGTCTACCGGCTTCGCGGCCGGGACGCCGAAGGTCTGACGCACGACCAACGTCGAGCGTTCTGCCACCAGATGGAGGCGGCGCTTCGGCTGCTCGACGACAGGTGTCGCCTGTATCAGTACGTGCTGAAGACGGAGGCGCGGTCATTCGACGCGCCGACATGCAGCCGCGCTGTCGCGCAAGAGGCGCTGGCGCGTCGAGCGGACTTCCTGAATGCGCGCCGAGCCGGGCTCTTCACGATCGACCACTACCTGGTTCTGGTCTACGAGCCTGCAGCAACGGCATCGACTCGTTCGACGGTCGGCGCTCTTCGAGCGCCGCGCGAGGCGCTACGGAACTGGTTGTCGCACGAACGGCGCTGCCGCCTCGTCGAGGCCGAGCTGGACCGCGCCATCGGCACGCTTCACCACAAAGCCAAGGGCGTCGAGGCGCACCTGGCCGATCTCGGCGTCGATCGTCTCGGCAAGAACGACGCCTTCCTGTTCTTTCGTCGCCTCGTCAACTACGACGTCACCCGGGCGGCCGCGGCATCGCTGAACTACGACACGCACCTCGACTACTTCGTCGCGGATTCACCGATTGAGTGTCACCGTGACCACCTGCTCGTCGGTCGTCACGCGGTCAAGGTGTTGACAATGAAGGAGCCGCCTTCGCAGACCTTCGCGCACATTCTGGCGGATCTCGTAGCGGTGCCCGGTGCGCTGGTTGCGTGTCTCGAGTGGCAGCGGCTGCCCGCCGATCGCGTGCGGCGCGACATCCAGTCAAGGCGCCGGCACTTCTTCAACAAGCGCGTCTCGCTCATCAACTACGTGTCGTCCGAAACCCGGCCGGAGGAGATGCTGGTCGACGACTCCGCAAGCGCCATGGTCCGGCAGCTGGGTGACGCACTGACGGAGACCGAAGTGCAGGGGCACTTCTTCGGTCTCGCATCCCTCTCACTCGTCTTGATCAGCACCGACCTGCGAGGCCTCGACGCGGCGGCGGCCGACGCCATGAAAGTGCTGGCGGCCCACGACGGTGCGGCATTCGAAGAGACCTACAACCTGCTGAACGCATGGCTGGCGATTGTCCCTGGCAACGGCGCCTGCAATCTGCGCCGCCTGGCTCTCCTCGAGACCAACCTCGCGGACCTGAGCTTCCTGTTCACGCCGGACAGCGGTGAGCTCGAGAGCCGGCACCTGCAGAAGCCGGCGCTGGTGGCGTTCGAGACGCCCGCGGACGTTCCGTACTGGTTCAACCTGCATGTCGACGACGTGGGTCACACGCTTGTGCTCGGAGCCACCGGAAGCGGCAAGAGCTTCCTGCTCAATGTGCTGGTAACCCATCTCCAGCAGTACGACCCGGTGACGGTGATCCTCGATCTCGGCCACAGCTATCGCAAGCTGGCTGGCCTGCTCGATGGCGGCTACCTGGAGCTCGGCCTCGGCAGGCAGGACGTCACGATCAATCCGTTCGACTTGGCGTCCCCAACCGCGGAAGACCTCCACTTCCTCCACGCGCTCACACGGGTGCTTCTTGAGGGCGAGGACGGCTATCGCCTCAGTGACGCCGAGGATCGCGAAACCTACGAGGCAGTCGAGAACTTGTTCGTGCTCGAGCGGGCGCAGCGGCGTCTCTTCACCTTGGCCAACCTGCTGCCCAGGGCTCTGGGCGCACGGATGCAGAAGTGGGTGGAAGGCGGGCGCTACGGCACGCTGTTCGACAATCCGCACGACACCCTTCCCATCGAGCGTCTGCAGGTCTTCGACTTCGAGTCGATGCGCGAGTATCCGTCGCTGCTCGAGCCGCTGCTCTTCTACGTGTTGCATCGGGTCAGTCGGCGCGTCCACGACCCGGCCGAGGCCGGCGGCCTGAAGGTCTGCGTGATGGACGAGGCGTGGCGCCTGATTCAGCATCCGTCGCTGCGCGCGTACGTGCAGGAGGCGCTGAAGACGTGGCGGAAGCGGAACGCCGCCGTACTCCTGGCGACCCAGACGATCGACGACTTTGCCTCGGCCGACCTGCTCCGCACTGTTGTCGAGAGCTGCCCGACGCGCCTGCTGCTGTCGAACCCGTCCCTGGACCGGCACCACTACGCCGAGCTGTTCCAGATGAACCCCATGGAACTGGACCTGCTGGCCGGCCTGACTCCCCGCCAGCAGATCCTGCTAAAGCGGCCCAACCTGACGAAGGTCCTCACACTCCGCGTGGATCCCAAGAGCTACTGGATCTACACGAACACGCCTGTCGACAACGAGCGCGTCGCCGCCGTCTTGCGCGAGTGCGGGCTTGCCGCCGGCATCGACCGACTGGCCGCGTCTGCCTGAAGAAGAGGTGTTGAGATGGCTATTCGCTCGTTGATGGTGACTGTCGTGCTCGCCGCGGTGACCGTGGTCGCCACGGACTCCGTGCTCGCCCAGGTGCCGGGTATCCGAGAGGTCACCGCATCGGATCGGAGTGTCATTCCCCTCAATACGCGCCTGCGATACACCACCATGATCGTCCTGCCCGACGGAGAGGAGATCCTCGACGTCATCTGCGGCGACCGGGACTTCTGGGTCATCAGCGCGGTTCAGAACGTGGCCCACGTGAAGCCTGCCAAGGCCAACGCCGAGACGAATCTCAATCTCGTCACGGCCCGCGGGACCATCTACTCGTTCCTCCTCAGCGAGAAGAGCGCCGCAGCCGTGGCTCAGACGGCTACGGACCTGAAGGTCTATGTCACCGCCGATCCATCTACGCCGGCAGGCCGACAGAAGTACTTCAGCGCGGCCGAGGTCGAGAGACTGCAGGCGGAGCTGACGGAAGCGCGCGAGGCCGTGATGCAGGCCGAGGTGCGTTCGAGGGAGAGCGTGGCGTCGGCGAAACAGGAGCTCCCGACGCTGATGCAGTTTCCGTACGCGCCGTTGAAGTACGAGCGGCCGTTCCTCGTCCGCGCCATGTGGCATGACGGGCAGTTCACATACCTGCATTCCGACGCCGCTGAACTGCCCGCGCTCTACGAACTGAAAGACGGCAAGCCGTCTCTGGTGAACTTCCAGGTCCAGCGTGGCACGTACGTCGTGCCCAAGATCCTGGAGCGCGGATACCTCGCCCTGGGCAACGCAAAACTGGCCTTCGAGCTGCGGGAGCGGTAATCATGGCCGAGCAGCTCGAGACCTCGGGTACGGCGCCTGTCGTTGATCGCCGGCCAGTGCCCCGTGGCGTCCTGCCAAAGGGCGTCCAGACCTGGTTGATGGTTGCCCTCGCGATCGGGATGCTCGGAATCATCTTTCTCACGGGGCAGCCAGACGGACCGGCCGCACCTCGCCAGGCCACCCAGCCCGCCGCGGCGCCGTCGGCAGACCGCGTGCGCGACTACCAGGAGCGGCTCCGTCTTCTCGACGAACAGGCGGCGCGCGAACTGCGGCAGGCCGCTCTCGACGCGCAGTCGGTACCGATGCCCACAGCGCCGGAAGACGTAGGTCCGCCGCCCGTGGATCCGCTGGTCGCGGAGCGCCAGCGCCGCGACTACGAAAGCCTTTTCGCGAGCAACGTCGTGTTGAGCCGTCGCCCCGATGGGCAGCAGCCGGACGCGGGCCAGCGTGTGATGCCAGGAAACGGAGAGCCTCGGCTCGCCGCACAAGAGCCGTCGATCGATGAGATTGCCGATGCGGTCGTGCGGGCGACGGGTCGGACAGCAGGCGCGGTCGCCCCGGTGGCCGGGCCCCCGGTTGCCCTGGGATCGATTACGACCGCGAACGCGCAAGGCGACCAGCCGAGTCCCCAGCCGACTCCGCGGATCAGTGCAGTCGGTCCCTTGCACCGCGTGCTGGAAGGCACGGTGATCGATGCCGTGCTGACGAACCGCCTCGACGGCGCGGCGGCTGCGCCGGTGAACTGTCTCGTCACGAACCCCGTGTACTCCCACAGCGGACAGCACGTGCTGATACCTGCTGGCGCACGCGTGCTCGGCGAGACGCGGCCGGTCCAGACGCTGGGGCAGACTCGGCTGGCCGTCGCATTCCACCGTCTGCTGATGCCCGACGGAAGCACAGTGCCGCTCGACCAGTTCAAGGGCCTGAACCAGATCGGCGACTCCGGCCTCAGGGATCGCGTCAACCATCACTTTATGTCCACGTTTGGTGCGGCCGCCGCCATCGGACTCGTGAGCGGCCTCTCGCAGTGGCTGGGCAACGCCGCGTTCGGCATCGGCGACGGCGATCGGACGGTCGTGATCGCCGGGAGCGCGGCCGATGCGACGGCCCAGGCCAGTGCTCAGGTCATGAGTCGGTTCTTGAACCGCCTGCCGACCATCACGATCCGGGAGGGGCATCGGGTGAAGGTCTACATCACGAGCGACCTCGACCTGCCGGAGTGGCGTTCGGTGTCTCAGGTCGGCCGGTTGCAGCGGAGGTGAGCCATGGTCAGACGAGCTGTCGTCGTCGCGTTGTTCCTGGCCCTCGCGGTCACGCCCACGCACGCGCAATGGGCTGTGTTCGACCCAGCCAACTTCGCGCAGACGGTCCTCATCGCGCAGCGCACGCAGCGGCAGTACGAGGAGCTAT
The DNA here is from genome assembly GCA_023429845.1 of Acidobacteriota bacterium. Classification (GTDB taxonomy): domain Bacteria; phylum Acidobacteriota; class Vicinamibacteria; order Vicinamibacterales; family Vicinamibacteraceae; genus Luteitalea. Next base: position 35,990 of record JAEZCY010000143.1, read on the forward strand.
TGGCGCAGTATCGGACGATCCTCCGAATGGCAGAAGGGCTTGGCAGCCTGGAGTCCTATCGGATCCCGTCGATCGGCGTCACTCGTCACGATCCGGGACGGTGGACCTACGGCCGGGCGTGGCTGCAGGGGCTGAACAGCGGCGATGCCACAGGCGCTGCCTATTGGGCCACCACGCTGCCCTTGGAGCGGCCGTCCGTACTGCCTCCGCGTTTGACCGCCGCTGCCCGCCGGGCCCTCGAGCGACAGTACGCCACCATCGAGGTCACTGACTCGGTCGCCATGATGGGCGGCCACCAGGTCGGGGCGCTGCGGGGCTACCACGGTCAACTGCAACGCGCGGTGCAGGACCTCGAGAGCGATGTCCTCAACGGTCTGGAGCGCTATCACGAGATGACGGCGATCCTCGACAAGGTTGCCGCGGCGGAGCTCCTGGGCCGCAGGCAGGACATGGCAGCCAACCAGCTCTTGTCGCACGCCCTGGAACAGATGCTCGCACGCAGCAAACGCCTTCGGGACACCGAGGCGGCGACGATGAACATGCAGCTTGTGACCTGGCGCGACGGCCGGGCCGCCAACGACGCGCTCGTGCGCGGGACGGGGGACGCCCTGCGCACCTGGCGCCAGCCGTAGGAGGACGTCATGCGAAAGATCCTGCTGACCTCGGCAATCTTGCTTGGGACCGCGGCGCCAGGGCACGCCCAGTGGGTCGTTTACGACTCGGCCGTCACCTATCGGAATACCGTCACGGCCGCTCTGAAGGAGGTTCTCATCCGCCTGCAACAGCAGCAGCACAGCGAACTGCGACGGATGGCGCATCGACTCAGCATGTTCACCACGCTCGCGAAGTTCCGCGTGCCGGATCCCCCGCGCTGGCGGACCCACGATTTCGAGGGCCCGGCGTTCCTGTTCGCACGCGACTACCACGCGGCCCTGAACTACGGCGATGGGTCAGGCCGAGCCTATCTTGGGATCAGCCATCCGCTCATCGATCCGACGTCGGGCATCGGCCGGCTGCCCGCAGTCGCCAGACGGGTACTGTCGAGCCACCTGGCGACGCTCGACTTGAGCGATGCCGCCGTCATCGCCGCCACGCACGACACCGGCCAGTTGCGATACAACGGTCGGAGGGAACTGGCCGCCATCGATGGACTTGACCGCGACGTCACGAACGACTCGCTGGAGCAGAGCACGACGGCCATTCTCGACAAGATCAGCGGGGCCGGGCTCATTGCCGCCCGCCAGCGCCAGGCGCGGATCCAGTTGCTCGACGGGCTAGTCGAGCAACTCCTGGTCGAGAGCAAGCGAACGCGGGACACCGAGACCGCGGCCATGAACATGCAGCTGGTCGCGTGGCGGGATCGCGCGGCCGTGAACCAGGCATTCGTCGCTGGCGCCGGCGATGCCCTCCGGACCTGGCGTCAGCCGTAGCAGAGACGGGAGCGGGCCATGCCGACGCAGCCGTCGCTCAATCTGATTCCTACGATCCAACAGGCGATCATGAGCCTGTTGCTGACGTATGAGCCGGTGTTCATCCAGTTCGGTTACACGCTCTTCGTCGCCTTCGCGACCATCCTGATCGCCTGGAACGGGATTCGGATGATGTTCAGTCGCGACGGGCTGGGCGACCAGATGTTCGACTTCGCCAAGCTGCTCCTGTTCATCTCCTTCGGCTATGCCTTGATCGCGTTCTACGAGAGCCCGCTACCCGGTATCGGCGTGTCGTTCAGCAACCTGATCACGGACCAGGCTGGCTACTTCCAGTCCGTGCTCGAGGCTCGAGCGTTCGACAACATCTACCGCCATTTCGACGAGCTGTCGGAGCACTTCATGCAGCCCGACCCGTGGTCCATTCTCGCGAACCTGATCTACTGGACGGTCCTGCTGCTAATCGCCTTCGCGAAGGCCGTCTCCCTGGCCGTGATCGCGTTCGGGCTCATCGCCACAGCGGTCTGCGGCCTGCTGGGGCCGATCTTCGTGCCCTTCTTCATCGTCCCCAAGTTGGACTGGCTGTTCTGGGGCTGGCTGCGCTCCTTCATCCAATATTCGTTCGTGCCCGTCGTGGCGATTGCGTTCCTCATGATCTTCGAGCAGTTCGTCTTCCGATACGTGACGACCCTGCCGCCCATGATCACGCAGGCCGAGTACGGTGTGTATGCCCTGCAAGCATTCGCCGTCGTCGCGACGTTCTGCCTGGGCATCCTGCAGGTGCCATCACTGACGCAGTCGATCTTCTCGGGCTCGAGCGGCGAGAGCGTGGTGACCAACCGTCTCAACGTAGGGCGGCTGCTCACCCGCCGGTAGGAGGTTCAGATGGGTAACCGATTCACGACGATCCGTCGCCACGACGGCGAGCCTGCGCCAGGCCTCGACCTGTCGCGCGTCATCGTCGTCGGATTCCTGATTGCTGCCGCACTCGGGCTCATGACCGGCATCGGCTGGATGGGCTGCCACCTGGTTCGGTCGCAGTTCGGGAGCTAGGAACGAGGGCAGGGCGATGCGCGCACCCGTCGGCGATGTGAACCCCAAGACGCTGGAGAACGCCAAACGCCAGTTCGTCGAGGTCTACGGCTCGGCGCTCGTGCTGAATACCTACCTGAAGATTGCGCTGGTGCTGGTGTCACTCGTCGCCCTTGGCCTGATCGGCTTGAACGTCTACACGGCAGGACGGTACGCGGACGTGCGGCCGCTGGTGGTTCGCATCGACGAAGTGGGGCGCGCGGAGGCGGTGGCCTACGACGCGTCCCGCTATCAGCCACAGCCGCCCGAGCTTCGCTACTTCCTGACCCAGTTCATCGTGAAGCACTTCGGGCGCATCCGGGCCACCGTCCAGCGTGAGTACCCAGACTCGCTGCTGTTTCTGGAACCTGCACTTGCCGACGCGACCATCGCGCAGAACGACCGGAACCGTGCCATCGAGACGTTCGTGACGAACCCGTCCGCTGATGAGATCGAGATCGTTGTGCAGAACGTCAGCCTGAGCGAGCTCACGACCACTCCGTTCAAGGCAGCGATCAACTTCCAGAAGGTGTTTTACAGCCCAGGGACAAGGCACGAGCGCGCACGGGAGACATATGTCGCACAGGTCGACTTCGCGCTCCGAGACCATGTGCCAAACGCCTTTGTTCGGGTGAATCCCCTGGGCCTCCAGGTGTCCTACTTCCGCGTCGACCAGGCGTTCGAGGAGGCCGCTCGATGATCGCGAACGCAGCCTTCCTGGCCGGCGTCAGTGTCTTCCTTCTCCTCGCCTGGTTGGCTGGCGAACTCGTTTTCCTGTCGCCGTACAAGGCCACGTTGTTCCGGAACCACGGCTGGTTCCTGGGCGGCGTGGCGCTCGTCGTGTTCTTCAACCTGTGCGCCCTGTACTACAGCGTGGCGCGGTGGCTATTCCTTCGAGACTCCGGCCGCAAACTCCTTCACCTGGACCGGCAACTGGGCACGTCTGACGCCGCCCTCGACGACTTCGGGCCCCATCTGGATGTGTGAAGGAGTGATCGTATGCATCGAGACATGGATCCCAGGGAGGTGGAGCGGGATCGACCGGAGATGCTCCGTGGAGGGCGCGGTGGTTCAGACCACGAGCGTTCAATCGAACCGGGCGCGTCGAGAGAGCCGCTCACCCGAGAGCTGAACCTGCCACGAGGACGGACGCGGGAGCCCGTGCAGTCCCGGGAGTGGGAGGGTGAGCTGCGCGGTTCCGAAGTGCGCGTGCTCGCCACGGCGGGTGCATTCCGCGTCGTGCCGCTGGACGAACTGCGCCGCCCGCAGGACCGTCCGCATGTGCATCGAAAGGACGTCGAGAGGCTGCGCGCCGAAGGCCTCGTGCGGACGACACCGTACATCGTCGGGCGACGCCATACGACCTTGGTGACGTTGACAGAACGCGGCCGGAGCGTTCTCGAGAGTTCACGCCGAGAGCGTGGAGACGAGGCTCGTCAGTCGTTCTATGCCGGCGTGAGTAAGCCGCGTGAACTGGCGCACGACACTCGTCTTTACGCGGCCTACCGGGAGACGTGCCGGCGGCTGGACGAGCGGGGCCTGCGGGTCGAGCGCGTAGTGCTCGAAGAAGAACTCAAGCGGGAATATCAGCGGTTCCTGCAGGAACCCAATCGCGGGCGTGGCGACAGCTCTGGTAGGCCCGGCCGGACGGCCGAGGAAGTGGCCCGGTGGGCTCACGATCATGAGCTGCCGATGGTCGACGACCACGTGCAGTTCCCGGACCTGCGCATCGAGTGTGAGCGGGAGGACGGAGGCCGCGAGATCGAAGACGTCGAGGTCGTCACACCGCACTACCGCGGCGCCCATGCCGCGGCCAAGGTGAGCGCCGGGTTCACCCGCTACGGTGCGGTCAGCGCGAGAGTCGGAGGCTCCTCCGGCCGCGGGCGCGGACGAGCGCGTGACGTGCGCCTGGCCGAGGAGATGCTGTCGTGACCTTCGACGAGCGCGTCAAAGCGGTCGCCGACAAGCAGTTCACGGAGCGCCAGGCGCGATTCCTGGTGACCGTCATGCTTCACTCCGGCATCTGCATGAGGCGCCACTACTGCGCGTTTGCCGGCATCCGGCATGGGCAGGTGGACGTTAACTTCTTCGACCGTCTCACGGCCGACAAGTTCGCGACGGCCTTCGACTGCAAACACAACCGTGCCCGGATCTATCACGTCCACCACCGCGCGCTGTACGAGGCGATCGGCGAGCCTCATTCGCGCTTGAGAAAGCCCCTCGCGCTCGCCAGAGCCGTCGAGAACGTAATGATCCTCGACGCCGTGATCGCACGACCTGAGGTCACCTGGCTCGCCACTGAACGCGAGAAGGTTGAGCACTTCGCGTTGCGGGTCGGGCAGCTTCTCCACCGGGAGGAGTTCCCTCACTTGGAGTTCGGTGAAGCTGGATCAACCACGACACGGTTCTTCCCGGACAGGCTGCCGATCGGCGTGGACCCAGACCACCACGGGCACCTGTTCCTGTACCTCGTCACCCGCCGGGTTCCTGTCGACTTCCGCCCGTTCCTACAGCGCCACGCCGACCTTCTGAGAGCCCTGCCCAAGTGGACTCTGCAGCTGCTGGTGCCGGCTCACTTGGCGGAATCGACCGAGGCATTCCTTGCCGCGGCGCGTCAGGAACTGGCGGCGCCGCTCCGGGCCTCCGTCGTGGAGGAACTGCGCTGGTACTTCAACGAACGCCAGCGGATCACCGTTGCCGATGACAGTGCGCGGAGCGTCGACCCCGTCCGGTATCAGCGCGTCTGCCGCGCCTTCGGGGCACCCCGATACCGAGTGCTGTATCGCACCTGGACGCGCGTCGGTGACCGTGCAGTGAACGGCCTTCAGTCGCGAGTCCTGGCCGACGCACTGGAGCGCCGCACGGGGCGAATCGAGCACCAGTCGCTGCCACGTCCGTACCTTCATCTCTCTCCCCTGGTAGGCACGGCATGAGCGGGACAGCACTAGACAATAGGGTAGACAACCGGCTGGGAGGCACTTGTCTAGTCCGGCAGGCGGAGCCTGCAGCCGAACGCACCGTCCTCGAGCGAGAGCCAGCGTCTCACGTCCCCTGTGTCATGGCCTTGCCCTGCAAGGAGATGCAGGCACCGACGGCCAACGCAACGGGCGGCGTTCTGTGCCGCCCGCCGAGCGCGGCGGACACGCACTACACAGCGAATCGGGGGGGGGGGGGGGGGGCCCGCGGGGGGGGGCGGGGGGGGGG
>JAEZCY010000192.1 GCA_023429845.1 Acidobacteriota bacterium
CGGCGATTCCGCGAGTCTCTGCAGGCGGCTATACTGCCGATGCGCACACGAGATCCGCGCCGGCGCACGGGCCACATCGAACCGACACGGCTCAAGTGGTAAGTGAGACATGACGTCACGACGCAGGCGGCCGACCGCCAGACTCGACGATCGCAGCTGTCTGGCTGGTGGCGGCGAACTCGGCGCGCTCATGCGCGCGTTCGACTGGACGCGCACGCCGCTCGGTCCACCCGAGCAGTGGCCGGTCGGGCTGAAGACCGCGGTGCGCATCATGCTCACGTCGCGGCAGGCGATGTGGATCGGGTGGGGGCCGGAACTCACCTATCTCTACAACGACGCCTACAGGAGCATCATCGGCGGCAAGCACCCCGCGGCGCTCGGGCAGCCGACGCAGGTGGTCTGGGGCGAGATCTGGAACGACATCGCCCCGATGCTGGCCACGGCGCTGCAGGGCGACCACGGCACGTACGTCGAAGCGCAGCTCCTGATCATGGAGCGCAACGGCTATCCGGAAGAGACCTACTACACGTTTTCGTACAGCCCGATTCCGGACAACGAGGGCGGCACCGGCGGGATCATCTGCGCCAACACGGACGACACCGAGCGTGTCGTCCGGGAGCGGCAACTGGCGCTGCTGCGGCAGCTCGCCGCCGCGGCCGCCGAGGCTCGCACCGTGGAGCAGGCATGCGAGCGCGCCGGCGTGGCACTGGCGACCGCTGGCCACGATCTGCCGTTTGCGCTGATCTACCTGCTCGATGCCTCGACGCACCGGTTGTCGCTCGCCGCCGCCGCCGGCATCACATCCGGGCACCCGGGCGCGCCGACAGAGGTGTCTGCCGACGCGATGGCGCCCTGGCCATTCGCCGCGGCGCTTCACGAACGGGCCACACAGGTCGTCGGGCGACTCGCGCACACCGTCGGGGCGCTCGGCACGGGTGCATGGGACCGACCGCCGCAGCAGGCGCTGGTCGTGCCGCTCGGCGGCCGCGGGCACGAGAGACCGGGCGGATTGCTCGTGCTCGGCCTCAACCCGTATCGCCTGTTCGACGACGCCTACGGCGGCTTTGCCGACCTCGTCGCGGCGCAGGTCGCGTCAGGACTGGCCAACGCATCGGCGTACGAAGACGAACGGCGCCGTGCCGACATGCTCGCCGAGCTCGATCGCGCGAAGACCGCGTTCTTCTCCAACGTCAGTCACGAGCTCCGCACGCCGCTGACGCTGATGCTGGGTCCGGTCGAGGACATCCTTGCCAAGCCGCACGCCCTCGCGTCCGACGACGATCGCGAGCTGCTGCAGGTGGTGCACCGCAACGGGCTGCGCCTCGGCAAGCTGGTGAACAACCTGCTGGACTTCTCCCGCATCGAGGCCGGACGCGTCCAGGCCAACTACGAGGCCACCGATCTCGGTGCGCTCACGTCCGACATCGTCAGCGTCTTCCGCTCCGCCGTCGAGCGTGCCGGCCTCCGCCTCACCATCGACTGTCCCACGCTGCCCGACGACGTGCACGTGGATCGCGAGATGTGGGAGAAGGTCGTGCTGAATCTCGTCTCGAACGCCTTGAAGTTCACGTTCGACGGCGAGATCGCGGTGCGGCTGCGCTGCCGGGGCGATCAGGTGACGCTGTCGGTCTCCGACACGGGCACCGGCATCCCACCCGGGGAACTGCCGCATCTCTTCGAGCGTTTCCATCGCATCCGTGGCGCGCGCGCCAGGACGCAGGAGGGCACGGGCATCGGCCTGGCGCTCATCCAGGAGCTCGTGCGCCTGCACGGCGGGACCATCACGGTGGAGAGCGAGCTCGGCAGGGGCACGACGTTCGTCGTGACGCTGCGCACGGGCACGGCGCACCTGCCTGCCGAGTGGGTCAGCAGCACGCCGTCGCTGGCGAAAACGTCAGTGCGTGCCGACGCCTACGTGAACGAAGCGATCGGCTGGTGCGGCGAGGCCACCGCGGCCGCCGAGGGCGGCGCGGTGCCGTCGGCCGACGCCGGCCGCATCCTGCTCGCCGACGACAACGGCGACATGCGCAACTACGTGGCGCGACTGCTCGGCGAGCGGTGGACGGTGGAGGCGGTTGCGGACGGCGAGGCGGCGCGCGAGGCGGCCCGCCGTCGAGCGCCGGAACTCGTCGTCGCCGACGTGATGATGCCCGGCCGTGACGGCTTCGCGCTGATCGATGCGCTGCGCGATCACGAAGCGACGAGGCACGTCCCGGTGATGCTGCTGTCGGCGCGGGCCGGGCAGGAGGCGACGCTCGAGGGCCTCGCGGCCGGCGCCGCCGACTACGTCGTCAAGCCGTTCACCGCCCGGGACCTGCTGGCGCGCGTCGAGGCGCAGCTCGCGCGGGCTCGCGAGCGGGCTGCCCGCGACGAGCAGCGGCTGCATCTGTACGCCCTGCTGATGCAGGCGCCGACGGCCATCACGCTGCTGCGCGGAGCCGACCACGTCATCGAACTCGCAAATGCGCTCGTCTGCGCCATGTGGGGACGCCGCCAGGAGGACGTGATCGGCAGGCCGCTGTTCGAGGCGCTACCGGAGTTGCGCGGACAGGGCGTGCAGGAGGTGCTCGACGGTGTGCTGGCGACGGGCGTCTCCCACGCCGACAGGGAGCTGCCCGTCCGGCTCGATCGCCATGGGGACGGGACGCTCGAGACGGCGTATTTCGATTTCGTGTACACGCCATTCAGGGGCCGCGACGGCGCGGTCGAAGGCGTCTTCATCGTGGCCTCGGAGGTCACCGAGCAGATCCGGGCGCGCCGGCAGATCGAGCACGCCTACGACGAAGCGGATCGCGCGAACCGCGTGAAGGACGAGTTCCTGGCAACCTTGTCGCACGAACTGCGCACGCCGCTGAACGCGATCCTCGGATGGGCCCGCATCCTGCGCGGCGGGGATCTGCAGCCCGAGGTCCAGCAGCGCGCCTTCGAATCCGTCGAACGCAACGCCACGGCGCAGGCACAGCTTGTCGAGGACCTGCTCGACGTGTCGCGCATCATCTCGGGCAAGCTGACGATCAAGACGGACATCGTGGACCTGTCGTCCGTGCTGTCGACCGCCGTGGACGCCGTCCGCCCCGGCGCGGCTGCCAAGCGCCTGCGGGTGTTCGTCGATCTCGAGCCCCATGTGCCGGTTCTCGTCAGCGGCGACGCGGATCGATTGCAGCAGGTCGTCTGGAACCTGCTGTCCAATGCCGTGAAGTTCACGCCGGGCGGCGGCCGGATCGATGTGGCGCTCCGATGCTCGGACTCGGGGGCAGAACTCGTCGTCGCCGATTCGGGCCAGGGCATCGAGCCCGCGTTCCTGCCGTATGTGTTCGAACGGTTCCGTCAGGCCGACAGCTCCGCGTCGCGTCAGCACGGCGGTCTCGGTCTTGGCCTCGCCATCGTCCGGCATCTGGTCGAGGCGCATGGCGGTTCGGTGGCCGTCGAGAGCCGGGGCGCCAGGCAGGGCGCGACGTTCACCATCCGCCTCCCGATGTGCGCGATCGCAGAGAGACCGTCCGGGGTGCGCCTCGCAACGTCGGAGCGGGCAGAGGCTGCACAACTCACCGGCGCGTCCGCGCTCGTCGTCGACGATCAGGTCGACGCGCGCGAGCTGATGCGGTACGTGCTCGCCAGCCGGGGTGTCTCGGTAACGACCGCGGCATCGGCCACGGAGGCCCTGGAGCACTTCGGCCGTCAGCCATTCGACCTGCTGATCGCCGACATCGGCATGCCGGCGCAGGACGGCTACTCGCTGATTCGCGCCATCCGTGGCTTGCCCGAGCGCGCGGGCGGTCCTGTCCATGCCGTCGCGGTCACCGCGTACGCCAGCGCCAGGGAGCGTGCGATGGCGCTCGAGGCCGGGTTCGACGCGCACCTGCCCAAGCCGGTGGAACCAGAGCGCCTGGTTGCGATAGTCTCGGCGGCGCTGCAGGCTGGCGCCGCCCGGCGCGCGCCGTGAGCCGGCCCCGGCTGTCGAAATCGCGGCCCTTCGCCCGTCATCGTCAGGAGAGGGGACATGCCGTCCCTCCGGATGTTCGGGAGAAGGAGCCTCGACACGATGAATGCCGTGCTGTGGATTGTCCAGATTGCGCTCGCGCTGCTCCACCTGTCGGGAGGGGCCTACAAGACGTTCATGTTCGGCGAGCTGGCCGCCGCCATGCCCGTGCTGTCGCGCACCGGGTGGGCTGCGCTCGGCGTCTTCGAGATGGCGTGCGCGGTGCTGCTCGTGGCGCCGGCCGCTGGCAGGTGGATGCCGGTGCTGACCCCGCTCGCTGCGGCAGCGCTGGTCCTGGAAGCCATCGTGCTGTCGGCGTTGTACGCGCGATACTCGCTGGCCGTGACCGTCACCAACCCGCTGATGTGGGCCATGGTCCTGGGCGTGATGGCTGCCCTCGTCGCGTATGGCCGCGGCGTCGCCCGGCCGATCGTCTGACGCTGGCGCGTCGTGCCGTCGGCCGAGACGCACCAGCAACCGGAGATCACTCGTGCGATACATGTTGCTCATACACCACGACGAGGACGCCCTCAATCGCGCGCCCAGGGAGCAGCTCTGGGCCGAGTACGCGGCGTTCAACAAGGCGCTGGCGAAGGCCGGCGAAGGCTTCGCACCGGGCGAGCGGCTGGAGTCGAGCACCGCAGCCACCACGGTGAGGGTTCGCGACGGCGAGAGCAAGGTCATCGACGGACCGTACGCCGACACGAAGGAGCAGTTCGCCGGTTACTTCACGGTGGACGTGCAGGACCTGGACGAGGCGATCACGTGGGCTCGCCGCTGCCCCAGCGCGAAGTATGGCGCCATCGAGATCCGCCCGTTCACCGAGCCCGGGCGATGGTCGTCGGCGTGGGCGTCGCAGGGGGACGGCCGGTAGCAGGCCACCGTGACCGCCCCGGATGACGCAGCTTCGGCAGCCGATGGCGTCGCGTTGGCGCACAAGGCTGCTGAACGGGCGGCGCGAGAGAGCTACGGACGTCTCCTCGCGTTCCTCGCCGTGCGCACACGCGACGTCGCCGGCGCGGAGGACGCGCTTGCCGCCGCGTTCGCGTCGGGACTGCGGACGTGGCCCGCCAGCGGCGTTCCGCGCAATCCCGAGGCGTGGCTGCTGACTGCCGCGCGGCGTCGGCAGATCGACGCGGCACGCCGCCGCCAGACCGAAGCGCTGGGGGAGGAGCACCTGCAGCGCATGGCCGACGAGATCGAGCGCGCGTGGCAGGCGCCGGAGGCGATCCGCGACCGCCGGCTCGCGCTCATGTTTGCGTGTGCGCATCCAGCGATCGATGCCGCCGTGCGCACGCCGTTGATCCTCCAGGCCATCCTCGGTCTCACTGCGGATGCCATCGCGGCGGCGTTCCTGGTGCCGCCGGCGACGATGGGGCAGCGCCTCGTCCGCGCCAAGACACGCATCCGTCAGGCAGGCATCCCGTTACGCGTTCCTGACCGCGACGAGTGGCCGGCGCGTCTCGACGCCGTGCTCGAGGCGATCTATGCCGCGTACTCGAACGCCTGGGCGTCGACCGGCGAAGGCGGAGGGTCGCCCCTGGCTGAGGAGGCGATCTGGCTCGGTCGGCTCGTCGTCTCGCTGCTGCCCGACGAGCCGGAGGCCAAGGGCATGCTCGCGCTGATGCTCTACGCCGAGGCCCGGCGTGACGCTCGCCGCGACGCCTCGGGCATCTACGTGCCCTTGTCGGCGCAGGACGTGTCGCTCTGGAACGAGCCGCAGATCCGGGAGGCGGAAGCGTTGTTGCACGAGGCCAACGCCGCCGGTCCGAGCGGCCGCTATCAGATCGAAGCGGCCATCCAGTCTGCGCATGTCGCGCGCCGCCTGTCGGGGCGTGACACGCGCCGGGCCATCCTCGCGCTCTACGACCATCTGTTCGCCCGTATCCGTTCGCCTGTGGTGGCGCTCAACCGGCTGGCCGCACGCGCTGCCGTCGACGGCGCAGCGTCGGCCCTCGGCGGGATGACGGAGCTCGCATCCGACAAGCGGATGCTCGCCTATCAGCCGTACTGGGCGGTGCGCGCGCAACTCCTCGGGGATGCCGGTCAGCACGATGAGGCCTACGAGGCATTCACCGTCGCGATCGGACTCTCGACCGACGATGCGGTGAGGCGGTATCTCGAGGCTCGACGCGCGAACGTGGTGCGCAGATGACCTCCGCGACGTGGACGGCGATGGCCATGGGCCGAGGCGCGTTCGACCGGCGCCGTCGCAGCGGCACCCTGCGCGCTGGAGATGGCGAGCAATGAGACGACTCAGCCGCCTGCGTCCGATGGCCTTCGCGCTTGCGCTGCTGCTCACGCCATCGGCTCTCGGCCACGCGCAACAGGCACAGAATCCGTCGCCGATGTCCGACAGCACGCGTCCGCACCCCCGCCGCGCGGAATCGCGGCCGGAGGGCATGCGGGCGACGCTGTCCCTCGGCGAGCTCTTCGTGCCCTCCGATGCGGCCCGGCGACGACGAACGACGATGCCGCTCGTCGTGCACTTTCACGGTGCGTCGTGGCTCGTCGAGCAGCACGTGGCGCGCGTGGCGTCTCACGCAGCATTGGTGACCGTGAACCTCGGGGCCGGCTCGGCGCGCTACGCCGCGCCGTTTGCCGGGCAGGCCGGGTTCGCCGCGCTGCTGGACGAGGCGGCCGACGCGACCGCCCGCCTCGTTGGGCGGCGCCTCACCTGGTCTGGCGTCACGTTGACCTCGTGGAGCGCCGGGTATGGCGCGGTGCGGGCCATCCTCGCGCAGCCCGAGCACGTCGCACTGGTCACCGGCGTCGTGCTGCTCGACAGCCTGCACGCCTCCTACGCGATCGAGGGCGACCCGTCGGCGCCGCGATCGAAGGATCCGCCTGTCAGGAGCGAGGACCTCGAGGTGTTCACCCGACTGGCCGCCGACGCGGCGGCGGGTCGTCTTCGGTTCTGGGTCACGCACTCGGAGGTGTATCCCGGGACGTACGCGAGCACCACCGACACCGCGGACGCGCTCCTTGCATCGCTGGACATGCGGCGCCGCCCCGTGTTGAAGCGCGGTCCGCTCGGCATGCAGCAGCTCAGTGAGGGCGGCCGTGGGGGCTTGCGGGTGCTTGGCTTCGCTGGGAACTCGGCGGCCGATCACGTGGACCACCTGTACGCGCTCGGCGAGTGGCTGCGGCGCTGGAAGGTGGTGCGGTGAAGGCCGCCGGCCTACGTCCCATCCGGTGCCGGCGACCGCGGTGCAGGCAGGGCCCAGGAGCGGTCCGCCTTCTTCGAGTACCGCCCAGAGCAGCCCCATCAAACGCAGCGTCCCGTCCGAAAACTGATCCTCGTTCTGCCAGGTGCCTGCGGCCGCCAGTGTTCGTAGCGCCCTCGCAAATGCGGCACGCCACGCGTGTCGCGGAACCGTTCCAGCTCTGACGTTGCGGCCGACAATGAACACGCGCTGCGACAGCTCGACGTCGACCGAAGTGAAGTTGCGCCAGTTCTCGAGGCGCAGTCGCGTGAATCTGGGTGGGGTGTGATCGCGCCGACGCGTGCTCATCGTGCCCTCATGTTGGCGTGAGTGGTCATTACGGCCCCAGCCGTTTCCCTTGCGCGGTCGTTTCTCGCCTGTGCCGCCGCAACTCGAGCCTGTGCAGCCTGAGGCGGCTGCTCTGCCAGTTCAGGGCTGTCGAAATCCATCGCACGGAGCGACAGCGGCGGCCGTCGCTGACATGCGATCGACATGCGCGTTTGCTGCGCGCATGTGTCCGGGATGGTCCCCAGCCTAGAACGTCCTCATCTCCCCTTGAACAGGTTCGGCAGCAGCCGCTCGTGCAGGAGCCATCGCCACGTCGCCCAGTCGTGCGCGCCGTTGCCGCCGATCGCGTAGTCGTGGCGGATGCCGTACTTCTCCAGAATCCGGTGGAACGCCACACTGCGGTTGTCCGGCTGGTTCTCGTGCGTGCCGAGGCCGACGAGCAGGTAGTCGACGCGTGAGTTCGTCGCCGGGTCCTTCAGGAACTCCGGCGTCGAGGTCTCCGACGCGGGATCGCCGGCGCTGAGGATGCCGAACGAGGCGAAGAGGTCGAGCGCCTTGAAGCCGACCAGCTGCGCGTGGCGCCCGCCCATCGAGAGGCCGGCAATCGCTCTGTCGCGACGGTCGGGCCGCACGCGGTACAGCGACTCCACGAGCGGGATGATCTCGGTTCGCAGCTCGCGGTCGAACGTGACGAACGTCTTGTCGGCGTGCTGCGGATCGCTGCGATGCACGACCTGGTTGTTCGGCATCGCGATGATCATCGGCACCGCACGCCGCTCGGCGATCAGGTTGTCGGCGATGAAGCCGGCGCGGCCGTCCAGCCACCAGCCCGATGCGATCTCGCCGCTGCCGCCCAGCAGGTACAGGACGGGGTACGTCCTGCTGCGGTCGTAGCCGGGCGGTGTGTACACGTAGAGTTCGCGTTCGCCGCCGGTGACCTTCGACGTGTAGACGTGCCGCGTGATCGAACCGTGCGGCACCGGCCGGGCGTCGTAGTATGCGGGCCCGTCGCCGTGCACGACGAGCATGCTGTACGCGGGCTGGTTGCCGAGGTTGCCGAGCGTGTTGTTGGGGTCGACAACCGGAACACCGTCGATTACCAACTTGTAGACGTACATGTTCCGCGGGATCGGGCCGATCGTCAGGCTCCAGGTGCCGTCGGCAGCCCTGGTGAACGGCCACGTGGTCCCGGTGCGGCCCAGCGCCGCCGCGATGGTGCCGGCCGACAGCTGCACGTCCTGCGCCTGTGGCGCCTTGACGCGGAACGTGACGCGCCGCGCTTCATCCACCTCTGGCGAGATCACGTTCGCGCCGAACGGCACCAGCGCGCCACCGGTGCGGTGGGGCGCCCAATCCAGGTTGATGTGCGCCTGCTGTGCCACGGCCGGTGCGGCGCAGCCAAGCGCGAGTACGAACGCGGTGAAGCGAGCGGTGAGGTTCATCATCGGGATTCCGGGGGGCGTCGGACGGCCGCAGTTTATCCCCCGTCGCGTCCCGTCGTGTCGATGTGCCTCCGGAGGCTGCCGCGCAGGGTGTACGACCTGTGTGTCGCCTGCGCTGCCATCGCGATGAGCACGACGAGGCTCGGGCTAGGATGGGTCGCATGACGGGACGACGATTTGTCGGGGGCCTGCGCAGGTGACAGCCGTCCGGTGGGGAATCATCGGGTGCGGAGACGTGACGGAAGTGAAGAGCGGCCCGGCGTTGGCCAAGGCCGAGGGCTCGTCGCTGGTCGCGGTGATGCGTCGCACGGCGCACCTGGCCGAGGACTACGCGCGCCGGCATGCCGTTGCGCGGTGGTACGCCGACGCGGACGCGCTCGTGGCCGATGCCGATGTGGACGCGGTCTACGTCGCGACACCGCCGCGGTGGCACCGGGAGTACACACTCCTCGCAGCGCGGCACCGCAAGCCCGTGTACGTGGAGAAGCCGATGGCGCTGAGCCATGAGGAATGCCTCGAGATGATCGAGGCGTGCCGCGCCGCCGGCGTGCCGCTCTTCACGGCGTACTATCGTCGCGCTCTGCCTCGCTTCGTGCGGGTGAAGACGCTGCTCGACGATGAGGCGATTGGTGCCGTGCGCGCGGTGTGCGTGACGCTGTCGCGGCGACATGCCATGGAACCGCACGCGCTGCCGTGGCGCGTGGATCCGGCAATTGCCGGCGGCGGGCTCTTCGTGGACCTCGCCTCCCATACGCTCGACCTGCTGGATTTCATGCTGGGGCCGATCGCGTCCGCGGCCGGCGGCGCCGCGAACCAGGGCGGACACTACCGGGCCGAGGACATCGTCTCGTCGGCGTTCGTCTTCGAGTCGGGCGTGCAAGGCACCGGGCTCTGGTGCTTCACCGCCGACCGCGACAACGACCGCGTCGATATCATCGGCACGCGCGGGCGCATTTCCTTCTCGACCTTCGACGACCTGCCCGTCGTGCTCGGACGCGGTGGCGAGGTCGAGTCGTTCACCATCCCGCATCCGGCACACGTGCAGCAACCGCTCATCCAGTCGATCGTCGACGCACTGCGTGGCACTGGCGTGTGCCCGAGCACCGGTGAGTCAGCCGCACGCACCACGCGCGTGATGGACGGTCTGCTCGCGGCCTACTACGCGGAAAGTTCGTGAAGGAGGCCGGTCGGAACCAGTGGTCCACGCCGCGCACGCCCGCCGAGTGCGAGCCGTCAGCATCCCGCTGTCAGACAGTGACTACCTCTGCCGTACCTCCCGGGCGCGCAGCAGTGGCCGTTGCCCTTGTGATGGCGCGCCGTGGAGGTTCCTCGTGCATCGTCTCGTCTACTTTGTCCTTGCGCTGCTGGTAGCCACCAGCACCGGTTGCGGGAGCGACAACAGCTCGCCCGCGACTCCGACCGGGCCGTCATCGATCACGCCGACGCGCATCATGTCGCTCTCCGGCAACCTGGCGTTCGGTCCGGTGAACGTCGGCAGCTCGCGAGAGATGACCATTACCGTCGCGAACACCGGGACGGCGCCGCTCACCGTGTCTGGCATGACGGCCAGTGGCGGCTTCGTCGAGCACAGCAACGTGTCGTGGAGTTCCGGCGTAATCGCAGCCGGTAGCTCACAGAACGTGACCGTGCGCTTCGAGCCGAAGTCGCCGGGGACGTTCAATGGCACGTTCACCGTCAACGGCGACCACACAGGCGGAAGCAACACCTTGCCGATCTCGGCCGTTGGTGCCGGAGTGACGGCGTCCGGCCGGTGGTCCGGGCGATACATCGTCGAACGATGCGATGGCACGGGTTCGATTCAGGACCTGTTCTGCAGCGCCAACCGGGGACTGTACCCGGTGGGCACCTCACTGCCGATCGACCTCGTGCTGACTCAGAATGGCAGCAGCGTGTCGGGCACGGCCTACTTCGGGCAGATCTCCGGCGTGGTAACCGGCGCCGTCTCGCAGGCTGGCACACTGACGTTGCAAGGCAGCGCGCAGTCAGGAGGGCTCGCCATCACCATCACCAACTGGAACACGCCGATCAACGGCAGCAGCATGACGGGCGTGATCGGTTTCAACGTCGGGTCGAACGGCTTGGCTGGCGTTGCGGCGATCACGGCGCGCCTGTCGAATGTGACGCGGTGATTCGTGCGAGCAGGCGCGTGCACTCGACGCCGCGCCTGCTCGTGGTTCCGCGTCCCATCGCGACCGCACCCGGCCGGCGTCAGGACGTGACGCGCTTGGCCGTGAACTCCCTCGGCGGCGCGCTGCCGCCTTCGCGCGACGAGGTGAACTTGATCTCACTGCCGGAGACCTTGCCCTTGTAGAGCAGCTTCACCTCCTGGCCCTGGAAGCTCCGGATCACGTGGAAGGCGATCTCCTCGCCCTTTGCCGTACCCTCCTTGATCTCGGTGTCGCTGCCCCCGAGCATGCCCGACACGGTGCCCGTGAGTGTCTCGCCCTCGACTTTGAAGGTGAACGTCTGTTCGCGCGTCTGGCCATCGCGACCGGCCACCTGCGCCGTCCATTTGCCGGTGACGTCGGCCGCATATGCCGACACCGCGACCATCGCTACGAGCGCCGCCGTCGCGAACACCGAAACTGCTTGCCGCATGGTTGCCTCCTGAAGGTGCTGGAACGCACGGATCGTACTCCCTCGCAGGCGAAGGCGTCAGGAGGCGCGGCGCGGCCACATCCTGCGGTGGTGCTCCAGCAGCACGCCGCCCGCGACGCAGAGAGTGGGCGTGCGAGTCGCGTCATCGCTGAAGCGTATCCCGATCCTTCCGGGTCGCGCGCGCACCCGCCATGGGCATGGCGCCGTATCACGCCATTGACATAGAGTGTCCGCTCATGGCTCATCCGTGGTGCGCTCGACGCCGGCCGGCGCGCGCAGTTGCTGCGATTGTCGGAGCGCTCGCGCTCGCCTCGACGCTCGTCGTCGCCCGGCAGACGACCTACCTGAAGGACTCGCCGGGCACGTGGAAGCCCTGGAAGATGACGGTGTCAGCGGACGTACGCGCGGCGACTGCCGCCACGGCGGCGGATCTGAACGCGTTCGAAGCCCATCTCGTCGCTTTTCGAGAGATTCTGCGGCAGGCGCCTTCTGCGGCAACGCCGATGGGATACAGCGTCGAGGTCTGGGGGCACCTGCGCGGGGACGTGCGGCGCGCCCCCGGCCAGCCGTCCACCGCCACGCTGCCGATCGCCGGTGGTGTGAGCTTTGGCGCGTTCTCCATCTACGAGCTCGAACGCGCCGGCAAGCGCGTACGCATCGACACGGGCGAGACGGCGCTCGTCCAGTTCGTCGTGAACGACATCTCGGCGCACGCGATCGGCCATCCGGCTCCGCCCGGATGGCACGTGATCGAGCATGACGTGATGGTGCAGCCGCCCTCGACCGGTGAACGCGCCGGCTTCCCGCGCTACGACGGCATCGTCGTCATCACGAAGCGGAGTGCACCGCTGTGGACACCCGTGTCGCTGCGCGAGGCGTGGGAACTGCAGCTGCGGGCGTCGCAGCACGCCCAGGGGGAAGCGCAACAGGTCGCCGACAGGATGCAGCAGGCGCACGTCGATCAGGTGGATCCGGGCAAGAAGGCGGCGCGCGAGGCGGGCTATCGCCGGAACGCGGCGAACATGCCGAATCCGACCGCCTACCTGGCGCAGATGGCGGAAGTGGAGCGGGTAGGCGACACGGCGAGGGCCGCTGATGTGGCGGCCACGAGCAGCACGATGACGACACTGCGTGATGCAACTCGTGAGGTGGCCGCGATCGAGGACATCCTGGCTGCCCTGACGCCAGAGGATCGCGTGGCGCCGGCGTGCGTGCTGAAGGACGCCGTGCGCATAGAAGGCCGGTTCCGCAGCGCACCGGACGCACGCTGCAAGGCGCTGGTGCGCGCCAACCATGCGTTCTTCGATCGTTCATTGCCGCGCAGCGCGCCGCAGCTGCTGCTCATCCAGGACGCGAAGCGCTGCCACGAGGATCTGCGCGAACCCGAGGTGCTGACCCGGCTGGCCGGCAACTGCGCCGCGAACCGCGCGTTGCTCGAGACGTGGAACCGGCAGGCCGTGCTCGACTGGCTGCACTGAGTCCCCGGGGCCGGTGGCGAGGCTGGGCCGCGGCCGCCTGAAGTAGGATGGCGACTCCGAACGTGAGGAAGGAGTCGCCCATGACACATCCGGACCCGCTGCACGACAACCCCGACGAGAAGGCGCGGCGCGAGCAGTCGCCCGAGGATGCCGTCGAGGAAAGTGAAGCCATCGTCGAGAACGAAAGCGGCGACGGCACGCAGATGCCGCCGCTGCGCGAGCCGTACGGCGGACCGCCGGACGAGCGCTCGCGCAAGCCCTGAGTCGTGCGGGCGGTGGGCCGCCGCGCGCCCACGGCGTCTATCGCCGGCCGGGTGCGATGCCCACCTCCGCCTCCCAGGCGGCCAGCAGCGGCTGCAGCCGCCTCGCGACGTCCGTGCGCGATGCGATCAGGTTCTCGCGCTCGCCGATGTCGGTGCGCATGTTGAAGAGGAACGGACGACCGTTGTCGATCAGCAGCTTCCAGTCTCCTGATCGCACGGCGGCCTGCGCCCGTCCCAGCGCCACGCGCCAGAACAACGTCCGCTCGACCTCGGCGGCTCGACCCTCGAGCAACGGCAGGAGATCGATCCCGTCCAGCGGCGCGGCGGTGGGCGCGGGCGTGCCGGTGGCCGCCAGAATCGTGGCAGTGAGGTCCATGGTTGCCGCCACCTGGCCGGAAGTCCGGCCCGGCGGGATTCGTCCCGGCCAGCGAACGGCCGTCGGCACACGGATGCCGCCCTCCCACACGCTCCCCTTGTAGTGGAACAACGGCGCGTTGCGCGACAGCCATTCGCCGCCGTTGTCGTTGGTGAAGATCACGAGCGTGCGTTCGCGCATGCCGAAGCGGTCGAGTGCGTCCAGGATGCGGCCGATGCCCGCGTCTGCGCGTTCGAGCATGGCCACGTAGTCCGCTCGCGTGCTGGTGGCCTCGTCGAACGGCGTGAGGTGACGCCCCTTGTCACGCGCCGTGGACGGGTGGTCGGGGGGCTGGTACGGCCAGTGCGCCGCGTTGTACGAGACGTCGAGGAAGAATGGCTTCTGCGCGTTCGACTCGATGAAGCGGACCGCGCGCTCGGTGATCAGGTCGGTGAGATAGCCATCCACCTTCACCGGTTGCCCCTGCTCGAACAGATCGTCGGTGAGCGGCGAGTCCCCGCCAGCGGTGTGCTGGTAGAAATCGACGAAACCGCTCTTGAACCCGAAGAAGTAGTCGAAGCCGTGCGCCTCGGGCGAGAACTGAGGCTGCCAGCCGAGGTGCCACTTGCCGACCAGCGCCGTGGCGTAGCCGTTGCTCTTGAGCAGCTGGGGCAGCGATGCACCCGTCGGCAGCAGCCCCCGTTCCGCATCAGCCTTGCCTCCAGCGCCAAGGGGCGCCTCGAGTGCCAGCCGCTGCTGGTACCGTCCGGTCATCAGCGCCGCACGAGTCGGCGAACACGTGGCCCCGTTGGCGTAGAAGTCGGTGAACCGCACGCCCTCCCGCGCGAGGCGGTCGATGTTCGGCGTCCTGACGTCCGGCGCGCCGTAGCTGCCGATGTCGCCGTATCCCACGTCGTCCGTGATGATCAGCACCACGTTGGCGGGACGCGACCGTGCCACCTGCGCGCCCACGGCCGGCACGAGGAGGAACGAAGCGAACGCAGTGATCGCGACCGGGTGCCAGGGCATAGCGTGCCTCCGTCGAGCGCGAGCAACACGCACTCGCGATCGGTGCAGTGCGTGGACCGCAGCGCGGCTCTTCCTGAATGGGTGCGTTCACTGTAACCGAACCAGTGCAACTCGAGCGGGCCTGACGCGGGAGCGCCGGAGACGCGGTACGTCACCGTCGTCCGGGCAACGCGGCGGCATCGCGCCAACGACCAGGTGCCTGTCGCGCTGCAGACACTGGCGCTCGGTTGCTCAGCTGGCGCACGCTGGATGAGTGGAACGTCAGCAGGGCTGATCGTCGTCCGGGGCGCCGAGTCGGTGGCATAGTGGAACCATGACCATAGGACTCATCGGCGCAGGGCACATCGGCAGCCAGGTCGCGCGACTCGCGGTGCGCAGCGGCCACTCGGTCGTGATCAGCAACTCGCGCGGGCCGGAGACGTTGGCCGGCCTCGTGAAGGAACTCGGCCCGTCAGCACGCGCCGCCACATCCGAGGAAGCGGCCGCTGCCGGCGACATCGTCGTGGTGACGGTGCCGCTGAAGAACTATCGCCAGGTGCCGGTGGCGCCGCTGACCGGCAAGGTCGTGATCGACACCAACAACTACTACCCGGAACGCGACGGCCACATCCCGGAACTCGACAACGAGTCCACGACCACTGCGGAGTTGCTGCAGACGCACCTGCCGCAGTCGAAGGTCGTCAAGGCCTTCAATCACATCTATGCGGCGCAGCTGACGACGGACGGCACGCCGGCCGGCACGCCAAACCGCCGCGCACTGGTGATCGCTGGTGACGATGCGGAGGGGAAGGCAACGGTGACGAAGCTGCTCGACGAGTTCGGGTTCGACACGGTGGATGCCGGTCCGCTGGCGGAAGGCTGGCGCATCCAGCGCGACACGCCCGGATACGGCCCACGCCGCAACGCCGAGGAGTTGCGCCGCGACCTCGCCGCGGCCAAGCGCTATCGCGATATGTGAATGGGCAGGCGCGACCGCCGGGCGCGGCGGTGAGCGCCGGCCCTACCCGGCGCTGTCGCTCAATCGCCGTTGCAGCTCCAGCGCGTTCTCGCAGGCGGCCCCGGACGCGGTGTTGTCGAAGATGCACCAGACATCCACCGCCGTGTGTCTGGCGCGCACCTGCGCCGCCAGACCGTCGATCTGCGCGGCGTCGTACGACGACCAGTACACCCGTGGTGCGCCGTGCCAGCGGTAGTAGACCAGTCCCGGCCATCCACCCGGCATCTGGTCGGCATCCGCGCGCGGCGGGTCGGCGGCGACGCGTGCGACGCGATGCTCCACGAGCATCGTGTTCGCATCTGGCGCCGTCCATGTGGCATGACGGGGTTCGCAGGCGAGCGATCCCTCGTACCGCCCACGCAGGGTGTCGAGGAAGCGTCCGACAATCGCTGCGTCAAAGACGAACGACGGAGGGAGCTGCACGAGAAGCGGTCCGCGCTTGTCGCCGAGCCCGGCCGACTCGTCGAGGAAGCGCTGGAGCGGTTCGTCGACGTCCATGAGGCGCTTGTCGTGCGTGATCGCCCGTGGCAGTTTCACGGCAAAGCGGAACGCAGCCGGTGTCGATGCCGCCCAGCGCTCGTAGGTGCGGGCCGCATGCGGCTTGTGGAAGGACGAGTTGATTTCGGCCCCCGTGAGCACCCGGCCATATCGCTCCAGGTGCGTGCCCTCACCATCGAAGCGCGCTGCACAGCCTCGCGGAAGGGACCACCCCGCAGTGCCGACGACGACCGCCATCGGATCGCAGTCTACCTGCGTTCACGGCCGTCGCATGGTGGCCGAGCTCCGTCGCGTCGTCGCCGCCGACTAGAAGTTGAACAGGTCGTCGAACGCCTTCTTGGCACTCGACTCGGTTGACGGGGCCGCCGATGAGGACGTCTCGCGTTCCCACGACGCACGGACGCCAAACAGCGTGCAGCTGTTCGCGGCGTCCTTCGGAGCGATGCGCGCCGCGATCTTCTGCGTGCACTCGAACGTCGCGCTCGTGTCGAAATGCGCACACTGCACGCATGCGTGCAGGGCCTGGCCGCACGTCGCGCACGTGCTCAGCGACAGCACGTCTGGCTCCACCTTCGATCCGCACCGTGCGCACTTGACAACCTCATGGAAGCCCATGAGGTTCGGGTTCCGTGCGCCTTCGGAGGAGAGGCGCCGCGTGGCGGCTGGTGCGCCGGGCGTGGGCGCGGGACGACGCTCGCGTTCCGGCTGTCGTGCCCGGTCGCGGTCGCTGTCCTGGTAACCGTGCTGGCGATACTTGCGTTCGGACATGACGTTGCCTGCGCACGCGTGAGCCGCACCAGGCGCGTGCATGCCTGACCACAGGGGAGGCGGCCATTCTACCTGCACTCGTGGTGCCCGAGCGAGGCGCGAGGAACGGCTCGCCGACGGCGAGTCCTGCGGGCCGGACCGGCCTTTCGATCGGCGCTGGTCGCGGGGTAGGCTCAGACATGCCTTTCGGAACACACCTCTCCCGGTGCCTCCGCAGCGTGTCCCTGTCCGTCCTCGTGTTGACGACGGCGGCCTGTCGCCCGGCGCAGCCCGACGTCATCGTCCAGCAGTGGACGACGTACGAGTTCGCACTCGAGTCGGTTGGCACTTACGCGAATCCGTACACGGATGTGGACGTCTGGGTGCAGTTCCGGAACGACGCCGGCGAGCGGCTCGTGCGTCCCGCCTTCTGGGATGGTGGCGCGACGTGGAAGGTGCGGTTCGCGCCGCCCGATGCCGGCCGCACGTGGACCTGGACGAGCGAGGCATCGGTCAGCGACGAAGGGCTCGCCGGCAGGACGGGCCGCCTGCGTTCGGTCGCCTACGATGGCGACAGCCGCCTGCTGCGGCATGGGTTGCTGCGCATGTCGCCGGGGCGGCGCAGCGTCGTGCACGCCGACGGCTCGCCGTTCCTCGTGGTGGCCGACACCGCCTGGTCGATTCCGTACCGCGCGACCCCCGAACAGGTGACCGCCTACGCTGCGGATCGGCGCGCCAAGGGCTTCAACACGACGTTCCTGATCACGCTGCAGGGCGACAAGTTCGCCAAGGGTCCCGACGCGCGTAACACGCCCCTCGGATTTGCGCGCGGCTTCACCGACATACCGGACGGGCACCTCACCAAGCTGCAGCCGGAGTACTTCCGAGCGCTCGACGAACTCGTGCAGATCCTGATCGATCACGAGCTGACGCCGCTCTACGCCCCCGTCGCGCACGGCTACGGCTGGAAGGGCGAGACGGCAATCGGTCCGGGCCTCTCACCCGAGGAGTACGCGCGCTATTGCCGCTACCTCGTCGCCCGCTACGGCAGCATGCCGGCCTTCTGGCTCGTGGGCCTGGACAGCAACGGCCTGGCGCCGAGCATCAAGCCGGCGGGCGAGGAGATCGAACGGTGGGATGCGTACGCGCAGCCGACCGGTCTGCACTACAGCCCGTACGACGACTACCTGGCCGACTGGGCGACGCCCGACAGCGACTGCTGCTTCCACGGCAACAGGAGTCATCAGGCCGAGCCGTGGCTCGACTTCCAGTGGGCGCAGACGGGGCACGAGGGCAAGCCGCACTATCACAAGGTGCAGCGCATGTACGACGTCGTGCCCGTGCGCGCCGTGATGAACGGAGAGTCCACATACGAAGCAATGGGGCAGGGCAAGTACGGCCTCGGCTGGTGGCAGGGCCACGACGCCTGGAACCAGTTGATGCACGGCGGCACGATGGGGGTCGCATACGGCGCCGTCAGCGTGTGGCAGTGGAAAGTGTCGCGCGACGAGCCGGGATGGCCGGATTGGACGGACGCACCGATGTCCTGGCGCGACGCGCTCGACCTCGAAGGCGGGCAGTACGTCGGCGCGATCGCGCGGGCATTCGCGGGCTTCGATTCGACGGACCTGGAGCGACGCTGGGATCTCTCGGAAGGCAACCGGCCGCTGCTCGCAAAGCCCGGCACGCTCTACGTCGCCTACCTCCCGGAAGGTGGAACGATCACGATCCCGACGGCGCCTGTCGGACTGCCGTTCGCCTGGTTCGACGCGCGCGCCGGCGAGTTCAACGGTGAGGGTGTCGCCGACGCGGGTGGACGGTTCGATGCACCAGACGACCGGCCGTGGGTGCTCTTTGTCGGCAAGCGCGCGGCGGACTGAAGCATCACCGTTACCGGTGACGTCAGAGAGCCGGCCTTCTGGTACCGGCCCTCGAACATCCCGACGACATCGTCGACGTGACACCCGCGACCCGCCCCGCCGGATCACGGCGCGTGATCGCTCGCGGTGGGCGTTTCGAGTTCGTCTGGAGCGACTCGTCGGCGTCGCTGGCAGCCATCGTCGCCGCGCTCGTCGACAGATACAACGCGAGTGGATACGGCGGCCGCTACGCCGTGCGGCAGGACGACAGCGGCGGTCTGCACGTCGTACCGGTGGGTTCGCGATCAGCAGCCGGAGCCTTCGTGGTGCGTCCGCCGTTGCTCGACGCACCGGTCAAGATGCCGGGCGGCCACGTCAGCGGCGACGACCTGCTCCTGGCCGTGACCCAACAGGTGTCGCACAGCGAGTTCATGCGCCGATCGCCCCACCATGAACTCGGGATCGGAGTGGCGCCAACGAATCTGATGCGGCAGACGGTCGTGAACGTCCCCGCCGGGACGCACGCCGCCCGCGAACTGCTGGTGCGGCTCCGGGCTGCGACGGGACTGCCGATCTCGTGGACGCTGATGTGCCAGCCGTCTTATCCGGTGTGCATGCTGAACGTCCACATCGTCGAGCGGTAACCTCGGATCCGATTCGCCCGCGGCCGCCGCGCTCGTACGTTTTCCTGCGGGACTACGACACGCCGCCACCGGCGACGCGTCGCGGCCCAAGGCGCAAGGCCCAAGGTCCTACCTCGTCTCCGCCGTGCCCACCGTGATGACGCCGTTCATCAGTCTCCAGTGCCCGGGGAAGGTGCACACGAACGGGTACGCGCCGGGCTGCGCCGGCGCCCGGAACTGCACGGTGACCGTCTGCCCGGGATCGACGAGCGGGCTCGAGAACAGGATCACGGGCGATTGCGGCACATACTGCTGCGCCACCGCATCTCCGGTGGCGAGCATCCTGTCGGCAGCCGCGCCAATCTCCTCGAGCGAGCCAGGCGCGCCGAGAATGAAGTTGTGCTGCATGACGTCCGGGTTCACGAAGACCAGCTGCACGAGCTGCCCCGCCGCGACAGTCAGCGCGGTCTTGTCGAACGCCATTTGTCCGGGCACGACGCTCAGGGTGATGGTCGCGTCAGGCGTCGGCAGCGCATTGGTTCTCGCGGCGGCGGGCGCCGATGCGCGCGCACCGCCGCTCAAAGCGTACGCCAGGTGCGCCGCGAGCTGGCGCGGCGCGTCGTACCAGGTGACGGCGTTCGTCTGCCGTTCGACGCGGTACTTCCACGGGCCGGCGAGTGACTGCGTCGTGCCCCCGGATCTGGCAAACAGCAGCTCTGGCGGGCTGGTGAAACCGCCATTGCCGCGGTAGTTCTGGATGCGCAGCGTGAGCGTGTTGGCGCCCGGCTTCAGTGCGCCATCGGGCACCGTGAACACCGGCGGAGCCGGCTGCGGAGCGGTGTCGCGCGGGGGCGCCGGCACCGCGTGCCCATTCACCCAGATTTCGGCGGCCTGCGAGATGCGGCCGAAGCTGAGGGTCGTCGTGGCGGTGGACGGCAGCGACAGTGTGCGCGTGAACCAGACGACGCCGTCGAAGTCGGGCAGGCCGTGCGCCTCCCAGTTACCCGGCACCGGCATGTCCTTCCAGTTCGCCGCGATCGCCGATGCCGTGGGCACCCGCCAGTCCGGTCGGTCGCTGCCAAGGCGCAGCGGCAGCGGCAGGGCCGTGACGGGCACGGCGTCGGGGTCCGCGCGGTACTCGGTGAGGAAGGCGTCGCGGTGGCGATGCGCGGCAAGGTACAGTGCGCGGCTCAGCCAGCGATCCGAGGTGTTGGTGGCGTCGAGGCTCGCCGCATACAGTGCCCTGCCGATCGTCGGCGACGCGGGCGCGTCCGCCAGCGCCAGCACAACGGCCAGCCGTGTGTGCAGATCTGCGTCACGCAACAGGCCCGCGTCGAGGATGGCCTGACCGCCGCCCGGCTTGCGAGACACGACCGTTGCCGCGGCCTTGCGGACGCCGGCGGCGGGATGGGCGAGCGCCGCGACGACGGCGCGGCCAGCGTCGCTGGCGAGGTCACCTGCCGCACCGAGCCCCTCGAGTGTCCAGATCGCGTGCAGCGCGCCGCCATTCAGCGCGATCTCGTCCAGCGTCGTGTCGCGTGTCAGCCCGACGAGCGCGGGGACGACGTCGTGCTGCCCGCGCTCGACGATCAGGCGCTGCGCGTGGAGCCGCCACAGCATGTTGTCGGACGCAAGCGCGGCGACCAGGGTTGATGGGGCGACACCTGTCGTCGGCGTCGGCGCGTCGGGCAAGGCCCGACGCCTACGAACATCGACATCGGGAGAGGCCGGACGCGTACGAACATCCGAGGGGGCCGCGTCCTTGTGGACGACGCGGTAGATGCGGCCGCGATGCCGGTCGCGCATGGATGTCTCGTAGGCGTTGCCGGGCCCGTTGCTGTGCCCTGGCGGCGTGGGGTTGTGCTGCGCGATGAAGTTGTACCAGTCAGCAACCCATACGGCGCCATCCGGGCCGACCTGCGCATGAACGGGCGCCACCCACTCCTCCGCGCCGGCCAGCAGGTTGTAGCCGTCGCGGGTCACGAAGCCGGCACCCTCCTTCTCGAGGACGCCCTGGCCGACGAGGTGCGCCGTGGGCTCGGTGATGAAGGCGACGCGATTCCAGTACGCCTTCGGGAAGGCGCGCGCGGTGTACAGCTGGTGGCCGGCTGCCGCGGTATAGCCGCCGTGCACGTCCACCTGACGGATGTATGGCGTGATGAAGTGCGCGTTGTAGAACTGCGCGACGCTCTGGTACCCGGGGCCGCTCGACGGCCGACCGCCGGTGCTCAGCCCTGGGACGTCGTCGAAGTAGCGGTTCGGGATGGCGACGTAGAAGCTCGGGTCGTTGTTGGCCGTCGATCCGAGCACGTCGAACGTCTCGGAGAAGCCGAGCCCCCACGTGTTGTTGGTCGATCCGGTGACGAACTCGAAGTCCGACCCGTCAGGCCTGAAACGGAACACGCCCTGCGAGAACTTCATGGGCTTGCCGTTCATCTCGCCTTCGAAACCCGCGTACCCGACCGTCCCCCAGATGTAGTTGTCCGGCCCGTAGAGCAGGTTGGACGGACCGGCGTGACTGTCGGTGATGCCCCACCCGGTGCTGAGCACCGTGCGTGTGTCGGCCTTGTCGTCGCCGTTGGTGTCCTCGAGCAGCAGCATGTGGGGCGCCGCGGCGACGATGACGCCGTTCTTCACGTGCACCAGGCTGGACGCGAGGTTGAGGCGTTCGGCGAAGATGGTGATCTTGTCGGCGCGGCCGTCGCCATCCGTGTCCTCGAGGATCTTGATGCGGTCGGCACCAGGCTGACCGTTGAGCACGAGGTTCGGATAGTCGATGGCCTCGATCACCCAGAGACGTCCACGCGCGTCGAACGAAAAGGTTATTGGCTTGATGATGTCGGGCTCGCTCGCGAAGAGCTGCAGGTCGAACTCGGCGGGCACCGTGATGAATGCCATCGAATCCGTCGCCGAGAACGGCATCTGGTACTTCGGAGCGGGGTCACGCTTCTCGTAGTTCGGCACGTTGAAGCCGTCGAGGTACACCACGTCGGGCATCTTCAGCCGCTGCCACGCCTGGCGCGCGCCTTCCGACACGGCCCACACCGTCGCCTGCTCGACGAGCTGCTGGAATCCGACGTGGCGCCACGTGCGCTCGTCGTGCCCAAGCGCCGTGTAGAAGACGCGACCGGCGCCCTGCGTCCGCACCCACGTGTACGGCTCGCGCCCCTTCTCGTCCACGCGCTCCATCAGCACCGTCCGATCGACGGTGTTGTGCCGCGAATGCACGTAGGTTTCGTCCCACGTCGTGAACGGCTTCACCCCGCGCACCGCCGGGTGCTCGGGCTGGACGATTTCGGCGCTGAACTCGCCGGTGCCGTGCGTGTGGAACTCGCCGCCGACGAGCGGGATGTAACGTGGCGCCTCCGTGAACATCGCCGACGCCGAGTGCAGCGCCACGAGTCCCTTGCCGCCTTCCACGAACGCCACCAGCGCCTGCTCCTGCGCCTCGGTGAGCGTCTTGTGATTGGCGTAGATCATCAGCGCGTCGTAATGCGCCAGCACCTCGGGCCGCAGCGCTTCGTCCGGCGTGGCGACGTGCGTGAGCTGAATGCCCTTGCGCGCGAGCGGCGCCGCCAGAATCGGCATCAGCGTCATCGACGGGTGATGGGTGCTCGTGTGACCGAGGAAGAGCACACGCAGGGGCCGGCCTTCGTCAGTCGGCGTTCGGCCGTCGGACGAGCGCTGCTGGCGCGCGTCGGCGCGCATCGCACCCGCGTGCGGCGATGCCGTGGTCAGCAGGGCGACGAGCGTGGCCGCCACGAGTGCGAGGAGGGGTTTCAGCCGGGAAGCGTGTTCCATCGCAGTCACCGTCGCGCTCGCGCGCCCAGCTTCGTCGTCCGGGACGACCGTGCCTTGCCCGGCAGTTTCACGTCCCGAAAGCGCCGCGCCTGTTGCTCGATGCCGACCTCGGTCGCGAAGCGCTCGATGCTCGACGCGCCGAAGAAGCCGTCGATGCCGGTGGTGCGAGCCAGCACATAGTCCACATCTTCCGGCTCGGCGATCGGTCCGCCGTGGCAGATGACGAACACGTCCTTGCGCACGCGGCGTGCGGCGTCGTGCATCGCCTGGACGCGCGCCGCGGATTCGTCGAGCGTGAGCGCGGTCTTCGCGCCGATCGAGCCCTTCGTCGTCAGCCCGAGGTGCGCCACGAGCACGTCGGCGCCGGCCCTGGCCATGTCGCGTGCGCTGTCGGCGTCGAAGACGTACGGGCACGTCAGCAGGTCGAGGGCGCGGGCCTCACGGATCATGTCCACCTCGAGGCCGTAGCCCATGCCGGTCTCCTCGAGGTTGGCGCGGAAGACGCCGTCGATGAGCCCCACGGTGGGAAAGTTCTGCACGCCGTCGAAGCCCATCGCCTTCAGCTGGCGCAGGAAGACCGGCATGATGCGGAACGGATCGGTGGCGCAGACGCCAGCGAGCACCGCGACGTCCTGCACCACCGGCAGCACCTCGCGCGCCATGTCGGTGACGATGGCGTTGGCGTCGCCGTAGGGCAGGAGCCCGGCGAGGCTGCCGCGGCCGGCCATCCGGAAGCGTCCCGAGTTGTAGATGATGATCAGGTCCACGCCGCCGCGCTCGGCGAACTTGGCCGAGATGCCGGTGCCGGCGCCGGCGCCGATGATTGGCTGACGGGCGGCGACGCGCCTGCGCAGCCTTCCGAGCATGGCCTTGCGCCCGATGAATGGCATCAGAGACTCCTCAAGTCCTGGAACACATCGACGAGCGCCCTGGCGAACGCCACGTCGTTGATGTGGGCCGCGACGTCCACGACCCTCACCTGCGGCGCGACGTGGCTGCGCAGGCTGTCGAACAGCGTCTGGTCCGCCTGCGGATCGTGGAACGGCTGCCCGGGTGCATCGATGGCGCTGACGCCGTGCAGGGGCAGCACGAGCGCCGTCGGCCCGGTGGCCGCATTCAGCTGGACGGCGATTCTGCGGCCGATCTCGGCGCACTCGTCCGGTGTGGTGCGCATCAGCGTGACGGTGGCATTGTGCCGGTACAGGTTGCGATGCCGAAACCGCTGCGGCACGGTGTCCATGCTGCCGAAGTTCACCATGTCGAGGGCGCCCACCGACACCACCTGCGGGATGCCTCGACGTCCCGCGGCGGTGAGCCGTGTCGGGCCGGCCGTGAGCACGCCGCCCACCACTTCGTCGCACCACTCCGTCGTCGTCACGTCCATCACGCCGGCGAAGTACCCGTCGTCGATGAGCCCTTCCATCGCGCGTCCGCCCGAGCCCGTCGCGTGGAAGACCGTCACGTCACAGCCCGTCCCTTCGAGCACGCCACGCACCGCGGTGACGCACGGCGTGGTGACCCCGAACATGGTCGCGGCCACGAGCGGACGGTCGGTGGCGGTCGCGGCTGCGCCGGCCGTCGTCTGTTCCACCATGCCGCAGATCGCGCCCGCGGCGTTGGCAAGGATCCGGCGCGACAACGGGTTCAGGCCAGCGATGTCGGCAACGGAGTACATCAACGTGATGTCCTTCACGTCCACGTAGGGTGCGGTGTTGCCCGAGGCCATCGTCGAAACCATGACCTTTGGCACGCCCACCGGCAGTGTGCGCATCGCCGCGGTGATCATCGTGGTGCCGCCGCCGCCACCCAGTCCGACCACTCCGTCGAAGCGGCCTTCCGCGTACCAGGCAGGCAACAAGGCGCAGGCCCCACGCTGCATCGTGTCCACCGCCACCCCGCGATCCGCACGCTGGCGCAGCGCCGCGAGTTCGCCCCCACCGGCGCGCGCCACGGCATCGGCGCCCACGTCAGGCGCCAGCAGCGGAGTGCCTGTGACGCCGAGGTCCACCAGCAGCGTGCGGTGGCCGCGGGCCTGGACGAGGTCGCGCACGAAACCGTACTCGTGCCCCTTCGTGTCGAACGTGCCGAGCAGGAGGACCGTGCGTCGCGTCACGGCCTGAGCGATGTCCACGGTTCCTCCGTCGAGACATCGACGAGCGCGGGGCCATCGGCCACCGCAGGGGAAAGGATGGCGAGGAACACGAGCGGATCGGCCCCGGCATTGTAGGTGGCGTGGACGACGCCTTGCGGAATGTGGGCGATCTCGCCCGCGTCGAGGCGGCGGCAGTCGCGATCCACCCACTGCTCGGCCGAGCCGGAAATCACGTAAATGATCTCTTCCATCTCGGGATGACGATGGAAGGCATGGCCGGCGCCGGCCGGCATGCGCACGCGGACCAGCAGCAGGTCGCGCGCGTCCGTGAGGCCCGGGCGGCACAGCCACTCGTGCGGCCCCCACGGCAGTTCCTCGACTGCTGCCTCCGCCGCGGTGACGAATCGGCGTGGGCGTGCGCCCGTCGTGCCAGTCACAGACCTCTCTCCTCCAGAGTGAGCGCACAGGTGTATCACAGCCGCGCCGGCTTGCGACATATACTGCGCGGCACATTCAAGCGGGGAGTGGGAACCGGCAACCGGAACCAGCAACCGGGAACCGAAAGGCGGGGAAGCGGGTAGCGGCAGCCGTCCGGCGCCGCGGTCCGGATTCGAGGGCGGCCTGTCGCCCGGGAAGAGGCGTACTCGATGAACCAGGTGTCTGCGCGTTCGATCAACCGTGCACGGCTGTTCTCAGGGATCTGCCTGGCGCTGATTCCGACTGGCGCCTCGTTTGCGCTGGTGAGCAACATCCTCGTGGCGCTGAAGCAGGACTTCATCCTCACCAACTACCAGGTCGGCCTGATTGGCGGCGCGGCGTTGTGGGGCATGGCGATCTCGCTGCTGGTGCTCGGTCCGATGCTCGAGGCCTTCGGCCTGAAGAACGGCACGCGGCTGGCGTTCATCGCACACCTGGCGGGCATCACGCTGATGATTGCCGCGGTGACCCAGGTCGGCTCGCCGGCCGGCTTCTGGGTGTTGATGCTCGGCGCAGCGACGCTGGCGGTGGGCAACGGCATGATCGAGGTCGCGGGCAATCCGCTCGTTGCCGCGCTGTACCCGGAGGCCAAGACCACGCACCTGAACTGGTTCCACGCCTTCTTCCCGATCGGTATCGTCCTCGGTGGGTTGGTGGGCTTCGCGCTCGCCAACTACGGTGGTCCGCTCGGCTACTGGCCGTACCAGCTAGCCGTCATCTATGTGCCGATCGTCGTCTACGGCGTACTCGTGCTGCCGCAGCAGTTCCCGCGCACAGAGAACGCGGAAGCCGGCATTCCGGTGGGCGAGATGTTCCGGTACACGCTGACCAGCCCGCTGTTCCTGCTGCTCCTCGCGATGATGGCGATCACCACGTCGATTGAACTGGGCCCGATGCGCTGGGTACCGGCGGTGCTCGAAGCGGTCGGGATGCACGGCATCCTCGTCCTGGTATGGATCAGTGGCTGGATGGTCGTGCTGCGCCTGCTGGCCAGCCACTTCGTCGAACGCCTGGCGCCGACGGGCATGCTGCTCACCGCCGCCGTCCTGACCGGCACGGGGCTGTTCCTCCTGAGCTTCGTGCAGGGGCTGTGGTCGGCGCTCGGCGTCGCGACCATCTACGCATGGGGCATCGCGTTCTTCTTTCCGACGATGGTTGGATTGGTGAGCGAACGGTTGCCGCGCACGGGATCGCTGGGGATCGTGCTCACGGCCGGGATCGGCCTCGGCATGGCCGGCGCCGTCGGCGTGCCGCTCATCGGCAGCCTCGCGGACGGCTTCCTTGCCGAGGCGCTGGAGCCGCGAGAGGTGATTCGGGTGCTCGAACGTGTCGAAGAGCGCTTCCCGGCACACCTGGCCGCGGCGTCGAGCGGTGCAACCGCCGTGCGTGCCAGCGACATCGAGGACGCGCTCGTCGCAACGCGCACGGCACTGGCGTCGCTGCGCGAGTCAGGCGAGGTGCGGGGCGACACGACGGCCACGGCATTGCGCGCGGTCGTCGCCACCCGGCTCGACGATCCGGTGGTGGCCGAGGCCGGGACGATCCTGCAGCCCGCCGAAGCACGCGGTGGGCAGGAGTCGTTCCGCTACGTGGCCCCCGCCGCGCTGATTCTCGTCGCGGTGTTCGGCACGATGTACGTCAACGATCGTCGGCGCGGCGGATACCGCGCCGAGCGCCTGGAACGCGCGCGCGTCTGATTGTGCGAGTCTGCTCCGCGTCGGCGCCGGTGCGGGACGGACCGCTCACCGTGCGAGTTGGCGTGACAACTCCTGAAAGAACTGCCTCCTGAAGTTGGTGGCGCCGGCGACCAGCGTGTGGTCGGCGCCTGCGTAGACGCGAATGGTCAGGTTGCGCTTGCCGGCCTGCTCGAACGCATCGCGGAGCGCCAGTGCCGAGGCGAGCGGAACGCTCTCGTCCTTCTCGCCGAAACCCAGGAGGATGGGTACCGTCAGGCTCAAGTAGTCGGGCGTGGCATCGAGGTCCATGACGTCGAACCACCAGCGGTGGGGATGTCCCATCCATGTCCTGTCGAGGCTGTTCGCGTCGGCCGCGATCGAGCGCCATGCGGCCTCGACGACGCCCGGTCCATGCTGCGCCGTCAGGCACTGCCGCATCGTCCAGGCGCCGTCGCCGATGACCACGAGGTCGGTGACGTCGGCGCGGGAGCGCGCGACCCTGGCGGCCACGTATGCGCCCTCGGACACGCCAAGGAGCACGACCCGCCTCGGTCTGCGGGCCGCAGCGGCCACACGCTGCGAGATGAACGCCGTGAAGTCGGCGACCCATCGGCGCGGATGGTTCTCCCTGGCGAACGCGCGGCCGCAGTCGCTGCCGGCTGCATCATCCGGCACATGACGCTTGTTGAGCGCGAACACCGTGATCGAGCCCGTCAGGCCGTCGAAGTAGTCGGCCATGTACTCACGCCAGCTGACGCAGCCTGAGCCGCCGTATGCGAACACGAGGACTTCGCTGGCGCCAGCGACGCCGAACTCGGCGCTGTAATAGCTGGCGACTGCGCCGTCCCCATGTGTGAATGAGTGGGTGCTGATCGTCGGTGACGCGTGCGTCTGCGCACCGACGCCGGTGCAGGCGCAGGCGAGCAGAGCGGCGACCCGGAACACGGCGGACAGGTTCACGAGCGTGGAATCCGGCGAGCATACGCCTGCCTGGGCCGCCTTCATAGCCCGACGCTACCCCGGGGGGCGTGGTACGCTCGGCGCTTCACCCCTCTGAACCCGCAGACCGGGCCGGCCGCAATCGGTTGCGGTCGTCTGGCGCGCTGTCCGAGGAGGCTGCCGATGCGTCGTGGACCAGCACTGCTGGCCGTGTGTGGCGTGTGCGTCGCCGGGCTGTCCGCGCAGCCGCCGGCGCCGCCTGTCGCACCGCGAGACCACAGGCCGCCCGCGCGTGCCGCGGCGATGGACGGTGACGCCCGGGTGTTCGGGCGGGTGGTTGACGCGTTCACGGGACGTCCGCTGCGGGGCGCATTCGTTCTGGCGGTGCCCGAGCGTCTTCCAGACGGCCGGGCCGTGACCGATCGGCGTGATCCGCACAGCCAGCCCATCGCCATGCGGACGGGCGATGACGGCCGGTTCGCCCTCAGCGATCTTGCGCCGGGTGAGTACGCGTTGGTGGCGCGCCGATCCGGGTATGTCCAGCAGCAGCTGGGACAGGCGTCGCCGAGCACCCCCGCCCGCCGCCTTCGCGTCCAGCGCGGCGCGGTCGCTGGCCCCATCGAGTTCGCACTGACGCCCAGTGGCGTCATCAGCGGACGTGTGCTCGAGGCGACCGGTGCTCCGGCCGAACGGGCCACGGTACGCGCATTACGCGTCAGCTATGTGGACGGTGTCGCACGTCTGCAGCCGGTGACGTCGGCAGCGACCGACGACCTCGGCGAGTTCCGTGTCTTCGACCTGCCGCCGGGCAGCTACATCCTCTCGGCCGAGCCCTTGAAGCCCTTCATGCTGCAGGACGCGTTGGCCGTACGGCCGTCGCGGGACCTGGTAACGACCTTTGCGCCGTCCGCGACCAGTGTCGCGGAGGCGCACATGGTGACCGTGGCCGCAGGCAGCGAAGCGGCAGCGCACATCCATCTGATCGAGGCCGTCGTGGCGACCGTGACCGGACGCGTCGTGGATAGCCTCGGTGCGCCCATGCGCGGCGGCTACGTGACCCTTCAGCCGCGCGGCCTCATGCGCGGGCTGCAGGGCAACAGGGCCCCACTCCAGGCCGGCGGCACGTTCGCCCTACATGATGTGGCGCCAGGCTCCTACACCATCGTCGCGTCGCCCCGGTTTACCGGCTGGACGGACGAGCAGCGGGACCGCCAGGCGCGCAGTGAGGCCGGCACCCTCGACGTGGAGGTGGACGGCGACCTGGGCGGACTCGTGATCAGGACGCAGCCTGGTACGACGGTACGCGGACGACTCGTTGTCGATGGCGATGCCTCGGCGCTGCGCGGGCGCAACATCGAAGTGCGCGCCACGTCGATGGCGTCCTGGGGAGCAGGGGACCATCCGATACGCGATCGCGTGAAGCCCGATCTCACGTTCGAACTCGTGGGGGTGCGCGGGCCGGCGGTACTGCGCCTCGGCAATGCGCCCGATGGATGGTGGACGCGCGCGGTCCGCATCGGGCAGGTGGACGCCACGGATGGACATGACTTCGGCACGGGGCGCACCGTTGTCGCCACGGTCGTGGTGAGCACCAGACGCAATGGCTTGCGCGGACGAGTCAGCGCCTCCGTGCACGGTCCTGCGCACGATGCGGTCATTGTCGGTTTCGACGAGGACGAGCGGCTGCGCGCGCGTGCGGTCGTGTCCAACACGTTCATGATCCGGCCTGTCGAAGACGGTAGCTGGTCGATCGACATGTTGCGTCCAGGCGCCTACAGGGTGGTCGCGCTCCCAGCGGCCAGCGTGCGCGGCGACGACCTCGGCAATCCCGAGTACCTTCGTCACCTCTACGCGCGAGGCCGCAGCGTGGTCATCGAGGAAGGGCACACGCCGGAGATCGTGCTGGAGGTGCAGGAGCCATGAGCGGGCGACGCGCGTGCGCGTTGTGGGGGCCGGCGATCGTCGGGGCGCTACTGTGTCTCGACATCGTCGCGGGGACGAGTGCGCAGACGACGTCCGGTGTCGTGATGGGGCGCCCGGCGCGTCCGCAGACGCAGCCTGAAGGCACGGGAGGCATTCGCGGGCGGGTCGTCGATGGCGCCGACGGACGGCCGTTGCGTGGCGCGATGGTCAGCGTCTCCTCGCGGCGGCCTGCCCGCGAGATCCCCGTCCAGTTCTCGGCGCGGACCGGCGCCGACGGTACGTTCGCGATAGAGCAGCTGGCCGACGGCGACTATGTCGTCTTCCTGCATCGGCAGGGCTTCGTAGAACCGCGTGACACCCCTCCCACACCGCGGCACGTGACCGTGCGCGGCGACACCATCGAGATTGGCGACCTGCCACTGCTGCGCGGGGGCGCGCTGACGGGCCGCGTGCTCGACGATCGAGGCGAACCGGTGGTCCGCGCCAGGGTGACGCCAATCGGCCGGCCGCACGGGCAGGACTTGATGGCGACGGTCGGCGGTATGGTGCAGACCGACGACCGCGGTGTGTATCGCGCGCACGGGCTCATGCCGGGCAGGTACACCGTGCGCGTTGTGCCGATTGGACCGTCAGCCCGCGGTCCCGTTCGGCTGCAGGGGCAGGAGCCGGAGTTGCTTCCCGCCTTCGCTCCGGCCTCGCGCGACCTGTCGCTGGCGGAGTTCGCCGTCGTCCGCGCTGGCGAGGACGCGCTGCTGGACGTGCGTCTGCCCTCAGGCCGGCTGGCGCGCGTCGCAGGACGAGCCATCAATGCGGATGGTGGCGAGTCGCCGGGTGGAATCACTGTGTCGCTTCGCCCGGTCGATCCACTGGTGCCGTTGGAGTTCGCGTCCGTGCCGGCACAGGCTGACGGAAGTTTCGAGATCCTCGACGTGGCGCCAGGACGCTACCTCCTGGCGGCGGAGGAACCAACGGTGTCCACGCCGCGGGGCCTGATCCGTTCGCGAGCGGGCCGTCTCGAGATCGTCGTCGGGGACGAACCCGTCGTCGAGGCGGTCGTGCCGATGGGGTACGGCGCTGTGGTGCGTGGCCGCATCGAGGTCGAGGACGGCGACGTGGCGACGCTCTCGGATCGAGCACCGCGGGTCGTGGCGAGTGCTGCCAGGGGCGCGATGCGGCCTTCCCGGTCGATCGAGTCCGCGACGAGTGACCTGGCGTTCGAGCTCCGGGACGTGCGCGGGCACCGTCAGCTGGCGGTCGTGGGTCTTCCGAGCGGATGGTGGCTCAAGTCCGTGCTGATCGACGGGGAGGACGCCTGCGACGGACACGAGTTTGCCGTGGCGGGCGTTGTCGACGGCGTCGTGCTCCTGGTGAGCGCGCGTGAGTCAGGGCTTACCGGACGGGTGGCGCGCGGTGCTGCGGCCGCGCAGGGCGCATCGGTTGTCGTGATGCGCGAGAGCGCCGTGGAGAGCGGCGCTGCTCTGCACGTGGACAATCGCATGGTCGGTATCGCTATCGACGGCACGTTCACCGCGGCGGGTCTGCGGCCCGGCCGCTACCTCGCCGTGGCGCTGTCGCCGCGTGCACGCGGCGGGTTCGACCGTCTCGGGCACGAGGAGCGGCTGGCACTCGTCGAGGCTCGAGGCCGCCGCGTAGAAGTTGTCGAAGGACGCACGGCGGCGGTCACCCTGCCGCTCGTGGAGCGGTGAGGCCCGTCAGCACGGCGCGGCGCGCAAAGTCTGCGCCGGTCGTGGTGAGCGGGTCGTTCCGATCAGGGCTGCACCGCAGGTGCGGCTGACTCGAGTGCGGCACGGTCCCAGCCGCCCAGAGTCGATGCGTGGGCGTAGGTGCTCTCGACGAACGCGGCAATCGCACCCTCGGGCGAGTCCGCATGGCGCACGGCCTCGTAGGGAAGGATGAACTCGCCCAGTTCGGCATGGTAGTAGGCGCCGTCTGGTGCGACCGCTGCCGTCTTGAATCCCCCCGGCTCCGGGACGGCGTAGGCGTAGAACGCGGGTTCGAGCAGTGGACCGCTTCCGGGCCAGAAGCCGTGGCTGATGACTTCATGCGAGTAGGCGTCGCGCATGAACGCCGGGCCGTCGCGCGGCGGTGCGGCTCGTCCCGAGAAGCGCGTGACGGCGATGTCGAAGGCGCCCCAGAAGAAGTGCACCGGGCTGCACTTGCCGATGAAGGCGCAGCGGCTGTCGGTCAGCACGCGCTGCACGCGCAGCATGATGCGCCACCAGCGCTCGACGTACTCGCGGTCGTAGCTGCGATGGTCGTGATCGTCCTCGAAGCGAATGGGCGACGCGAGTTCGACGGGCATGGACCAGATGCGGACCGGCAGGCCCATCGCGGCAAGGGTGGACATCACGTCGCGATGGAACTCCGCCACCGATCGCGGCGCCAGCGGCATCGCGCGGCGGTCGCCGTCCGACGTCTCGATGATCAGTTGATGATCGAGGAAGTCGAACGCCATGGTGAACGAGCGGTCGCCGTGCTCGAGGACGTGCGTCCGCAGCCCTCGCGGTGTTGGCAGCAAGGCGATTCCCCAGCTGTGGTTCAGCGGGGCGACGCGCGCGAGCGCCACCTTGCCGACCACCTGCGTCCACATGTGCAGCGTGGCGTAGGTGTCCTTCCACGCCTCGTACGGCAAGGCGGGCCAGGCGTCGAGCCGGTCGGTGCCGATGTCCTGGGGCTGCGCGGATGGACGCGGCGACACTCCTGCCGCCGGTTCAGACGTTCGCATGGTGGTTCTCCTCTCCCGGAAGAGTACTGCCTGGCAGGGCGGCCAGGTCTCGAAAGACGAGCCGCGTATCGCCGACCAGTTGCGGGAGCGCCAGCCAGGCTCAGTTCACTCGAGATGATAGGCACCGTCGCTCCACTCCTCCGGAGCGACGTCGGCGATCGTCTCGGTGAAATCCCAGCGGTGGCCGTGGAAGTCCTCGGCATTGTACTGGCGCTCGCCGTAGGCATGCGCTTTCGGCTCCGTCAGGATGATGGCGCCGTTGTCGCGCGCGCGGTCGCAGTGACCCGCCGCATCCTCGATCCGGACCTGAACGACGTGTGAGTTGTTCGGCGCAACAGACCCCTCTGCGATGGTGAAGCAGCCGTCTCCCGCCTTCATCTGAATGCGGTGATTGGCGATCCGCAGGCGGACAGTAAAGCCGAACGCCTTCGACAGCCAATCAGCTGCGGCGCCCGGATCGGGGTAGATGAGCACCGGGATCACGGTGCAGGGTGGTACCGATCTGTTGACGCGCATCTCGAAACTCTAGCAGCGCGTTCGATCGGACCCAGCCAACGCTACGTCTTGCGCGCCACGAGCGCGACCCAGGCGTCATCGAACCTGTCGATGCTCTCAAATGCCGACGAACTGCGCGCTTCGGAACGAGGGCTGGCTCTACTTCTGTTGCCGTCGAGCCGGGCATGTCGATCGCGGCGGTCTCCAGCGGACGGTGACATGTGCAAGGGGCGCGCGTCCGGCTCTTGTCGTGGGGCCGTCGCCCGTCATGGTGCACGACCCGGTGCCCGGCATCGCGCACGAGCGCATGGCGATGGATCTGCGGCAGGACGGCGCCACCAGCCGTAGCGGTGTAAAGCGAGGGGGCAGCCGTGACCGCGAGCCGTACGCGCAGTCGGGTCGCTCTGTACTCAATTTTGTACTGCGGCGTTCCTGAGGAGGGACGACAGTGCATACCGCACACCGCGCCAACACCGCAGACATACCGTCCATTAGCACGCTAGCAAGTCCGGCCGCGCTCGCTTAGGGGACGCCGCGCTGAACTGCCGCGTCTTGGCGCCCTGTTCGCAGGTGGCCGTAAAGCCGAGGTGGTACGGCGCCGATGAGGTAGCTATATGGCGGACGAGACCCGCGCCGCGCGCACGGTGACCCGCGCCGAACGACGGCGTGCGTTCCCCTCCGATCAGCACCCGTACCGCCAGATCGAGGCTGTCGTGTGCGCACTGCTGCCCGACGCGGGCACCTTGCTCGATATCGGTTGCGGGC
This sequence comes from Acidobacteriota bacterium, assembly GCA_023429845.1. Lineage (GTDB taxonomy): Bacteria > Acidobacteriota > Vicinamibacteria > Vicinamibacterales > Vicinamibacteraceae > Luteitalea. Next base: position 34,298 of record JAEZCY010000192.1, read on the forward strand.
GCGACGCGACCCGCCTTCGGCGCCTGCTCAGACCCAACCAGCGTGGGCTTGGCGTCGATGTGGACACGTTTACGCCGCAGGCCCTCAGCGACCCGCGGGTCACGCTCACGGGTGTTGTCGGCGAACGGTGGCCGACGATCGCCGACGACAGCGTGGATGTGGCGTACTCGGTGAGCGTGTTCGAGCACCTCGCCGATCCCGCCGCAGTCGTCACCGAAGCCCATCGCGTCCTGCGCCCGGGCGGCACACTGGCGGTGCTCACGCCAAACCTGTTCGACTACGTCAGCCTTGCTTCGTTCGTATTGCCCAACGCGCTGCACCCGTGGCTCGTGGCGCGCACCGAAGGCCGCGACCCCTCGAAGACCTTTCCGACGTACTACCGCGCGAACACCCGCCGACGTCTGACGCGGCTGTTGGTACGCGGGGGCTTCCTCACGTCACGTGTCGAGTACCTGGCGTCTCCCCCGTCATACCTGAAGTTCCACCCGCTGGCGTGGCAGGTCGGGGTGGCCTATCACCGCGCCATCACCGCCGCGGCGATCACGGCATGGCTGAGAGGCTGGGTCTTCGCCGTTGCGACCAAGCCTGTATCGGCTTCAGACTACCCGGGTGAGGGACGTACTCCTCCCAATCCGTGAGTCGCGGTCAACATTTCAGGACGCCTTGCTCCGTTCGCCGTCCTGGGTACGCCCGAACGGCGGTGGATAGGTCGCAAGCGGAACGGCCGTCACGGGCGCACGCACTCTGACGCTCGAGCAGATCGTCACTCCCCGTCGGCCCAGCCCCGGCATCAGGAAGGCACCTTCGACGTCTTGGTGGCGGAGACAATCAGGGCACGCACGCGGCATGGAGCAAGCCGGTGCTGACAGTGGCGCTCCGCGCCGGCCCTCTCCCCCACACCGGTTGCCGCCGCTCTACCACTGCACGACTGGACAGCCACGGTGGTTCTTTGCACCCGCGTCTGCTTTCGGCGACGCTGGGCCACCGCCAGTCAGCACTCACCGGCCATGCCGTCGGCGTCCGCCAACTGGACGACCATCTCCGGCTCGTCACCTTCATCCGCGACGGCTGGGGTAGGTCGACGACGAGACCCGCAGACTGGAACCCATCGCCAGCCCGTTCGCGGCGGACTGTCATCCATGTCCTCGGAATGGTTCGTCATCCTGTGGCCGGAATTGAACGCTGTGAGGATCGTCGGGGCGACATGATTCGAGCCTGAGCGCGCGGCCGACGGCTGCGCGCGACGCCTGAATGTGACGGCCGGACCGCGACGAGTGCAACGAGGAGTGGTCGGGGCGACATGATTCGAACATGCGACTTCTCGCTCCCAAAGCGAGCGCTCTACCAGGCTGAGCTACGCCCCGACGACAGCCACTGATGGTACTACGGCGATGCTCTGCAAGCTGCGGCGGGCCGCGACGCCGCCCTAGCCGAGGCGCCCGCCCCTACCCGGCCCGGACACAACCCGCTGCTAGACGCTGCGCAGGTACCCGGCGATGTCGGCCTTGCCCAGATACTCCGCCCAGCCGAGCGGCGTCGACGCGTGGTGACGATCGGGCACGTCCCGTCGGGCGCCACGCTCGACGAGCAGACGGACGACGTCGAGATGGCCAGACGCGACGGCGGAGTGCATCGGCGTCGCGTGCGCGTGCGCGTGCGGCGGGTTGTAGCGATCCGGATCCTCACCGGCATCGAGGAGCACCCGCAGCGCATCCACATTGCCGGTATTGGCGGCCAGCGCCACAGCGCGGTGCCGGTCGTCGGCCGAGGCCTGCGGCAGCAGTTCGCGTACGGCGTGCATGTCGCCGAGGCCTGCCGCGACCGTCACCGTGTCTACCCGCGCGCCGCGGCGCACCAATGCCCGCGCCGCATCGACGAACCCGAAGATCAGCGCCGTATACAGCGGCGACGTCCACCCGCCGCTCCCGAGCGGCTCGACCGACGCGCCGTAGTCGGCGAGCAGGTCCACGAGCGCGATCTGAACCCCAGCCGCCGCCGGATGGTCGCTCGACACGAGCATGCTCATCGGCGTGCACTGCCCGCCATACAGATCCGCCAGGGCGTCGGGATCCGCGCCCGTGTCGAGCAGCAGGCGCGCGACCTCGACGGCGTTCGGCGGCGTGCGCTGCCGCCTCCCCTCCACGCCATTGGCCGCGACGTAGTGCAGCAGCGTGGCGCGGTGCACAGGCGGGTCGAACGGGTTGACGCGCGTGGACCGCGCATGCACGAGCGACGGGTCATCGTCGATGGCGCGACGCAACGTCGGCAGGTCGCCACCGATCACGGCCTCGACGGCCCGCTCGAACCTGCCGACGGGCGACGACGCATCGGCGATCGCGTCGGCCATGACGACGAGGCTGTCCCAGTCGAGGAAGTCGTACGCGCGCGCTACCGCCAGCCGCGCATCGTCGAGGTCGAATCCCTCGGCGCGCACCGACGCATCGTCCACGGTGCGTGGAAGCCACGGCACGTCGTCACGGCGGAAGCGTGGGTGGAAGTGCCGGAAGAACATGAGCGCGTCCGCTCGCTCGGCGCGCAACGCCTCCAGCGCGGTACGCGCCTGGCCGTCGAAGGCGGCCGCAGGGGCGTCGAAGGGCAGGGGCGTCCATTCCATGCCTGTCTCCTCGTCTCCGGATTGTGGACGGCTGGCCGCCGGCTGCATGTCGGCGGCATGAACGGCAACAGCGAACGATAACAGCGAATGGCAAACGTTGAACGCCGAACGCCGAACGCCGAACGCCGAACGCCGAACGACGAACGGCGGCGGCGGTGCTGGTTCGGATCCGGTCAATCCGGCGTTTGAATAGCCAAACGCAGACGGACGTCGCCGCAACCTCTACGAGGCGCGCCGCGTCCCTCATCCCGGGAGCGCTCATGGTCCGCGCCTGCATCGACCGCGTGTTGCCACTCGACCTCCGCGAGGAGGCCCAACGAGTGGCCGTGCTCGAGAACCCCGACAACAGGCGCGGTGTCGACGCGCCGGAACTCGCACTCGAACTCGCCAAGAAGTGGAAGCCGGGACGCACGCTGCGCATCCGCTTCCTCGACGGCGACCCCATCGTGCAGCACCGCGTCCAGCAGGCAGCCATGCCGTGGACCAGGCACGCCAATATCCATTTCAACTTCGTCGACAGTGGCGACGCCGAGATTCGCATCGCGTTTCGCGACGACGGATCGTGGTCGGCCGTCGGCACCGACGCGCTGGTCTCCCGCTACTTCCGGAAGGACGAGCCGACGATGAACTTCGGCTGGCTGCACGCCGACTCGTCCGACGACGACGTCGCAGCGGTCGTGCTGCATGAGTTCGGTCACGCCCTCGGCTGCATCCACGAGCATCAGAGTCCGGCTGGCGGCATCGTGTGGAACGAGGAGCAAGTCTACGCCGACCTCAGCGGACCGCCCAACAACTGGGACCGCGCCACGATCGACTTCAACATGTTCCAGAAGTACGACGCGTCGCGAACCCAGTTCTCGGACTTCGACCCCGATTCCATCATGCTCTATGCCTTCCCGGCGTCGTGGACGAAAACAGGCGGCGCGACAAAGGAGAACACGACGTTGTCCGACACGGACCGGACGTTCATCGCCGGCGCATACCCGGCCCGCGCCGCGGGCTGACGCGCTCATCGCACACCGCGACATGCTCTCGCCCCTCCAGCGCGAAGCCCTCTGCGCGGCACTCGCCGACGTGTGTCCGAACGTGGAGAGGCTCGACCAGTTGCTCAAGTTCCGCACGAACCAGGAGCGTGCGCGCATCACCCCGGCCGCGCCGTTGGGCGACATGGTCTCGCGCATCGTCGACCGTGCCGAGCGGGAGTTCTGGACGACGAACCTGATCGCCGGTCTCATGGCGCAGGCGCCGGCCAATGCCCAGGTCGTCTCGTTCCTCGAAGCCCATCCTGACCTCGACCCGCGAGGTGCGTCGCCGGCCATCGACCACTACAGCGCCGAGATGCTCGTCGGCGGGCGCCTCTTCCTCTCGCGCGCCGAGCTGCGGCGCATGCTGCGCGATCTCGGCCAGGGCCTGTCCTCGCGCGTCCTCGTCGTCAACGGCGAACCGGTCACCGGCAAGTCGTTCACCCACACGTTCGTCCGCTACGTGCTCGAGTTCGACCCGCCGCGCCACTCGGAGCGTTTCCGCTCGGTGTATCTCGATCTCGACCAGCAGGGATGGACGCTGGAAACGTTCGCCAAGCAGATCGCCTTCGCGCTGCAGATCGATCCCGAGACGATTCCCGCCCGGCCGCCGTCCGACCCGGAGCAGGACAGTCGATGGCTCCCACAGCTGTTCAACTGGCTCTGTGATGGCCTCACGAGCGCGTCGTACCCCGGCTGCTGGCTCATTCTCGACGGCTTCCGCGTGAGCCTGCCCGCACAGGCGTATGACCTGATTCACATGCTCGCCGAGTTCGCCGACGTCGGTGGGGACGGCCGGCTCCGACTGCTGCTGCTCAACTACCCGCGCGCCGACGCGCTGCTCTACAAGAACGAGGAAACCATCGCCTCGCCGCCGCTGTCGCGCGCCGAGATGGAAGCGTTCCTCGGTGGCATCTTCGCGCGCTCCGGACAGCCCCCCGATCCAGCCGTCGTCCAGGCGGCACTCGACAGCGTGGAGCAGCAGGTCGATCAGGAGGTGACACGGCGCGCGGTGGACAGTGCCGACCGGCCGCGCCTGCGCCTGCAGTTGCTCAACGTCGCCCTCGGGCGCACGGCCCACCGTCTGCTCGCCGGAGCCTCGACGTGAGGCCGATCGACGGGTGGACGCCGGCAGCCGTCACCGAGCAGCTCGCTGACCTGTTCGCGGACGAGCCGGCGCCGCCCTCCACGGCGTTCGTCGATGCGGCGGCAGTACTGGCATCGTTCGATCCGGACACGCTGCAGCCGCTGCACGAGGCGCGCGCCGCAGGCCAGGACGATCTGGACGCCGCGCGGGCGGAACTGTCGAGAGTCGCCCTGCCGTCCTATGAGGCCGACGGACGCACGACGTGGATTCTCGATCGGGAAGCGCGCCGCGCGGCCCTCAGGCGGTTGGTCTCGGAGAACCGTGTGCACGCCGCCCTCGCTGCCAATCCGCAGCGGCGACGCGACGATGTGCAGCAGGCCTTCGAGGCGCTGTTGCTCGAACGCGCCGCGCCGTCGCTGCCGTCGAGTGCCCTCGCCGTGCGGGCCTGGCAGGTGGCGGCTGACTGGGTTCGCGGCATCCTGCCGGGGGTGCCCGACGAGGACGGCCTGCGACAGGCTGCCGAGCGTGCGACGCAACTCGCGCCGTTCAGGGAGCTCGTCGGCGACTACTTCGCGGGGCGTGAACGCGAGCTCGCGCTGCTGAGCGACTACGTCGGCGTGCGCGCGGCGAGCAGCGCCCGCGAGTCACTGAACCGTGTGGTGCGATCCGTGTTCAGCCTGCAGTCCGAGCCGCCGCTGTTCGTGTATGGCCCGGGCGGCATCGGCAAGTCCACATTGATCGCCCGGTTCATCCTCGACCACGTGGACCGCGCTGACGTGGCGCAGTTCCCTTACGCGTATCTCGACTTCGACCGGCCGGGCCTGGTGGCCGAAGAGCCTGTCACCCTCTTGATGGAGGCCGTGCGGCAGCTCGCGTCGCAGTACCCGCCGCGCCGCGCCAAGCTCGACGCACTCGGGCAGGAGTGGGGCCGCCGCATTGCCGACATGGCGAAGAGCGCCGGGCTGATCGCGCCGCGAGAAGCGCCCGTCGCCGAAGTGGAGCCCGGAGGCGCCGCCGGACGCGTCGCCGGCCCCGGCACTCCCGCCACCGCTGCCGATGTCCGGCCCGCGCGGTACGAGTCGCTCTGGTCGCAGTTACGGGTGAGCGACCGCGGCTACTTCCTCGAGACGTTCGCGCACGAGATCCGGCAGCTGCCCGGCGCGCAGTCGCAGCCGATGCTGTTCGTGCTCGACACCTTCGAGGAAGTGCAGTTGCGTCACGCCTCGCACGAAGACGAGGTGTTCCGGTTCCTCGACCAGCTGCAATCGCTCGTGCCGTTCCTGCGCGTGGTGCTGTGCGGCCGCGTGCCGCCCGAACGACACGCCGTACGTCCGCTCGAACTGGCGACGTTCGACATCGACTCGTCCACCGCCTTCCTGACCGCGCGGGTGCGCATCTCGCGGGACGCCGCCGAGACGGTGGCGAGGCAGATCAGCGGGTCGCCGCTCACGCTGCGGCTTGCCGTGGACCTGCTCCGCCGTGCGCACGACACGCCGGGCGGCCTCAGCGACCTCCCGGCGGTGCTCGGGGACCTGCGCCGGGGCAGCGTGGAGGCGCAACTGTACACGCGGGTGCTCGAACACATCACCGACCCGGATGTGCGCAGGCTCGCGCACCCCGGACTGCTGTTGCGCCGCATCACGCCCGGCATCATCCAGTACGTGCTGGCGAAGCCCTGTGGCCTCGACGTGCCGGATCGCGCCACCGCCGAACGACTGCTGGGCAAGCTGCGCCGCGAGGTGGTGCTCGTGTCCTCGCGCGCGCCCGACGTGCTGGTGCACAGACCCGAACTGCGGGCGGTGATGCTCGGCCCGCTCCGCGAGGACGATCCGGAGCGTGCGCGGCAGGTGAGCGAGGCTGCCGTCGTGTTCTACGAGTATCAGCTGCCCGCGCCGGAGACGCGGGCCGAGGAGCTCTATCACAGGCTGCTCCTCGGGCACGACCGCGCGACGCTGGACGCGCGGTGGATGGGCGGCGTCGAGCACGAACTCGCAACAGCGATACAGGATCTGTCGCCGCGAGCCCAGGGGTATCTCGCGGGCCGCATGCCGCTGACGCTCGCGGCCGACGTCTGGCCCCACGTCGAACTCGAGGACTGGGAGCGCTATGCCACCCGCGAGCTGCGCGAGTTGCTGCGCCTCGGCAACCTGAGCGCCGGGCTCGGGCTGATCGGCATGCGCGATGAGTACGCCTCGCCGGCGCTCAAGCTGCTGCACGTCGAACTGCTGGTGCGCACGGGCAACCTCGGAGCCGCCCGGCAGGTTGCCGCCGACACGCTCGAGCGCTTGCCCCCGGGCGCCCCGGAAGCGGACGCCCTTCGCGCGCATCTTGCGTCTCTCGCGCCCGCGGCCGGTGCCGATTCGGCCGAGCAGGCATCACCGACGCCCCGCGGCGGGGCGTCGTCGCGCCCTCGGACCAGCGGCACGAACCGGCCCCACGCCCCGGCGATCCCGCCGGGCATCGTGCGCGGTCTCGGCGAAGCCCTCGCCGACGCCTATCGCGACGACCTCCAGCTTCGGCAGATGCTCGAGCGGTATGGGCTCGACATGCTCGCTCGCCTCGAGGGCACGGCCGTCGGTTCAGAC
>JAEZCY010000241.1 GCA_023429845.1 Acidobacteriota bacterium
GCCAGAATCTCGTTGAGCCGGTGCCGCATCCGCAGGATCTCCTTCGCGTGGATGTCGATGTCGGTGGCCTGCCCGCCGACCCCCCCCTGCACCCACGGCTGGTGGAGCAGGCTGCGGGAGTTGGGCAGCGCGAACCGCTTGCCCTTGGTGCCCCCCGCCAGCAGTACGGCGCCGAACGAGGCGCACTGACCGAGGCAGTACGTCTGCACGTCGGGACGGATGTACTGCATCGTGTCGTAGATGGCCAGGCCGGCCGTGATCGAGCCGCCGGGGCTGTTGATGTACAGCAGGATGTCGCGCTCCGGGTCCTCCGCCTCGAGGAAGAGCATCTGCGCGATCACCAGACTCGCGACCCCGTCGTCGATCGGCGTCCCGATGAAGATGATGCTGTCCTTCAACAGGCGCGAGAAGATGTCGTACGCCCGCTCCCCGCGGTTGGTCTGCTCGACCACCATCGGGACCAGCTGCATGCGCGGATCGGTCATGGGTAGCTTCGGCCTCGGGGCCCGCGTCCTGGCCCGGTTTTCGGGGGCGCACGCGGGCAGGTTGCCAGTGCCCGGCGCCCCTCGGGCAGGCTCGGGCGGTCTACACGTCATCGTAAGAAGGAGTGAACGACCGGGGAGAGCGTGTATCTCACGCTCCCTGGATCGTAGCACGCGACATCGCGTGCGACACGGCCTTCTCCCGCAACAGGCCGGTCCGGATGTTGTCCAGCTGATCCTGCTCCGACAGCTGCGCCTTCAGCTCGGCCAACGTCCGCCCCGCCCGGGTCGCGTACCCCGAGATATCGGCATCCAGCTCCTCATCCGATACCTCGAGCCCGTCCCGCCGGGCGATCTCGTCGAGCACCAGCACGCTGCGGACCGTCGCCACGGCCGGCTCCTGCTGCTGCTTGCGGAACTCGTCCCAGTCGATGGCGGCCTGCCGGGGATCCACGCCCTGATCCATCAACCGGCGCGCGAACTCCTCGACCCGCCGGTCCACCTCGCGCGACACCATGCCTTCGGGCACCTCGCCGGTCAGCCGGCCTGCGAGCTGCTCGAGCAACTGCTGGCGCATCCGCCGCGTCCGCTCGCGCTCCGCGTCCTGCTCGAGATCTTCCCGGATCCGCGTCCGCAGGTCGCCGAGCGACTGGAACTCGCCGAGGTCCTTGGCAAACTCGTCGTCCACGGTCGGCAGCACGCGCCGGCGCAGGGCGGTCACGTCGACCGTGTACTCGACACGGGCCCCGGCCATCTCCTCGACCTCGTATTCGGACGGGAAGGTGACCTCGAAGGTCTTCTGCGTGCCAACGGTGACGCCGAGGAGCGCCTCGTCGAACCCCGGCGGGTTGGCGGCGGCGCCAATCTCGGCCGGCACGCCCTCGTGGCTTTCCGGCTCCTCCGGTGGGATCTCGGCGCCCTGCGCGCCCGTGAGCCGACGACGCGAGAGGTTCATCACGACCGTGTCACCCTGCTCGGCAGGTCGATCCTCGACCGGCTCCATGCGTGCGAGCCGCTCGCGCAGCCGTGACAACGCCTGATCCACGTCTTCCTCGGTCACCGTGGTCTCTGTCCGCTGGACCGACAAGGTGGAGAGGTCGCCGGGATCCACCGGTGGCGCCGTCTCGATGGCCGCCGTGAAGGTCAGCGGCTTGCCTTCCTCGAGCTGCAGGTCCCGGACCTTGGGCGTGTCAACCGGCAGCACGCCGCGGTCCCGGAGCGCGTCACCGACCACGCGCGGCACCAGATCGTGGGCCACATCGTGCAGGATCTCTTCGCGGAATCGCCGACGCACCACGTGTACGGGCGCCTTGCCCGGTCGGAAGCCCGGCAGCTTGGCCGCCCGGGCATAGCGCTGCGAGATGCGGGCGACCTCGGCCTCCACTACCTCGGGAGGCACTTCCACGGTCAAGGTCTTCTTGGTTTCGCTGACGTCGGTGAGTTCGCCCTTCATGTTCAGGGGACTCTGGAAAAAACCCGGGATACGTATTGAGGGCTCGGAAAAGGATTCGGGAGGCGAGACACCCGCGACCGGATCAGGCCACGCATGCGCAGCGAGCGGCGTCTGGTGCGAAAGGCGGGACTCGAACCCGCACAGCCTTGCGGCCACCGGATCCTAAGTCCGGCGCGTCTGCCAGTTCCGCCACTCTCGCGAGGCACCCGCCGAACACGCCACGCTACCATCGCGGCCGAAGCGCGTCAAATGCCCCAACCGTGTACCGCTTCCGGCCCCTGTTGCCATGGACGACACCCCCGCGGCTCGCGGGCCTGGCGAGCGCGGCACTATCCAAGTCGTTATTCATGAAGTACTTGAGGCAGCACGGCCCGCCCGGTGAAGGCTGGCGCGGTTCATGCCTTTTCCCCTGCGTCGGCTCACCCCGAGGCCGGCTTCTGCGTGCCCCCAGGGGCTCGAGGAGGGACCATGACACGAAATCTACTGTCGCTCACGGGCGTCGTCCTGCTCGCCGGAAGTCTGCAGGCGCAGCCTCCCACTCCCGCAACGCAGCCCGTGCGCCCGCCCGACCGGCCGCCCATGGGGGAACCGGCGCCGCCGGCACGCCCGTTACCGGCCCCTGACGCCGGCGGTGACGACGAGCGGCCGCTGTCTCGACGCGCGTCCCCCGAAGATGGCGATCCCAGCATGACGGCCACCACCCTGAAGGGGTGTCTCGAGCGTGTGGACGGCAAGGCATTCAGGCTTCGCGGCGTGAAGGGCAACGACGCCACCGTCACCCGGGACGTGCGACTGCAGGGCGCGGCCGAGCGGCTTCGGGCGCACATCGGCTCGGTCGTGGAGGTGCGTGGCACCTACGAACAAGGCACGCCCGCTACAACGGAGGCCTTCTTCAACGTCACGCGTGTGCGGCAGCTTGCCGATTCGTGTAACGGCGCCCCCCTCCCGTGACGCACCGGCCCGCCACGTGCGGGACGGCGTCGAGCGGGTCGTCGCTGCCTGTGGCCGCAGGCAGGGCAGGCTGGCCGATTCTCCGTTCTGGCGGTGTTACGA
>JAEZCY010000040.1 GCA_023429845.1 Acidobacteriota bacterium
GTTCTAGACGAATCGAGGAAGGCGCGCCCTCGAGGTGCGTCTTCCTCGCACACCGGCCTTCGGCCTTCGGCGCCTTCGGCCTTGGGCCGGTCGGCCTTCGGGCGCTCGTCGCCGCCGGCCGTGGGCCGGCGGGGGGGTGCCTCGGGCCTGAGGCCGTCGACCCGAGAGGCCGTGAACGAACGTGAGCGGGATGGCGGGGTCGACGGGGCTCGAACCCGCGGCCTCCGGCGTGACAGGCCGGCGCTCTAACCAACTGAGCTACGACCCCGCAATGTTGGTGGTTCGAGCTGGAGAGCCTGCCATCCGAAGTCCAGGCGCGAAGCGCCGCGATGGACCAAGGATGGTGGGCGGTACAGGACTCGAACCTGTGACAGCCGGTGTGTAAGACCGGTGCTCTACCAACTGAGCTAACCGCCCTTCATGCCGGCCGTGTCGCAGCCCCCGCCTCGCCGAGGCTCCGGCGTGCCAGCGGTGGGTGCCCGTGCCGCGCGAGCACATCCGCGCGACAACCAAGCGAGTATACACGCGCACGCCGCGCCTGCGTCAAGCCTTACCTCGCTCCGGGCGAGCGCCGCGAGCGTGGCGCCGCGCGTCAGGGCCGCGCATCACGGCAGCCTGGCCCACGTCATCGCGGGGACTGCGAAGATTCCCGCACCGCACCGGCGACATTCCGCACGCGAATCGTCCCGTCGTCGCCGTTGGCGGGACGCGCGCCCGTCCGCCGTGGCGGCCCTCAACTTGCACTGTCGGCCGCCGTGATGGACGACGTGTCGATACCGGTACTGGACAGCGCCGCGGACACGCTGCCCGCGATCATCCAGGGCGGCATGGGTGTGGCAATCTCGGACTGGCGGCTCGCCCGTGCGTCGTCGTCGGCCGGTGCGCTCGGCGTCGTCTCGGGGACGGCACTCGACCAGGTGCTCGCGCGGCGATTGCAGGACGGCGACCCGGACGGTCACATGCGGCGCGCGCTCGATGCGTTCCCCCTGCGTGCGACCGCGGACCGCATCTGGGCGCGCTACTACATCCCGGGCGGCAAGGACGCCAAGGCTGCCTACGCCACGCTGCCGCTCCAGACGCTCGAGACGAATCCGCTCCTGCAGGAGCTGTGCGTCGTGGCGAACTTCGTCGAGGTGTGGCTGGCGCGACAGGGGCACGCGGGGAAAGTCGGCATCAACTTCCTCGAGAAGATCCAGATCCCGCACCTGCCGTCCATCTTCGGCGCGCTGCTCGCCGGCGTGGACGCGATTCTGATGGGCGCGGGCATCCCACTGAAGATTCCCGGTGCGATCGACCTCCTGGCCCGGTACGAGCCCGCGACCTATCCGCTCGCGGTCACCGGCAGCCAGCCTGGCGACGACACCCTGATCCGCTTCGACCCGGCCGACGTCATGGGCGATTGCCGGCCGCCGCTCACGCGCCCAGCGTTTCTCGCCATCGTCGGGTCGTCCACGCTGGCGCTGACGCTGCTGCGCAAGGCCAATGGCACCGTGGACGGCTTCGTGATCGAGAACCCGACTGCGGGCGGCCACAACGCGCCGCCGCGCGGCAAACTGCAGTTGAACGACGCGGGGGAGCCGATCTACGGCGATCGCGACAAGGTCGATCTCGCGGCGTTCCGCGGCTTCGGCGTGCCGTTCTGGCTGGCCGGCGGCTTCGGCACGCCCGACGGGCTCCGTGCGGCGCAGGCGGAAGGAGCGAGGGGCGTCCAGTTGGGGACGGCCTTCGCGCTGTGCCGCGACTCGGGCCTGCGCGCGGACTACCGTTCGCAGCTGATCGCCCGCGTCCGCCACGGCATGACGCCCGTGAAGACCGACCCGCTCGCCTCACCGACAGGCTTCCCATTCAAGGTGGCGCAACTGCCCGGCACCATCTCCGACGAGGTGGTGTACGCCTCGCGAGCGCGCATCTGCGACCTCGGATACCTGCGAGAGGCCTATCGTGCCGAGGACGGCAGCGTGGGCTTCCGCTGTGCGGCCGAGCCGGTGTCGCTCTATGTGGCCAAGGGCGGCAGCGCGGAGGACACGGTGGGTCGCAAGTGCATCTGCAATGCGCTCGTGGCCACCGCCGGCCATCCGCAGATACGCGCCGGACGGCATCTCGAAGCCGGCATCGTCACGTCGGGCGACTCGCTTGCCGACGTCGCGCAGTTCCTGGCGCCCGACGCCGACAGCTACGGCGCCGCCGACGTCGTTCGCGTGCTCATGGCACGGGAGCGCCCATCAGCGCGCACAGTTTCAGCAGCGTCGCCCAGTTTCGCGTCGTGACCTGATCGCCGAGGACCCGACCGCTCGCCTCGACGATCTCGCCGGCCAGCACGCCGCCCGGCGACCACAGGTACGCCGCCTGCGAGCCGATGTGCAGGGCCTCGGGCGTCCAGTCGCGCGCCGCCAGCGGTGCGAGGCGCCCGAGCACGGCGACGTCGCGCACGAACACGACGAGCAGGCGCGAGGGATTGTCGGCGCGGTCTGCCAGCGCGTTCTCGGCGGCGATCGTCGTCATCCGGTCCCGGGTCACGACGATCACGTTCGACCGGAACCCGGCATGCGAAGCGATTGCCTCCTCGAGGCGCATCCCGATCGTCGGCGCCTCCTCGTCCGGCGCGTCGAACACCACGTTCCCGCTGTTGAGCAGCGTGCGGACGTTCGTGCCGCCGAGCCCCTCGACGAGCACCTTCAGGTCGGCCATCGCCAGGCGCTTGGCCTTGCCGACGTTGATCCCACGCAGAAGCGCGGCGCAGCGCGTCACGCGAGCAACGCCTCCAGCACGGTGATGTCCACCGGCTTCACGAGGTGATGATGGAAGCCGGCCGCGCGGGTGCGCTGCCGGTCGGAGTCCTGCCCGTAGCCGGTGACGGCGATCAGGCGGATCGCATCCAGCCCAGGCAGCTCGCGCAACCGACTGGCGAGTTCGTAGCCGTCCATCACCGGCAGCCCCAGGTCGAGAAAGGCCGCCTGTGGCAGGAAGTCTGCCGATGCCTGCAACGCCTGCACGCCGTCGTAGGCCACGCGCACGTCGTGGCCGCGAGCAGCGAGCACGTGGGCCAGCATCTCCGCGGCGTCCGCGTTGTCGTCGACGATCAGCACACGTGCGGCGGGAATACGCGATTCGGCATCCAGCGGCCGGGTCGCCGGAACGGCCTCGGCCGGGACCGTGGCCGCCGGCACTCGCACGGTGAACTCGCTGCCCTGGCCGGTCCCTTCGCTGTAGGCGCGCACGCTGCCGCCGTGCTGCTCGACGATGTTGCGCACGATGGCCAGGCCGAGGCCGAGTCCACCGTCGGCGCGATCGCTGCTCTGCCGGCCCTGGACGAACAACTCGAACACCGTCGGCAGCACCTCCGCACTCATGCCGATCCCCGTGTCGCGTACGGTGATCGCCACGTCGTCGTCTTCCCGGTGAGCTCCGACGTCGATGCGCCCTCCCCGCGGCGTGTACTTGGCAGCGTTGGTCAGCAGGTTCGACAGCACCTGGCTCATACGCTCGGTGTCCACGACGACCGGGAGACCCGTGCGCGGCACGTCCACGACGAGCGTGTGCGCGCGCTGTTCGAGCAGCGGGCTCGCCATCTCGATCGCCCGCGCGATGACCTCCGACACCTCGACCGACCGGGCCTTCAGCTCCACGCGGCCACGCGCCACCCGCGAGACGTCGAGGAGGTCGTCCACGAGCCGGGTGAGGTGATTGACCTGTCGCTCGATGACGACCCGCTCGCGGCCGGAGCCGTCGTCGCCGCGCAGGCGCATCAACTGCAGCGCGGTGGCGATCGGCGCCAGCGGATTGCGCAGTTCGTGACCGAGCATGGCCATGAACTCGTCCTTCGACCGACTCGCGGCTTCGGCAACTTCGGACAGCTGCGCGAGCCGCCGGTTCTGGCGCTCGGCCTGCTGACGCGCGAGTCGCTCGCGTGCGAGGAGCGCCGCACGTTCCTGTTCGACCCGCGCACGCTGGATGGATTCCCAGGACCGGCCCGCCACCTGCTGGACGAGCTCTACTTCCTGCGCACTCCAGTACCGTGGCGTGCTTGAGTGCACCGCGAGCACCGCGTCCACATGGCCGGCCTTCAGCACCGGCACCGTGATCAGCGCGGCCGCCCCCACGGCGCGACAGGCCGCGCGATCCTCCTCGGTCAGCCGCGTGTCCATGCGCGCATCACGGACCACGGCGCGCCGGCCCGCGCGCATCAGCCGATCGAACTCCGCACCGAACTCGCGCAGCTCGTACGGCCCTTCGAGAGAAGCGATGCCCTGGGTGTAGTTGCTGCGCACGGTGAGCACGCCGCTCGACGCGTCCACCGTCGCGTACACGCATCGGTGCACCGCGAGGTGCTGGCCAAGCAACCGGGCCACGGTGGCGGTGATGGCATCCGGCGTGACCAGGCCACGAACCTCGTCCTCGAGACGCAGCAGCAGCCGGTCGGGGCTCACGTCCTGCACCACGCCCAGCAACCCGGACACGTTTCCGGCGGCGTCGAGACGCGGGCGGCCGCGCACGGAAATCCAGCGCTCCTGCCCGTCGAGCACCAGCCGGTACTCGACCGCGTAGTCGCCGTGCGTGGCAACGGCCTCCTCGACAGCGCGCTGTGTGCGTTCGACGTCGTCCGGGTGCAGCCGCTCCCGGATCTCCGCCCAGGTGACGTGCGTCTCCGGGGCGACGCCGTAGATCTCGGCGCCGCGAGGCGAGAACGTCACGGCGTCGGACGGGATGTGCCAGCTCCAGTCGCCGAGTCGGGCGGCCGCCATGGCCAGGTGCAGTCGCTGGGCATCGCGTTCGGCCGCGGCGTGTGCCATCTCGAGCGCCGACTGCGCCTGCTTCTGCTCCGTGATGTCGATACCCAGGCCGAACAACCAGCGGGGCGGCCCGTCCGAGTCGTAGACCGCCCTGCCGCGCCCGTCCATCCATCGCCAGGCGCCGCTCGCGTGGCGGAACCGGAACTCCACGATGTAATCCGAGCGGGTGGCGATGGCGTGCTGCACGGCTTCCCGCACGAGCTGACGATCATCGGGGTGGACGTACTCGAAGAAGCGGTCCTCGCTGCCGCCGAACCCGCCGGGCGGCAGACCGAAGAGCCCTTCGAGTTCCTCACTCCACCAGACCTCGTTGGAGGTGATGTCGCGCGACCACGCACCCATGCGACCACCGCGCATCGCGAGCGCGAGCACGTCACGGCTCTCGCGCAGCGCCGCTTCGGCGCGGGCACTGGCCACGGCGAACCATGTCTGTTCGGCGACGCGTTCGAGCAGCACCACCTCGTCCTCGGACCATGCGCGCGGTGCCGCTTGGTGAACCGAGAGCACGGCGACGAGCCGACCGTCCTTCACGAGTGGCACGGCGACGAGCGCCCGCGTGGCGACCTGTTCGAAGGCCGCGCCAATTGCCGGACCGGACGTCCGCGGGTCCGTGGCGACGTCGGAGATGACCAGCGACCTGCCATGGCGCAGCACGTCGGCGACGGCGGCGCCGAAGTCCTCCAGCCGGTGCCGGCCTGCGAGGCTCGGGACGCGATCCACGTAGTCGCGCATCACCACGAGGTGCTGTTGTGCCGCGTCCACCTCCGCGAACATGCAGTGGCTCACGCGCAGGTGCTGCCCCACCGTCTGCACGCAAGCCCAGAGCACCTCGTCGGCATCTCGCAGGTGGCGGGTCTGCTCGAGCAGCGTGACCAGCAGCGATTGCATCTCCTCGCGGCGGCGGAGGCGCTCGGCGGTGCGCCGGCGTTCCGTGACGTCCACCAAGAGGATGGTGATGCCGTCAGCGGACGGGTAGAGCCGGTTCTCGAGCCAGCGATCGCTCGCGGAGAGGTGGATGTCGACGGTGACCGGACAGCCGGTGTCGAGTGCCGCATGAACGTGCGGCATCACCTGTTCCAGTATCGGACCGGGCAGCACGTCGGAGGGGGTGCGACCGATCACACCAGCGCGCGCGATGCCGACGAGCCGCTCTGCCCCCTCGCTGACGTAGACGTAGCGAAGGTTCCTGTCGAGGGCGACGAGTCCCTCTCCGATACTGTCGACGAGGCGCTCGAGCATGCAGGCAGCAGTGGTGGTTGCGCGCGGCGGCCCTAGTGTACCTGCTCTCGTTGCGCTGGGCGGGCGTCCGCGTGGCGTACCATTGCGCTCAGCATGGCCGCCCTGTATCCGTTCGTCCTGACTCTGCACGGCCTCACGCGTTGGCTCGTGCTCCTCGGCGGGGTGTGGCTGGTTCTGGCCAGCCTCTCGTCACGTGGCCGATCCGGGCCGGTTGGCTCGTCCCCGGTGCGCCTCCCCTGGCGTGTCTACATGGGCGGGCTCCACCTCCAGGTGCTCCTCGGCGTGCTGCTGCTGGTGATCAGTCCGCTCGCCCTCGCCGCGTGGGGCGACATGGGCGCGGCGATGCGGACGCGCCCGCTGCGCTTCTTCACCGTGGAACACACAACGATGATGATCGTCGCGTTCGTGATCGCACAGATGGGCGCGGTTCGCGTGCGCCGGGCGATCGACGCGCGCGGCGCCGCCCGCACCAGCCTGATTTTCGGGGGCGTGTCGCTGCTGCTGATCCTGGCAGCCATTCCCTGGCCGTTCTTCGGTGAGATTGCCCGCCCGTTGTTCAGGGCCTGGTGATTCGCGCGCCGGGGCGTGCTGATGCCCCGCGTCGGGCAAGGCCCGACGCCTACGTAC
>JAEZCY010000058.1 GCA_023429845.1 Acidobacteriota bacterium
TCGCCCATGACCGACCTCCCATCGCTTGGCGGCTCTGCGCCGCGGGCTCTTTCCGGAACCTCAGCGTAACCCGCGCACTCGCGTCGCGGGGGTCGGTCCTCCATAAGCGTCTACGTAACCGACCCGCTACGGCAGGGATGCAGTGCTGGTGATGATCGGAGCACGCTTGTCGGGGTACGTAGGCGGCGACACGGCAGGCACCGGGTTCTCACGGATGCGCGCGCGCAGGTGCGCGATCGCTGCCTCGAGCTGGGCATCGCGACCGTTGAACGTCGCGTGCGGCAGGTTGTCCACGACGATGTCGGGCTCGACGCCGTGGCCTTCGATGAGCCACTCGCCATCCGCGCTGAAGACGCCGGTGTCGGGCACGGCGGCCATGCCCCGGTCGAGCAGCGCGTTGCCGCCCGATCCCCAGATCTCGCCACCCCACGTGCGCGTGCCGATGACCACACCGATCCCCAGCCGGCGCACGCCTTCCGCAAATGCCTCACCGTCGGACGCCGTTTCCTGATCGACGAGCACCGCGACGTGCCCCCGATAGGCGTACGGCATGTTGGGCGACGCCTCACCTACCCGGGGCTGCCAGAAGAACCACGCCTGCCGCAGCAAGCGGCTGAGGAGCCAGCTGTCGATGTTGCCGCCCGTATTGCGCCGCAGGTCGATGATCAGCCCCGACCGCGTGTGCACGGGGTAGAACGCGCGCTGCCACTCGGCCATGTCCTGACTCGTCATCGCGCGCAGGTGCAGGTAGCCGATCTGTTCCTCCGACGCCGCATCCACCTCGAGACGGCGCGCGACTTCCCAGTCGCGGTATCGCAGATCCGCCTCGCGCCGCATCGAGATCGGCCGCACCGTCACGTCGCGCACCACGCCGGTGTCAGCCGCCACCACCCTGAGGCGCACCTCCTTGTCCACCGAGTCGCGCAGCAGCAACTGGACGTCGGCCACCGGCAACACGCTGACGCCGTCCACCGCGGTGATGACGTCGCCTTCGCGCACGTCCACGTGTGCCGCCGACAGCGGGCCCCGCTCGCCGGGCAGATCGGGATCGCCGACGAAGAGACGTGTGATGCGGTAGCCGCCGCGCCGCTCATCACGCGCCAGCGTCGCACCGAGCGATCCGAACGTCACCTCCTCGCCCTTGCGCAGATCGCCGCCGCGGACGAACATGTGCAGCGCCGAGAGCTCGCCCACCATCTGCGCGATGACGTCGCTCAGCTCGGCGCGATCGGTGACGCGGGAGACGAGCGGCTCGTAGCGGCGACGCATGCCGTCCCAGTCCACGCCGTGCATGTCGCGGTCGTAGAAGCCGTCGCGCTGCAGCCGCCAGGCGTCGACGAAGATCTGTCGCCACTCGTCGCGGGGCTGCACCGTCATCGCCCACTCGGTCAGCGGCACCTTCGTCGCGGCGAAGTTCTCGGGGTGCGTGCCGTCCGACGGCAGCACGAAGAAGTCCTCGCCGCGTTCGATCAACAGCGTGGACCGGTCGTGCGACAGCTCGTAGCGATCGACGTTGGCGGCGATCGTGTCGAGGATGCGGCGATCGTCGATCGGCATCATCCGCAGCGCCTTGCGCGGCGATGCCGAGGCGTCCCACGACAGGAAGTAGAGTCGCTGCCCGTCGGTGTCGAGGCTGCCGTAGTTGCCAGGCACGAGCGGCACTTCGGCCAGCCGCCGTTCGATGCCGTCGAAGTCGATGGCCACGCGAGGGGGAGGCGACGCGGCGCGTACCGGGCCGGCCATCGCCGACGCAAAGGGATCGCGCTCGCGAGTGGCGCGTTCGCCCTTCGTCGCGAATCGCGACCGCACGCCGTTCTGCAGCGCGAGCTGATAGACGCGCGTCTGCCGATCGAAGTACGGCTCGGGCTGGCGAGGTCCCCACGGCGAGCCGACGATGTTCTCGAACGTGCGCTCGGAGAGGAAGTAGAGCCACGCGCCATCGGGACTCCATGCCGGGCTGTGGCTGTCGAACCTGTCGGTGGTGATGGGCCGCGCCTGCATGTCGGCGATGCCGTACACCCAGATTCGGCTCATGCCGTTCTGGCCCGTCCTGACGTACGCGAGCCACTGCCCGTCAGACGACCATCGCAAGTCGCGGAAGCTCCCGTTCGTGCTCCGCGCAATCTCGTGCGCCTCACCAGTGTCGATGTCGTGCACCCACAGCCGGTGGTCGGAGTCCTGGTGCGCCACGTGACGGCCGTCAGGCGACGGCGTTCCTTCGCCTCGCGTCACCCGCGCACCTGTCGTCACCTGCGCCCGCGGCGTCCTCGCGCCGGCCGCCGGCATCGTCCAGAACTCGAACTCGCCGGTGCGATCCGACAGCGCGAGCAGCGTCTTGCCGTCGGGCAGGAACCGGGCGTCGCGATAGCGCACGCCCGGCTCACCCACGACGAGAGAGACGGGACCCTGCTTCACGGGCGCGACAAACACCTGGCCCCGTGCGGTCAGGACGAGCCGATCGCCGGCCGGCGAGAGATGCGCCGACGAAACCCACTCGGCGGGCGCCTTCAGCGTCCGCTCGCGCGAGTGACCGGCGTCGCCCGGGAGGCGCACGGGCACGAGCATGTCCTCGCCGTTGGTGATGTCGAGAACACGAAGGTCGGCGCCGAGCTGGTACACGATGCGCCCGTGACGCAACGACGGCGACTGGACGTCGAACTCCCAGTGGCGCGTCAGCTGACGCAGGTCACGGCCATCCGGGTTCATCGACCAGAGGTTCATCGAGCCATCGCGGTCGCTGAGGAAGTACAGGCGTCCCTTCCACGACATGGGCGACCGGCTGGTGCCGGGGTAGTCACTCGTGAGCGGCTCCGCCTCGGTGGCGCCGTGCGTGTACCGCCAGATGCTCTGCGCGCCGCCACCCTGATATCGCTTGGTGAAGCTGCCCTGGAAGGGGAATCGCGTGAAGAACAGCGTGCGGCCCGTCTCGTCGTAGTCGCCATCACTGACGAGCGCGAGCGGCACGACCCCGGACGCACGCGTCGCAGGGTCGATGTGCACCATGTGCATGCCGGGCAGCTGTGCATGCCGGCGCGTGGTGTAGAGAACCTCGCCGGAAGGCGTCCAGCCCGTGACGATGGCGGTGTCGATCTCGTAGGTGAGACGGACGGGCAGCCCCGTGCCGTCCAGGCGCATCACGTACACCTCGGTGGGGCCTTCGAACGCCGCCGAAAACGCCACCTGCGTGCCGTCAGGCGACACCGCCGCGTGCGCTTCTTCGCCCGCCAGCGTCGTCAGTCGCGTCGCGTCGCCTCCGCGCAGCGCTACACGCCAGAGATCACCCTCCGCCGTGAAGACGATGCCATCGTCCGATAGCGCGGGGAAGCGGAAGTAGCCGTGGGAGTCCGCGGTTGGCGAGGCGGCTGGCGCAGGACGCGTGTCGGCGTGTGCGGGTGCCAGCAGCACCCAGAACAGGAAGAGCAGGAAGTGCCAGGAGTACATTGCGCGTCCTGCCGACACGCATTGCACGTTCGACACCGCCGACGAGGTTGGCCTGCCCGGCGCGCACCACTCGCCGGCGCTGCGTCCTCGCGCTGCGGAGAATCCGCAGAACACTCAGGCAAAACGCAGAACTGGCACTCGTCGCAGACGCCTCGGCGACCGCAGCTACGGCCGGCCGATCGCTGGATTCCGGCCCTGACGTGGCGGCGGGCCGACGCAGGTGACGGAACCCGGACTCCGCCGTATGCTGCGCGTCATCGCGATGTCAGGGACGCGCGCCGCTGGCGCGAGTGTCACGGCAAGGCAAAGGCGACGAAGGCGTCCGAAATCTTCGTCGAGAAGCGGCCACCGCCACCGGCAGCGATCACGATGAACTGTCGGCCGCTCTTTCCGCGATAGCTCACCGGGGCCCCATGGCCGCTCGCGGGCAACTCCGCCTGCCACAGCTCCTGCCCCGACTTCAGGTCGAACGCGCGAATGCGGCTGTCGCCGGCGCCGCCGATGAACACGAGCCCGCCGGCCGTGACGATGGGGCCGCCTAGGTTCGGGGATCCGGTGCCGGTGATGCCCTGCGCCTCGAGGGCCGGCATGTTGCCGAGCGGCACCTGCCAGGCGATCTCTCCGGTGCGCAGATCGACGGCGTTCAGGCGTCCCCAGGGCGGTTGCTGGCACGGCAGCTGCTGACTGTCCCAGAACCGGGCGTATGCGCCTTTGGCGCCGCCGCGCACGTACGGCACCGGGTGGCCTGCCGGTGCGGGCACCATCTGCGCGATGGCGCCGACTTCGTTGGTGTTCACCAGCAGCAGCTGGCTGCCGGGATCGAAGGCGCCACCCGACCAGGTCGCGCCGCCCATCGTTCCCGGCCAGAGCAGCATCGGCTTCAGTCCCGGCGGCGTGTAGAGCCCGCCGCTCGTCAGCTCGTCGAACAGCTTCTCGCACTCCGCGCGCGACTGCGGCGTGACGGTCGTGAGGTCGGCGCGGGTGATGGGCGTCGTCCGTACGAGCGGCGCCGGCTTCAGGGGGAATGGCTGCGTGGGCGACGTCTCCTCGCCCGGCACCTCGCTCGCCGGCACCGGCCGCTCCTCGAGGCCGAACAGCGGCAAACCCGTGGTGCGATCGAAGACGAACACCAGACCCATCTTCGTGAGCTGGATCACCGCGGGGACGATGCGGCCGTCGCGGTTCACGTCCGCGAGGATCGGCTGCGCCGGCGGGTCGTAGTCCCAGATGTCGTGGTGCACGAGCTGCTGGTGCCAGCGGCGTGCGCCCGTTGCCGCGTCGAGGGCCACGAGCGAGTTGGCGAACAGGTTCCGGCCCTTCCTGTCGCCACCGTAGAAGTCGTACGACGCGGAGCCGACCGGCAGGTACGCCAGGCCCCGCTCGTGATCCACGGTGATGCTGGACCACACGTTCGCGCCGGTGCGGCGCTGCCAGCCGTCGCGCGGCCACGTCTCGTGTCCGTGCTCGCCCGGACGAGGCACCGTGTGGAAGCGCCACACCTCCTTGCCGGTTGTCACGTCGAAGGCGCGCACGTCGCCGGACGGGCCGCGCGGCACGCCTTCGGGCACCAGTGATCCGGTGATCACGAGGTCGCGGAAGATCGTCGGCGCGGAGGTCACGGCGAACTCCTCGCTCTCGCGCACGTCGGCGCCCGGCCGCAGGTCGAGCGCGCCGTCCTGCCCGAATGACGCGCGGGGGCGTCCTGTATCGGCGTCGAGCGCGATCAGCTGGCCGTCGCAGGTCCCAGAAAAGATCGTGCGCCGCGTGGCGCGTTCGTGACCGACAGCCGGCCACACGGCCACGCCGCGGTGCGGCTGGTGGCATCGCCTGGCGGCGCCGCGCTGCGGGTCGTGCCGCCACAGTTCCTTACCGGTCTCGGCGTCGAGCGCGATGACGATGCTGGAAGGCGTCGTGATGTAGAGGGCGCCCTTCGAGATCACGGGACGCGACTGGAGGCCGGGCACCGGGCCGCGCGGATTCGGTCCGCGTCCGCCGGCGAAATCCCCGCTGCGGAACGTCCAGGCTGGCTTCAGCGTGGCGACGTTGCTGCGCGAGATGTCGGTGAGCGGTACGAACCGCGCGCTCTCGTCGACGGGAGGCGCTTGCTGGGACGACACGACGACCGACACCCCGACGCAGGCGAGGGCGACGGCGACCAGATGAACAGTGATGGCGCGCACTCGCGCACTTTACCTCACGACGTTGGCACGTCTGTCGCAGGGTGGAACGACATGGGCATCGGACGACAGATCTCTCAGTACGGCCGCGCGCGGCTCGCGCGTCGCTTCGCGCGCTCGATTCCGATAATCGGTGCGGCAATCGCGCTGTTCACGCTACGCCGCGCCATCAGGCAGAAGGGTTTCAGGGGCGGTGTGACCGACAGTGCGCTGGATGCCACGCCCTTCGTCGGCGCCGCGAAGAACGTGTACGAAGCCGTGCGCGGTGACATCATTCCGGACAGGGCGCCGGCTCGCGCGCAGTCGGTCCGTCGGTACTGACCGCGGCATGCGGGTCGTATCGGGAGCTGTCGCGTGGTGCGTCGGCGCCTGGTGAGCGCCAGCTTGCGTGACAGCGCCCAGGCCTTTCAGGACGAACACTGCGTCGGGCGCTGCGCGCCGGCCGCACCGCCGTGGGCGGTGCTGACCGACGCGCCGCACGTCAGCGGTCAGACGAGTGGTGAGCGGGTGCCGAGGGCGGGCGACGTCGCCCCGGGTCCGGTTTCGGACGGCTCCGTGGCGGCAGGCTCGTAGGTGGCTTCGCCGATGGCGTCCGACAGTACACGATTCGCGTCGCCTGCGCGGTCGCGCGGTTGGCCGGAGGTCAGCCCGGAGGCGGTGTCCGGGAAGAGCGGCGCCGTGGACGGCTGTCGGTCGCCGAGACCTGCGTCGCGGCCGACGAAGCGCCCCGCCTGACGCCTCGCGGTGCCGGCGACGCTGCCATAGGCCTGCGTGAGCTTGCGGCTGGCCCCTTGCGCGCTCGCGGCGAGTCCCTGCCGCATCTCGGAGCCTTCGCGCGGCGCGAACAGGAGGGCCAGCCCCCCGCCGACCGCTGCGCCAGCCATCATGCCGATGAGGAAGCCGCCGCCGTCGCGGTGGCGGTGTGCTGTCGTGGGCAGTTCATGGTACGTCATTGGTAGAGGTCTCCTTACTGAAGGCACTCGCACTGCGACGGCTGGCGTGCGCCGGCCGCCCGGCCGTGTCGCCCCGGGCGTGTGCGGCGCGTTGCTGCACGTTCCCCCAGCTCTCGAGGAGGGTGTCGAGTTCGTGGAAGGCGCGATCGATGGTGCGCGAG
>JAEZCY010000150.1 GCA_023429845.1 Acidobacteriota bacterium
GGCCCTGCACGTGTTCACGCCCGGGGTGGCGACCCGTCGCCTGGAGACGACGCTGCCGGTCGACTACCTGTTGAAGGCCGAGGCCAAGAGCGTCACCATCGAGTTCCTCGATGCACGGGGCACGGTAGTGCGCACCGTCAAGAACGAACCGCCGAAGGCCGACGCGGCTGCCGGTAATGACGACGAGGAGGGCTTCGGCCCGCCGCCGGCACGCGTCTCCACCAAGGCCGGCATGAACCGGTTCGCGTGGGACATGCGGATGCAGGCGGCGCGTGATTTCCCCGGGCTCATCATGTGGGCCGGCCGGGTCGCCGGGCCGGTCGTCGTGCCTGGCCGGTATCAGGCACGGGTGACCGCCGACGGTGAGACACAGACGGTCCCGCTGGAGATTCGTGCCGACCCACGCAGCCGCGTCACCCAGGCCGACCTCCAGGCGCAGTACGCACTGGCGTCGAAGATCAACGGGCGTGTCAACGCCGCCAACGAGGCGGTGCTGCGCCTGCGGCACATCAAGCGTCAGGTGGCGGAGCGGGCCAAGGGCCACGCCGACCTGCAGGCGGCGGCTGACGCGTTGACGGCACAACTGACCGCCATCGAAGGCGAGATCTACCAGTACCGCAATCGCAGCAGCCAGGATCCGTTGAACTTCCCGATCAAGTTGAACAACAAGCTGGCGGCGCTGCAGGGCGTGGTCGAGGCCGGTGACGGGGCGCCGACAGCGCAGAGCCTGGCGGTCTACGAGGCGTTGTCTGGCCGCCTCGACAAGGAACTGGCGCGCGTCGAGGCCGCGATCGGCAAGGACGTGGCCGCCTTCAACGCGGCACTGGCTGGTAAGCAACTCCCGCCGGTGAACACCACCGTGCCGAGTCTCGAGGAGGTCGCGGCGATGGGCACGTCGACGGCCGACCTCGAGGCGGCGGTTGCCAACGAGCGGACCAGCGCGCGTTTCTGGTGACGTCATGCTGAAGGCGGCGCGCTATGTCGTGACCGGCCGCGTGCAGGGCGTGGGCTTCCGCGCCTTCACCGTCGACGCGGCGAGAGCCGAAGGGCTCGACGGCTGGGTCCGCAACCGGCCAGACGGGTCGGTCGAGGTGCAGGCAGAGGGCGACCGCGAAGCGCTGCAGCGTTTCGAATGGCGCCTGTGGCAAGGCCCGCCACACGGGCGGGTCGAGGATGTGACGAGCGAGGACGTGGTGCCGGCTGGCGCCACCGGCTTTCGCATCGCCTAGCTGGGGACAAACGGACCGACGATGAACGCAGATCTGCTCAAGCACAAGATCCGACACGTGCCCGACTTTCCGAAGCCGGGCATCCTCTTCTACGACATCACCACGCTACTGCGTGATGCCGATGGTCTGTCGCAGTCGCTCGACGCGCTGGCCGCGCCCTATCTCGAGCAGCGCCTCGACCTGGTGGTCGGCATGGAGAGCCGCGGCTTCATCTTCGGGGCGGCGTTGGCCGACCGCCTCGGGGCCGGTTTCGTTCCGGTGCGCAAGCCGGGCAAGCTGCCGGCGCGAACCGAGAAGGTGACCTACGACCTCGAGTACGGTTCGGACAGCCTGGAGATCCATGCCGATGCGATCACCGCCGGGCAGCGCGTGCTGATCGTCGACGACCTGCTGGCCACGGGGGGCACGGCGCGCGCGACCATCGCGTTGGTGCATGGCCTTGGCGCGGAGGTGGTGGGCTGCGCCTTCCTCGTGGAACTGACCTTCCTCGCCGGTCGCGAGAAGCTCGGCACCACGCCCGTGCATGCGGTCCTGCGCTACGACGAGTAGGACCCGTCAGCTTCGTCTTGCTCAGGTGCACCGGCGCGGTGCATCATGGCGGATGGCCCGCGGGGCGACGGTTCGTCCGGGGGACGGGTCGCCGGTCGGGCCACGTGAGCGTGTAGCTCAGATGGATAGAGCGGCCGCCTCCTAAGCGGCAGGTCCCCGGTTCGACTCCGGGCACGCTCACCACCGGTCGCTCGTCGGGGACGCCCCGATGACCCCACGAAGATCATGAACAAAGCCGAACGCGAACACCTGAAGCACAACGAAGCCGCCGACGCGGTGGTGGCCGCCACCTCGTTTGCCTCGCGGCACGGACGGACGATCGGGCTGGCGGCCGTCGCGCTGCTGTTGCTGGTCGGCGCCGTGTTCGGCTACCGCGCCATCCAGGCGCGCCCCGAAGCGCGCGCGCAGGGCGCGCTGGCCAGGGCCGTCGAGATCCTCAACGCGCCGGTCGCGCCGGCTCCGGCCGGCGGCACGCTCCCGGCTGGCACCTACGCCACCGAGGACGCGCGGGCCGACGCGGCCCTGAAGCAGTTGCAGGCGACCGCCGAGCAGTACGGTCGCAGCGATGCCGGACTGCGGGCCCGCTATTACGCGGCCTCGCTGCTCGCCGAGTCGAACAAGCCCCAGGAGGCGGCCGCCGCCTACGAGCAGGTGCGGGACGCGGCCGGCGCCTCGACGCTGCTCGGGCGCATGGCGACGCTCGGTCTGGCGAGCATGCAGGTGCGCCAGAAGCAGTTCGACCCGGCGATCAAGGCACTGCAGGAGCTGTCGCAGCGACGTGACGGGCCGCTGCCGGTCGATGCGGTGCTCGTGCAGCTGGCCGATGCCTATCAGGAGGCCGGCCGCTCGGCCGAGGCCAGCCAAACCCTCCAGCGCGTCGTCGACGAGTTCCCGCAGAGTCCGTACGCGGCCGACGCCCGGCAGCGGGTCCAGGCGCTGCAGGCCACCGCCGCGAAAGTCTCCTGACGCCTGCGGTCTCCCGATTTGAGATGATGAGCGCCTGACGCGGTCGCGGCGGTGCCCCGCACCGTGTCGCGCGTTCCCCACAGCGGAGTCGAAGGGTAGACCGACGTGAAA
>JAEZCY010000061.1 GCA_023429845.1 Acidobacteriota bacterium
GGCACCGCCCGAGCCGCCGCGGGCGCGGCCGCACGTCTTCTCGGTCAGCGAACTGACGCACGCGGTCCGGCAGTCGCTCGAGCAACGGTTCGCACGGGTGTGGGTCGAGGGTGAGATCGCGGACTGCACGAACAACCAGGGCCACATCTACTTCACGTTGAAGGGCGGCGGCGCACAGTTGTCCGCGGTGCTGTGGCGCACCGATGCCGCACGTCTGCGCTTCAAGCTGACGACCGGGCTGCACGTACTGGTGAAGGGCCGGGTGTCGGTGTACGTCCCGCGCGGCCGCTACCAGCTGATCGCCGACAGCATCGAGCCGAAGGGCGCCGGTGCGCTGCAACTCGCCTTCGAGCAACTGAAGAAGACCCTGCAGGCCGAGGGCCTCTTCGCTGCCACCCGGAAGCGGGCGATCCCGATGCTCCCGCGCCGCATCGGCGTGGTCACCTCGCTCGACGGCGCGGCCTTGCGCGACGTCGTGCGCGTGCTGCGGACGCGCCGGGCGCCGGCCGAGATCGTCATCAGCCCCACGCGGGTGCAAGGCGAGGGCGCGGCCGCCGAGATCGCGCGGGCCATCCGACGGGTGGTGCGCGTGCCGAACGTGGACGTGCTCATCGTCGGGCGCGGCGGAGGATCGCTCGAGGATCTGTGGGCCTTCAACGAAGAGGTCGTCGCTCGCGCCATCGCGGCGTGCCCGGTGCCGGTCATCTCTGCGGTCGGCCATGAGGTCGACACCACGATCGCCGACATGGTCGCCGACATCCGCGCCGCAACGCCGTCGCAGGCGGCCGAGATCGTCGTGCGGCAGGCGAGCGAGTTCCGCGACCGCATCGCCGGCGCTCGCCGCCAGCTGCAGCTCCTCCTCCGCAGTCGCCTGGACCGGCGCCGCACGCAGCTCCTGCGCATCGAGCAGCGGCCGGCCTTCGCGCGCTTTCGCGACCGGGTCCTCGATCGCGATCGCGAGTGCGGCGACCTGTTCGACCGTCTCCACACCGTTCTGCGGAGCCAGGTGCAGACACGGGGCCGTCGCGTGGACGACCTCGCGCACCGCCTCGACGACCAGCATCCGCAGCGGCAGCTGACAACGAGGCTGCGACGGGTCGTGCAACTCGACGAACGGCTGCAGGCGAGCATGCAGGCCGATCGCGCCGACGCGCGCTCGTCGCTGCAGGCGCTGCGAGACCGCCTCGCGCGCCTCTCGCTCGAGGGGCGGGTCGCGCAGGCGGGTCGTCGCGTGGACCAGCAGCTCGCCCGCGCGCTGTCGGCACTGACCACGGCCCGCCACGCGCGGGATCGACAGCTCTCGTCGCTCACCGCGCAGCTCGATGCGCTGAGCCCGCTGCGCACGCTCGCCCGCGGCTACGCGATCTGCTGGGACCCGCCCGGGACGGGTGTGGTGCGCAGCATCGCCGCGGTGGCCCCGGGCGATCACGTGCACGTGCAGCTGGCCGACGGCATCCTGCGCTGCGAGGTCGAACGCAGCGACCCCGAGTCACGACGTCCATGACCGAACCCACAGACTTCGAACAGGCGATCACCGAACTGGATCAGATCGTCCGCACCCTCGAGCAGGGCGACCTGCCGCTCGAGCAGTCGCTCGCCTTGTTCGAGCGCGGCGTCAGGCTCTCGCGTTTCTGCCACGACCGCCTGGAAGATGCCGAGAAGCGGATCCAGGTACTCACGCAGAGCGGCGGTTTGCGTGACGAGACCGCGGCCTTCGAGAAGGACCTCGCTCCACGCCCGTCGGAACGCGGATGAGCACAGCAGCCTTCGAGGAGTTCGCCAACGGCTGTCGTCGCGATCTCGAGCGTGCGCTCGGGGAGTGGCTGCCCGCCCCGCCCGAGTCGCCGGGTCGCCTGCACGAGGCGATGCAGTACAGCTTGCTGGCCCGTGGCAAGCGCATGAGGCCAGTCCTCGTGCTCGCCGCCGCCGACGCGGTGGGCCTCGGGCACCCCGACGCCAGGCGATTGGCGCTGCCAGCCGCCTGCGCGCTCGAGATGATCCACACGTACACGCTCGTGCACGACGACCTGCCGGCGATGGACGACGACACGCTCCGACGCGGACGGCCGACGGCCCACGTCGTCTACGGCGAGGCGCTGGCCATCCTGTCGGGCGACGGTCTCCTCACGGAGGCGTTCGCTCTGCTCGCGCGCGAGCCGGATGTCGACGCGCCCGCCGTGGCGCTGCGCAAGCTCCAGACCATTGCGCTGATTGCACGGTCGGCCGGCGCGTGGGGCATGGTCGGCGGGCAGGTGCTCGACCTGCAATGGGAGGGTGCGCCTCGCCAGGCGCATCTGGACGACGACCTTGCGCGCCTGCAGGACGTGCACGCGCGCAAGACTGGTGCGCTGCTGCGCGCTGCCGTCGGGGCCGGCGCCATCATGGGTGGCGGCACGCCGGACCAGATTGCGGCCGCCGACGCATACGGCACCGAACTCGGTCTCTGCTTCCAGATCATCGACGACGTGCTCGACGTCGAAGGCACGGCAGCCGAACTCGGCAAGCAGCCGGGCAAGGACGAAGCAGCCGGCAAGCTCACCTATCCGGCGCTGTTCGGCGTCGAGGGCAGCCGCGAGCGGGCGCGCGCATGCGCCGACCGTGGGCACGCTGCGCTCTCGCGGGCCGGGCTCTCGGGCCATCTGCCGGCCATCCTCGACTGGGCCCTGACCCGCCGCCAGTGACCACCGCACGCCAGCCGCGCATCCGGCTCGACACCCTGCTCGTCCAGCGGGGGCTCGCGCCGTCGAGGGAGCGCGCGCGCGCGCTGGTCCTGGCGGGCCACGTCGTGCTCCCCGGGGCCCCGAGTACGCCGAAGCCGGGGCAGCTCGTTCGGGTTGACGCCGAGGTGCGCCTGCGCCAACCCGATCATCCCTACGTCGGTCGCGGCGCGTTGAAGCTCGTACACGCGCTCGACACGTTCGCGATTGCGGTGGACGGCCGGGACGCACTCGACATCGGCGCCTCGACCGGCGGCTTCACCGACGTGCTGCTCCGTCGCGGCGCGCGGCACGTCGTGGCGGTGGACGTCGGGCACAATCAGATGGACTGGCGGCTGCGCTCCGATCCACGCGTCAGCTGCCTCGAACGTATCAACGCCCGGCACCTGTCACCGGCCGATCTCCCGGACGCGCACCAGGCGTTCGACATCGTCACGGCCGACGTCTCCTTCATCTCGCTGCGGTACATTCTCCCGGTGGTGCCCCCACTCCTGCGGCCCGGCGCCGACGTGGTCGTGCTCGTGAAGCCGCAGTTCGAGGCCGGGCGCGAGGAGGTCGGCAAGCACGGCATCGTGCGGGACGAGGCGGTGCGGGAGCGCGTGCTGGCGGAAGTGATCGCCGCCGCCGCAGCGGTCGCCCTGGAGGTGCGGGGCCACGTCGCCTCGCCCATCGAAGGCATGGAAGGCAATCTCGAGTGGCTCGCCCACTTCAGGAGTCGCGAATGAGTGTCCCCATCCGTCGCGTCGGCATCGTCGCCAAGCCCGGGCTCACCGAGGCGGCGGACCTGCTGGTCGCGATCGGTACGTGGCTGACCACGCGCGGCATCGAGCCGTGTTACGAGATCGAGACGGCGGCGCTGGCGGCCGCGCCCCTGGCGGGCGGGACGTGTGACGCCGCGTCGCTTGGCGCCGACGTGCAATTGCTGCTCGTGCTCGGTGGCGACGGCACGCTGCTCGGCACGGCCGGGCGCCTGGCGGCGGGCAGCTACGACGTGCCGGTGCTGGCGGTGAACTTCGGGAGCCTCGGCTTCCTCACCGAGGTCCGGGTCACGGAGATCTACGACGCGCTCGAACAGGCACTCGCCGGCAACGCCGAGGAGGAGCGGCGCCTGATGCTCGACGCCGCCGTCCGTCGCGCAACCGGGGCGATCACGCACTACCTGGCGCTCAACGACGTGGTGATCACCAAGGGCGCGCTCTCCCGGATGATCGACCTGGCAGCCTATGCCGACGGGTTGCTCATCGCGCACTTCAAGGCCGACGGCCTCATCGTCGCCTCGCCCACCGGGTCCACGGCGTACAACCTCTCGGCAGGCGGCCCGATCGTCCACCCGGGCGTGGACGCCGTGGTGCTGACGCCGATCGCCCCCCACACGTTGACCAACCGTCCCGTGGTGCTGCCGGCCACCGCGTCGCTGGAGATTCGTGCCGTGTCACAGGATGCCAGCGACGCCCGTGAGGAGACCTACGTCACCTTCGACGGGCAGACGGGCGACATCCTCGGCGCCGGAGACAGCGTGGCCATCCGGCGCGCACACTACGTGCTGCGCCTGCTCAAGCCGGTCTCGCGCGGCTACTTCGAAGTGCTGCGCAAGAAGCTGCGCTGGGCCGAGCGGTAGAGGGCGGGAAGCTGGCAATCGCGGGCTACTTTCGGTTCCTGAAGAACTCCACCTGCCACTGCTGCACGTTCCGGTTGTGCTCGGGCAGCGTCCGCGCGAACACGTGCGAGCCGTCGTTGCGGCTCACGAAATACAGGTAGTCCACATCGGCGGGAGCAATGGCGGCCTCGATCGCCGCCTTGCCGGGCGACGCGATCGGTCCTGGCGGCAGGCCCGGGTAGCGATACGTGTTGTACGGCGAGTCGAACTGGAGGTCTGCCCTCGTGATGTTGCCGTCCCACCGGCCGGCGAGCTTCAGCGCGTAGATGACGGTGGGGTCGGCCTGCATGGGCATGCCGATGCGCAGACGGTTGTGGTACACGGCCGCGACGATCGGCCGCTCGTCGCCGCGTGCAGTTTGCTTCTCGACGAGCGCGGCGAGCGACATCAGCTGCCGTACGGTGAGCCCGGTGGCCTTGGCGCGCGACTGCAAGTCCTCGTCGAACACGGAGATGAACCGGCGGACCATGCGATCCACCAACGCGGGCGCCGCAAGCGTCCGCGGCAGGTGGTACGTGTCCGGGAAGAGATAGCCCTCGAGCGAGTCGGCCTCCGGATCGATCGCCTTGATGGCGTCCGGCACCCGCGCCGCCGCGACGAACGCCGAGGCGCTGCCGAGGCCGGATTGCTCGAAGAGCTTCGCCATCTCCTCGGCGGTCAGCCCCTCCGGAAATGTCAGCGGGACCAGATACACGTCGCCCCGAGCCAGGCGGTCGATCACCGTGCCCGGTGAGGCTGGCTCGCTGAAGCGATACTCGCCTGCCTTGAGCGAGCGCCCGCCGGCGTGCCAGCGGACCGCGAGGCGGAACGTCAGCTCATCGCGGATCACCCCGGCGGCGACCAGCCGACGGCCGATACCGGCGGTGCTCTCCCCGTTCGGAATCTCGACGAACGTCTCGCCAGTGAACGCCGCATGCGGCGCGGCGACCCGACGGGTCACCCAGATGCCGGCGCCCACGACGCATGCCAGGACCAGGACGAGGCAGAGCAACAACAGGCGTTTCACGCGGTAGGTGTCCTTCTCTGGGAATCCAGGTACTCCTGCAGGAGCACCGCGGCGGCGGCCGCATCGAGGCGTTCCTTGCGCTTGCGCCAATCGCGCTCGCGCACCGCGAGCAACGCCTCGGCTTCCACGCTCGTCAACCGTTCGTCGAGGGGAATCACGGGCACCGCGATGCGGCGTGAGAGCCTGGCCACGAAGTCGAGCGCGGCGCTGGTGAACTCGGTCGGCCCGCCGTCGAGCCGGTGGGGCACGCCCACGAGGATCGCGGTGAGTGGCTCATCCTCGGACTGGTGGCGGGTCACGATGTCGAGCAGCGCGGCCCACTGCGCCTTCAGTGACATCCCGCGCACCACCTCGAGCGGGCGAGCCAGCGTGCCGGACGCGTCGCTGATGGCCACGCCGGTTCGCCGGACACCGAGGTCGAACGCCAACACCTTCACGGGGGTAGGGTAACAGCGGTGGGGACGCCGGCTGTCGCGCCGATACTACAGGTGTGCTGTCGCTGCCGCTCGTCATCGCCCTCGTCGCGACGCAGCTACCCGCGTTGCAGCAGCCGTCGCCCGATGCCCCTCCGGAAGGCACGTCCTCTCCGGCAGCACTCGTCAAGGCGGCAGAAGCCGCGAGGGCGCAGCAGGCCACAAAGGAGCGGATCGCCGCGCTGACGCGCGAGGCTCAGGCGCTGAAGCGCGAGTCGGCGTCGGTGCTCGACCAGTTGCGCGCCCTTGACGTGGAGCGCGACCTGCAGCGGGCGCGAGAGCGCCAGGCCCGCCTCACCGGCGCGGCATTGGAGGCCGACCTGGCGGAGCTCGCCTCGCGTCGCGAGCACCTGCAGGCCACCCTCGACCGCGAGCGGCCCGCGGTCGCGGCACGGCTCGAACGGCTGCAGCGTCTGGGTCGCGTCGGCTACGCCCGTATCGCCTGGAACGCCCGCAGCGCCCGCGATGTCGGCCGCGCGTCGCGACTCATGAGCTACCTCGCCAAAGACGACGGCCGCCGCCTTTCCGCATATCGCGACACGGCGGAGGCCCTGACCGAGACACGCACACGCCTCGACGTCGGCCGGGCCGAGGCGCGGGCGCTCGAGACCGAGGCGCGTGGACGTCGCGCCGCTGCCGACGCGGCCTACGCGCGCAAACGGGAACTGCTGGCCGAACTGCAGCAGGAGACCGGTCGTCGCGAACAGTGGCTCGCCGAACTCGTCGCCGCGCGCGGGCGCCTCGATGCCACGATGAACGACCGGGCGGCCGCAGCCGCGCCGACCGCTGCCGTTCCGGCGCTGCGGGTCCCCATCCAGTCGCGACGCCGCGAACTGCCCTGGCCGATGGAGGGCGCCGTCGCCCAGAGATTCGGCCGCCACCGCGATGCACGCTTCGGCACGGCCACCATCAGCAACGGGATCGCCATCGCCGCGCCGGGCGGGACGTCGGTCCGGGCCATCCACCCCGGGACCGTCGTGTTCGCGGGGCCCTTCACCGGCTTTGGCCAGCTCGTCATCGTCGATCACGGGCAGCAGGCGTTCTCGCTGTACGGCTATCTGTCAGCGATCCGCGTCCAACGAGGCACGTCGATCGGCGCAGGGGGCGTGGTCGGCGACGTCGGCGATGCCCCGGACGGCGAGTCGTCGCTCTACCTGGAACTGCGCGTCGACGGTCGTCCGGTCGATCCCCTACAATGGCTGAAACGACCGTAGGAGGCCGACCTTCATCGGTGGGCCGTCGGCCTTCGAGGGACCGCACGATACGGGGTGGCAGCAACGCGCTCGACATTCCCGCATTGGGCATTCATTACTGCATCCGCCAATGACCACACGCACCCGCTTTCTCGTGCTCGCGCTGACGACGCCGCTCGTGCTCTTCACGGTCGTCGGCGGCCTGCTCGGGCAGCAGCGGACGACGCCCGGCGCCTATCCCGAGCTTCGCGTGTTCGACGATGTGGTGTCGTTGATCTTCGGGAGCTACGTCGAGGAACCCAAGCCGGATACGGTGCTCGAGGGCGCGATGCTCGGCCTGGCCGAAGGGCTCGACCCCGACAGCTCGTACCTCGACGCCAGGCAGGTCGCGCACGTCGAGTCGTCCGCCGCCGCATCGAACGGCACGACAGGTCTTTCGCTCACCCGTCAGTACTACCTGCGGGTGGTGGCGGCGCGCGACGGTTCGCCCGCGGCAGCAGCCGGGTTGCACACCGGCGACTACATCCGGGCGATCGACGGGACCTCCACCCGCCACATGTCGCTCTTCGAAGGGAATCGCCTCCTGAGCGGGCCGGTCGGGTCGACGGTCACGCTGACCGTGCTGCGAGGCAGTGCCACCGACACGCACGAAGTGGCACTCACGCGCGTCGCGCCGCTGCGCGGCGACGTGACGAGCCGGATGGCGGCCCCGACGGTGGGCCTCCTCCGCGTCACCGCATTCAGCGAACGCACCTCCGACCAGGTGCGCCAGGCAGTGGCGCAGCTCACCAAGCACGGCGCGGCCCAGCTGCTGATCGACCTCCGGCACACCGCCGACGGGGCTCCGGAACTTGGCGCGGAGCCTGCCCGCCTGTTCGTGAAGTCCGGCGTGCTGGCCATCCGCGAGGCGCGGGGGCAGGAGCAGCAGAAGACGGAAGCCCGCGAAGGCGACGGCGCCATCACGCTGCCGGTCACCCTGCTCACGACCAACGGCACCTCGCAGGCCGCTGAGGTGTTCGCGGCAGCCCTCGTGGACAACGGGCGCGCGACCACGGTCGGCGAGCGAACGCTTGGGCGGGCCGCAGCGCAAAAACTGGTGAAGCTGCCCGACGGTAGCGGCCTGTGGCTGACCTACGCGCGGTGGCTCGGCCCGAAGGGCACCGCCATTCACGGCACCGGCATCGTCCCCGCCACGCCGGTCGCCGAGCCCGACCTGGAGTTCGGAGCCCCAGCGGGCGACGAAGACCCGATTCTCGACAAGGCCCTCGAAGCGGCCACGGGCGCGGCCACCAAGGCAGCGGCGTGATTGCCGTTGTCGATGGTCTGAGGCGTCCGCAGTCCCTTGCGTGACGATGCGCCTCCGCTGTACCATGCCTGGTCGCACATGCGCGTGTGCGATTGGCTATAGGCGCGTAGCTCAGGGGTTAGAGCGCCTGCTTGACACGCAGGAGGTCGGCGGTTCGATTCCGCCCGTGCCTACCATTCAATCAGCCCGCCCGCCCACCGGTTGCAGCTCCAGCCGGCTTCGGCTGTGGAGACCAGTGTTCGCGGCATGACATCCGTCGTAGTCACGCTCCCCGATGGATCGACCCGATCCGTGGCTGCCGGCACGCCCGTGCGGGACGTGGCGGCCGACGTGTCCCCGCGCCTGGCGAGGGTCGCGCTCGCGGCCAAGGTTGACGACCGCGTTGTCGATCTGTCCTTCCCGCTGTCGGCTGACGCGCGAGTCCAGATTCTCACGGCGGACGCACCCGAAGCCCTGCAGGTGTATCGCCACAGCACCGCACACCTGCTTGCAGCGGCGGTGACCAGGCTGTTTCCGGGCACGCAGTGCGGGATCGGCCCGGTGATCGAGGAACCGCCGGGGTTCTTCTACGATTTCGTGGTCGAACGGCCGTTCGTTCCCGAGGATCTCGAGAAGATCGAGGCGGAGATGCGCCGGCTGGCGCAGGCCGACGAGATCTTCGAGCGGCAGATGTGGCCGCGAGACGAGGCCCTGGGTTTCTTCAGCGAGCGGGGCGAACCGCTGAAGGTGCAGTTGATCGAGGAGAACACGGCCGGCCAGGCCGAGGTGTCGGTCTACACGATCAAGGACCGCGAGACGTTCGTGGACTTCTGCCGTGGCCCGCACGTGCCGTCCACGGGCAGGCTGAAGGCCTTCAAGCTCACGACCACGTCGAGTGCGTACTGGAAGGGCGACGCGAAGAACCAGCCGATGCAGCGCATCTACGGCACGGCGTTCTTCAGCGACAAGGAGCTCCAGGCCTACCTGGCGCGGCTCGAGGAAGCGAAGAAGCGGGACCACCGCAAGGTGGGCAAGGAACTCGGGCTGTTCATGTTCCACCCGTGGGCGCCGGGAGCGGCCTTCTGGCTGCACAAGGGCACCGTCCTGTACAACGGCCTTGCCGAGTACATGCGTACGGTGCTCTACCCCGCTGGCTACGACGAGGTGAAGACGCCGATCGTCTTCAACAAGGCGCTGTGGGAGACGTCCGGGCACTGGCACCACTATCGCGACAACATGTTCGTGCTCGAGGGCGACGAGGGCGAGGACATGGCGCTCAAGGCCATGAACTGTCCCGGGCACATGCTCGTGTTCGCCAACCAGGTCCGCAGCTATCGCGACCTGCCGCTCCGCCTGCACGAGCAGACCGCCCTGCACCGCAACGAGGCCTCGGGCGTGCTCGGCGGACTGACGCGCGTGCGGCAGTTCTCGCAGGACGACGCGCACTGCTTCGTGATGCAGGAGCAGATCGGCGAAGAGGTGCAGCGGCTGCTCGGGCTCGTGCAGCAGGTGTACGGCGACCTCGGGCTCACCTACGAGGTGAAGCTGTCCACCCGCCCGGATGAGTATCTCGGTGCGCGCGAGACGTGGGAGCATGCCGAGGCGCAGCTGAAGACGGCGCTGGACGCGGTGGGGCAGGCGTACGCGATCAACGAAGGCGACGGCGCGTTCTACGGGCCGAAGATCGACTTCGACGTGACCGATGCCATCGGGCGCAAGTGGCAGTGCGCCACGATCCAGCTCGACTACCAGATGCCGGAGCGCTTCGACCTGAAGTACGTCGGCGCCGACAATGCCGAGCACCGCCCGGTGGTCATCCACAGGGCGATTTTCGGCAGTTTCGAGCGCTTCATCGCGCTGCTGATCGAGCATTTCGCCGGCGCGTTCCCGCTGTGGCTGGCGCCTGTCCAGGCGGTGGTGCTGCCGATTGCGGACCGGCATGCGGCGTATGCCGCGACGGTGCAGGCCGAGCTCGTGGCGGCTGGGCTGCGCGTCGGTCTTGATGACCGGCAGGAGAAGATCGGGTACAAGATCCGGGAAGCCCAGTTGCAGAAGGTTCCGTACATGCTCGTGGTCGGCGACAAGGAAGTCGCCGACGGGACGGTGGCGGTACGGAGCCGGCAGGGTGGCGACCTCGGGAGCCGGGCGGTGAGCGCATTTCTCGCCGACACCGACGCCGAGATCGCGAACAAGGGACGGGCCGCCTCAGAACCGGTCGGAGTGTAGGAGGCGTTTCGTCTGCCGATCGGCGGACGGGGCGCGTTCAAGGAGGTCGTTATCGCGTTCGACAATCGCATGCGGGGTCCCCGACGGGACGACAGGGTCCGGATCAACGAGCGCATCCGCGTCCGCGAGGTCCGAGTAATCGACGAGACGGGCGAGCAGCTCGGCATCATGCCGCCGGCCCAGGCCGTGGCACTTGCCCGCTCGAAAGGCCTCGACCTCGTCGAAGTTGCTGCGACGGCCGTGCCACCGGTCTGCCGTATCACTGACTACGGCAAGTACCAGTACAACGAGCAGAAGAAGCAGCGGCAGGCCCGCAAGCACCAGAAGACCATCGAGGTGAAGGAAGTCAAGTTCCGCCCGAAGGTCGACCTGCACGATTACGACTTCAAGA
>JAEZCY010000062.1 GCA_023429845.1 Acidobacteriota bacterium
CGCACTACCCCGGTCACGAGCCGGGGGGCGCGCGCCACCACCGGAAGGCCGCCGACCGCCAGGCCCAGCGGCACGCCGACCAGCGCCGCCAGACCCAGCCCGACGACGATGCGCCGCACGCTCGCCGCCACGTGCCGCGTCAGCGTGCCGTCGGCCAGGAGGTCGGCCAACGCACGCACCGCACGGTCAGGCCCGAACGCCGACTGGAAGCTTCCCGGCTCCACCAGCAGGCGGACGCATGCCCACCACGCGCCGATGCACAGGACGAGGCCGAGCAGCGGCGTCACGAACGCCAGCACCCGGTCGCGCCGGTTCACCACGCGATGCGTTCCTCGCGTTGCAGCGAGGGATCGACGTCGAAGCCTGCGGCTCCGCCCGCCGCCTCGATGGCTGCGCGCGCGAAGCGGTCGTCCACGAGCGTGGCGTGGACGCTGGCGGGATCGAGCGTGGTGAGGAACGCCGCATCGCCCTCGACGACCGTCTCGCGCAGCTGCCGCACGAGCGCCTCCGTGTACGACGGGTACGGGAACGGCTGGAAGCCGATGCGCGACGTCTCCCAGTCCGTGTGGCGGATGGCGTTGGTCGGACCGTACTCCGCCTCGTCGTAGTACGTGAGCGCACGCTCGATCACCGGCAGCGGCTGCGGCAGGTAGCCATGGCCCGCGCTCGACAGGAGGCGCGCGGTCTCCGCGCGGTGTTCCCGGGCGTAGCGCTGCGCGCGTGCGACGCTGCTGACGACGGCTTGCGTGAACTTCGGCCGCTGCTGCACATCGTCTTCGTGCATGACCACGACGCAGCAGGCGTGTTCGAACCACACGTCCGGCATGAAGCGGAGGATGCGGCCGACGCGGTTGACCTCGGCGACCGCATTGAAGGGATCCGCCACGATGTAGCCCGCGATCGCGCCGTTGGCCAGCGCCGGCGGCATGTCGGGCGGCGCCATCACCACGAGCTTCACTTCGCGCGCCGCTGGCGTCCCCGTGGTGACGACCGTCAGTCCCGCTTCCCGCAGCAGCCCCTGCAGCACGACGTTGTGCACCGAATACCAGAACGGGATCGCGACGGTGGTGCCCGCCAGGTCGTTCACCGTCCTCACCCGGTCCGCGACGGTGAGCGCGGAGCCACCGGTGTGGTTCCAGGCCACGACCTTCAGTGGCACGTCGCGCCCGAAGCGCAGCCAGATGGTCATGGGCATCAGCAGGTGCACGACATCGAGCTGCCTGGCCTGGAAGGCTTCCGCGATCTGCGACCAGCCGCGGAAGAGGGTAGGCGCGGCGGGAGCCAGCCCTGCCTCGGCGTAGTAGCCGAGGCCGTGCGCCAGCACCAGCGGCGTCGCATCAGTAATCGGGAGGTAACCGATGCGCAACTCGGTCTTCTCCAGGCCGTCGCCACCCTGCACGCCAGCCGTTGCCGCCGGGGCGTCGGTCGCGCCGCGGCAGCCGCTCAACGCCGCGCCAGCGAGGCCGACGCTTGCACCACGCAGGAGCGCCCGACGGGTGAATGGACGGAGGAACGAGGACGAATGGGAGGGCACAGGAGGCTCCGATCACACCGCCACGGCTGCCGGCACAGGCAGCTGTGGGGTTCGCGAGGCGAGTTGGCTGTATGCGCGAATGACGACCTCGCGGGTCACCGCCAGCCGCGAGGGTTCACGTTCCTCTGGCGAGAAGCGCCAGGCATGGCAGATGCGGCCGGGCGATGGCGACATCAGTGCCACGCGGTGGCCGAGGCGGACGGCTTCATCGACGTCGTGCGTGACGAGCACGACGGTCAACCCGAGGCGCTGCTGCAGGTCGAGCAGCCACTGCTGCATGGAGGCGCGCGTCAGCGGATCGAGTGCGCCGAATGGCTCGTCGAGCAGGATGACGCGCGGTTGCGTCACCACGGTGCGGGCCAGCGACACACGCTGTGCCTGACCGCCGGACAACTCGTCCGGATATGCGCCCGCCAGATCGCGGAGGCCGAACTGCTCGAGCGTCTCCTCGACGATGCCGGGGCGGCGCGCCTCGCGATTGGCCTCGTACGTCAGGCCGAGGCCGACGTTCTCCGCGACCGTGAGCCACGGCAGCAGCAGCGGTTGCTGGAACACGATGCCGACGTCGCGCCGATGGTCGCCGGGGGCCACTTCCACGTGACCTTCGTCGAGCCGTTCGAGGCCGGCGATCACGCGCAGCAGCGTGCTCTTGCCGCAGCCGCTCGGGCCCAGGAGCACGAAGAGCTCGCGGTCTTCCACTGTGAGATCGAGCTGCTCGAAGACGGTGAGCGTGTGCCCGTGGTCGCGAAAGCGACGGGTCGCACCTGTCAGTCGCAGCGGGACAGCAGCCATCGCAGTTGCACCTCGGTTGGAGCCTGGACCGGCACGAACGCGGCCTCGCGCAGCCGCCGCGCCGTGCCGCTGTGCAGCATGTAACCGCGACCGCCGACCGCCTTCTGTTCGATGGCGACCGCGTCGACCGACAACTGCCCCCACGTCAGCCGCAACGCGAGCAGGTCGCGCCGGGTCAGCTGCGTGCGGTCCGCGTGCGACGCCATCGCTCGCAGCCGGTGCTCGGCATCCTCTGCACGTGCCTGCAGGGCGAGCAGGTCGGGCCGCAGCACCTCCGCAGCCCCACGCAGCGCGGTCTCGGCTTCCGCAAGGGCGCGCACCGTCAGACCCCAGCAGAACGCGCTCTGCAGCAGGAGGAACGTCGGGAAGATGGACGCGACGAAACGCGTGAACTCGCCCGTCAGCACCTGCTCGGGCGCGACGACGGCCTCGTCGAACGCCGGCGACGTGCTGGCGGTGGCCTGCAATGCCAGCAGCTGCGGATACTCCGGGAGCACGAGCCCCGGCGTGTCCTGCGTGTAGGCGAAGACCACCCGATCGTCGGCGTCGGCGATGTTGGCCGCCGCGGCGATCGACACGAACGGGGGCGCCAGGTTCGACGCCCAGGGAATGCGACCCGAGACGACGAGTGCGCCGTCCGCCCGGCGGCGGAAGGTAAGGGGCATCGGGGCGCCCGCGAGGAAGTTCGCGGTGGCGGTGGCAAACGACGTGGACCCGATCAACTCACCCGACAGCAGCCGGGGCAGCGCTTCGGCGCGCAGCCCGCATCCGCTGTCGGCATGGTGCAGGTACTCGATGGCCATGCGATGCGCCCACAGCGCGAAGGCCTGGCTCATGTCGTCGAGCGCCACGGTCGCAGTCACCTCGCACATCCGCTCGAAGGCGGCGGGCGTGTCGCGGTGCAGCACCCCCAGGTCCACTGCGCCGAGCGACGCCAGGTGAGCGAGACCCTCCCGGAGCGTGCACCGGCACGCATCCACTTCGGGCGCGCGCGGGCCGACGAAGCTGCGAATCGCCTCGTGCAGCGCGTCGTCGGTCAGCAGGCGGGGGCCGGCGCAGAGCAGTGACATGGACTCAGCCCAGACGCGTCAACCGGTCGATGGGCGTGGACACCGCGTCGCGGGCACGGCGAACGGCATCCTCGTCGGGCGCGTCGTAGAAGCAGAGGCACTTGGCCATGTCCTCGCGCACGTACGTGCGGAGGAAGCGCGTCTCCGGGACATTGGCGTAGAGCGGCGCCTTCTCGCGCTTGCGGTTCAGGTACTGGTCCATGCTGACGCCCTCGGGGATGTCCCACTCGACGAGGTACTGCGCGCCCGCCTTGCTCGCCTTGAGTTCCGCGAGGTCGGCGCCCACGAGGCGTACCGGAACGGCACCGGACGCGGGAAGGCCGCTCTCGCGCACCGCCGTGTCGATGGCCGCCGCATCATCGTGTTCGACGATGCCGTAGACCACCCCGGCATCGATGCCGACCTGCACTTCGATGAGTTCACCCGACGCGGCACGGGCGACGTCGGCAAACTGCGCGACGAGGGCGTCGATTTCGGCGGTCGAGCCCTGGGGGAGCGGCGTTTCGATCAGGAACAAGGCCATGCATGTCTCCGCCGGCAAACGAAAAAGCCCGACTCCTATAGAGGAAGCGGGCTTGGCGTCGTCCGGTACCGTTGGTCGGGGGTGCTACGTTCTCGACCGTCTTCCTCCACGCGGTTGCCCTTCCCTGCGTGCGCAGGCAGCGGACGTACAACACGGACAGGAGGGAACGGACACGACGGTCATGTGTACCCGCCCATCGTACACGGCCCGACACGCTGTCGCCGCCCACACTGCCTGTCATAGCGCGCGGTCCGGGACGACGGTGCGCCGCCAGCGCGCGGCTGGGCTCGACAGGGACGGTGGCGCACCCCGATCCGCGGAGCACCTGCCGCGAGACGGCATCGGACGTGAAAGGCGCACGGTGTGCCCGAGCGCCACTCTTTGTCCCTGCGTCAGATCGCCGGCGTGATCGCCGCGTCCGCGCTCGTCACCTTCGATGGCACCGGAGCGACGATCGCGCTGCCGGCCATCGGCGCCCAATGGGGCGCCCACGTCGTCGAGCTGCGATGGATCGCCAATGCGCCGCTGCTCGTGCTCGCGGCGCTGCTGCTGCCCAGTGGCGCTGTCGCTGATCGCTTCGGCCGGGTCCGCGTGATGCGCGCGGGACTCGTGCTCTTCGCGCTCGCCTCGCTCGGGGCGGCGGCATCCAGGTCAGCGGTGGAGCTGACCGCCTGCCGGTTGTGTCAGGGCGTCGGTGGGGCGCTGATCCTTCCGGCGGCGCTTGCCGTGCTC
>JAEZCY010000071.1 GCA_023429845.1 Acidobacteriota bacterium
GCGCAGACGGACGGCTCGGAGAGCCGTCCCTACCTATACTGAGGGGGTGCGGTTGCTCTCGTGCCTCCTGCTCGTCGCGTCCACCCTCCAGCCGCCGGCCGCCGACTGGAAGGCGCTCCCCCTCGACAGCTACCC
The DNA here is from genome assembly GCA_023429845.1 of Acidobacteriota bacterium. Lineage (GTDB taxonomy): Bacteria > Acidobacteriota > Vicinamibacteria > Vicinamibacterales > Vicinamibacteraceae > Luteitalea. Next base: position 136 of record JAEZCY010000071.1, read on the forward strand.
CGCTGACGCCCGCAGCCAGATCGCGGCGGCACGCGACGCCGCCCTCCGTCAGCCGCCCAGCGCGGATGCCTTCGGGCAACTCGGCCTCGTGCTCCACGCGTGGGAGCAGTTCGAGTTCGCCGCCCGCGCGTACGACGAGGCGAGACGCCTCGCGCCTTCGGACGTGGACTGGTGGGTGCTGTCGGGCACACTCGCCGTCAGAGCCGGACGCCACGACCTCGCTGCCGGGTACTTCGCGAAGGCCGCGGCCCTGTCGCCGGCGCCACTCCTCATCCTGAGGCACGCCGACGCGCTGCTCGAGAGCGGACAGCTCGCCGACGCGCAAAGCGTGTACGAGGCTGCCGCCAGGATGCCCGACGCGGAGCCCGCCGCTCAGTACGGTCTCGGCCGGGTGGCATTGAGCACGGGCGACTCCGCATCGGCACGTACGCACCTCGAGCGAGCGATTGCGCTCTACCCCGCGTTCGGCGCAGCGCACTATGCGCTCGCGCAGGTGCAACGCCGGAGTGGCGACGTCGAAGGCGCGCGCGCGTCGCTCGCCCGCCAGCAGACGTGTCTCGCCTGCTGGCCGGTGCCGGCCGACCCCTGGAGCGCCAGGCTTGCCGCGGTGCGCAGCGACGCGGCCGCCCTCATGCAGCGCGGGCTGCAGTCGGCGGGCAACGACGACGCGAAGGCCATCGATCTGCACGAACAGGCGGTGCGGAGCAATCCGTCCCTCCTGCAGGCGCGGGTGAACCTCATCACGCTCTATGCCCGCACGGGCAACCTTCCCAAGGCGGAAACGCACTACCGTGCCGTGATCGAGGCAGGCACACAGCTGACCGAAGCCCACCGCGCCTTCGGGCTGGCGCTCCTCGCTGCCAAGGAGCCGGCGCGCGCCGAGCCGGTGCTGCGCCTGGCTGCGGAGGGCAACCCTCAGGATGCCGACGCCCACAATGCGCTGGGGCTGATCTTCGAGACGAGCAACCGGCTCCCGGAAGCAGAGGCCGCGTACGCGCGCGCCGTCGCTGCCAATCCGCGCCTGCGAGGACTCCGCTTCAACCACGCGCGGGTCCTCGTCAACCTTGGTCGCCTCGAAGAAGCGTCCGCGGAACTGGCCAGGCTCTCGACTCCGGACGATGCCGAGAGCGCGCGGTACGTGTTCGCGGCAAGTGCCGTGGGGGGGCGCCGCGGCGACACCGCCGTCGGCCGCAGTCTTGCCGACGAGGCGCTCGCCCGCGCGCGCAGGCACGGGCTTGCGGATCTCGCAGCAGCAATCGAGCGCGAGGTGCAGAAGTTGAGATGACGGGGTTCGTAGCCGTCGACGTTCAGGCGACGGTCAGTGATGCCCGCCCGCCGGGCAAGGCCCGGCGGCTACACAATACGGACGGCGGCTACACAATACGGACGGCGGCTACACAGTACGGACGGCGGCCACACGATACGGATGGCCGCTACACAATGCGGATGGAATGCACACGCGAACGTTGATCGTCAGTACTGTCCTCGTGTCGGCCGCCGCCATCGGCGCGCTGGCGCAGCCGTCGTCCACGCCGCGGTTCGAGGACGTCGCAGAGGCCAGCGGCCTGTTGTTCACCCACGACAATGGCGCGCGCGGCGAGTTCTGGCTGACCGAGATCATGGGCGCCGGTGTCGCGCTGTTCGATTACGACAACGATGGCGACCTCGACGTCTTCCTGGTACAAGGCGCTCCGGGAGTTGGTAGGGACGCGTCGCCGACGCGTCCATCTCTGCCCCACGCCACCTCCTCCTCTTCATCTTCCCGCCTCTTCCGCAACGACCTCGACCGCCCCGGCGGGACACTCAGGTTCACCGACGTCACCGAGCAGGCTGGCGTCGGCCTCGTGGCACAGGGGATGGGCGCAGCGGTTGGCGACATCGACAACGACGGCGACCTCGACCTCTACGTGACGACCTTCGGCGACAACGTCCTCTACCGCAACGACGGCAACGGGCGCTTCACGGACATCACCGCGCAGGCCCACGCCGCGGACCAACGCTGGAGCACCAGCGCGGCGTTCGTCGACTACGACCGCGACGGCTTCCTCGATCTGTTCGTCGGCAACTACGTGGACTTCACGCCAGCCGGCAACAAGCCGTGCACCGAGCCTGCGGGCGCCCGTGACTACTGCGCGCCCGTGGCCTACAAGCCCGTGCCGGATCGGCTGCTGCGCAACAAGGGCGACGGCACGTTCGAGGACGTCAGCGAGCGTGCCGGCATCTCGCGCGCATTCGGCAACACCCTCGGCGTCGCCATCGGCGATTACGACGGCGACGGGTGGCCGGACATCTACGTGGCCAACGATGCCACGCCCAGCCTGCTGTGGACCAACAGGCGCGACGGCACGTTCGAGGAGATGGGCCTGCTGTCGGGCACCGCCTACAACGCGGCCGGACGACCCGAGGGCAGCATGGGCGTCGCGTCCGGCGACTACGACCGCGACGGCGACGAAGACATCGTCGTCGCCAACCTGATCGGCGAGACCTTCGTCCTGTACGAGAACGACGGCACCGGCGGCTTCGAGGACCGGCGCGCCGCGGTGGGGCTCGCCGCGCCGACCGCGACCATGACCGGCTTCGGCACGGAATGGTTCGACGCCGACAACGACGGATGGCTCGACATCTTCTTCGCCAACGGCGCCGTGAACGTGATTCCGTCGCTCCGCGATTCCGACAACCCCTTCCGTCAGCGCAATCAGCTGTTCGTCGGCGTGCCGTCCGCATCGGCCGACGCGACCAACCCGACCAGCGGGAACACTCCAGGCGGAGCGCCGCGCGCCGGGCGCGTCACGTTACGCGAGGTGACCGAAGAGGCCGGGCCGGCCTTGGCGCTGCTGGAAGTGAGCCGCGGCGCTGCGTTCGGCGACCTCGATCTCGATGGACGGACCGACATCGTCGTCACGAACAACGCCGGGCCAGTGCGCCTGTTGCGCAACGTGACGCAAACCCCGCACCACTGGCTGCGGCTCCGGCTGAAGCAAGCGACCGGTAGTCGCTTCGCCGTCGGTGCGACGCTGCGAGTCGAAGCACCAGGCGCGCCGCCGATCGTGCGGCGCGTCGGAGCGGACGGCAGCTATCTGTCCTCGTCCGCCCTGGATGTGCACGTCGGCCTGGGTTCGCATGCGCAGCCCGTCACCGTGCGGGTGACCTGGCCCGACGGCACGGAGCAGCGCGTGCCCGATCTGACCGTCGATCGTGAGCACATCATCGTGCGATCGACGTCGGGGCGGTGACGCACCGATGCCTTCACGTCGTCGCTTCCTGTCGTCCCTCGCCACGGCCACCGCCGCCGGCGTCGGTCCACGCATGGTTGGCGGGCAATCGGCGCCCCCCATCCCAGCGTGGCTCGAGCCCTACGCGGCCGACGCGTCAGCCCTGATGAACGCAAGCCTCGGGACCACGGCGGCGTGGGATCGACTTGCGGAGCTGTGCGACACCTTCGGCGCGCGGCTCGCGGGCTCGCGCAACCTCGAATCGGCCACCGAGTGGGCCGCGGAGGCGATGCGGCAGGATGGTCTCGACCGCGTGCGGCTCGAGAAGACCTCCGTTCCACGCTGGGTACGCGGTGCCGAGTCGCTCGACATCGTCGAGCCCGTGCTGTCTCCCCTCGTGGTGCTCGGGCTCGGTGGCAGCGTCGCGACGCCCGCCGGCGGAGTCACCGCGCCGATCGTCATCGTTCGCAGCTTCGACGAATTGAACGCCCGCGCGACCGAGGCGCGCGGCCGCATCGTGCTCTTCGACGTGCCGTACACGAACTACGGGCAGACGGTCGCCTACCGCACGCACGGCGTCGTCCACGCGGCGCGACACGGGGCGCTTGCCGCGCTGGTGCGGGCCGTCGGTCCCATCGGCTTGCGAACACCTCACACCGGCAGCCTCACGTACGTGCCGGGCGTGCCGCGGATTCCGGGTGCGGCGATCCCGGTGGAGGACGCGCAGAGGCTCGTCCGGCTGGCGGCGCGGCGCGTGCCCGTCACGCTGCGCCTCAGGATGGCTGCCACGACGCATCCCGACACGGAGTCGGCCAACGTCGTGGGCGAGATCACCGGTCGCGAGTTCCCCGAGCAGGTGGTGCTCGTCGGCGGACACTTCGACTCCTGGGACACCGGGGTCGGCGCCTCCGATGACGGCGTGGGATGCATCGTGACGTGGGAGGCGGCCAGACTGATGAAGCGTCTCGGTTTGCGCCCGCGCCGCACCGTGCGTGTCGTGCTGTTCACGAACGAGGAGAACGGCCTGCGGGGCGCCTTCGCGTACCGCGATGCGCATGCGTCTGCGGCGACCAATCACGTCCTGGCGCTCGAGTCCGATACCGGGGTGTTCGAACCGATGCGGCTCGGGTTCACCGGCAACGACCGCGCACGACAGATGATGGCCGAAACGGTGGGGCTGCTGCGGCCGATAGGCTTCCCGCCGCTCGGTCAGGGCGGCGGCGGCGCCGACATCGGTCCCATCGCGCACGCGGGCCGGGTGCCCACGATGGCGCTGCACGGCGACAACGCGCGGTACTTCCAGATTCACCACACACCAGCCGACACGCCGGAGCGGATCGATCCGAAGGAGGCCGCCAGGGCCGCCGCCGCGATTGCGGTCGTGACGTGGGTGGCCGCCGAGATGACCGAGTCGCTGCCACGCTGAGCCGCCCGTTGCGTCGCCGCCGGGTCCACGGGTACGTAG
>JAEZCY010000080.1 GCA_023429845.1 Acidobacteriota bacterium
GCGGTTTCTTCCCTCCCCGCGCCGGCGGGGCGCCGCCCCCCCCCCCGCGGCTAGGAGCCGGCCGCGTGCGGCTTGCGCGCGGTCACGGTGAGCCACAGCGTTCCGGTGCTCGACGTGACGTCCACGAACCCGGCGCGCTCGGCGTACCACGTCAGCTCGGGCTCGGTCGAGGCCTTGCTGACGTTTGGCGGGCGCATCGCCACGTCGAGCGCGGCCATGTCGGTGAACAGCTTCCACCCGTCGGGGCTGCGCAGGTCGAAGTTGTCGAAGTACACCGCGCCACCCGGCTTGAGGACGCGGAAGAACTCGGTGACGTACCGGTACCGGTCCCACTCGTCGAGGTGCATGAACACGGCGGTGCAGTACACGGCGTCCTGGCTCGCGTCGTCCACGCCGGTGAGATCGAAGCCGTTCAGGTGCACCAGGGACACGTTCGGGTGGCGACGCAAGGCCTCGCGGGCGTGGCCGAGCATGTTGCGCGACACGTCGGCGCCGGTCCAGTGCCGGCAGCGCGGCGCCAGCTTGTCGCCGACGCGCCCCGCACCACAACCGACTTCGAGCACGGCATGCTCGCGCGTGATGCCGAGCGTCGTGGCGATGTGGGTCGCGGTGTCTTCGCCGGAGCGGTCCCATTCCGCCTGGTCGGCGTATCCCGCCACCGAGATGCGGGCGTGTCGGAGGCTTCCCGCGGCCCGGTCCCACACGGAGCCGTACGCCCAGCGCGGCAGCGACGGCAGCAGCCGGCCGCGCTGGAGCGGCAGCGAGTGCAGCAGCTTCGCCCGCGACTGGTCCGCCCCGGCGCTGCGCGCGGTGACCCGCAGCCACGGCAGCCGGCCGGCAAACGGGATCTGGGAGGACTTGACGAAGACGGAGAACCCGCGGGCGCGCGGCCCGACGTCGGCGCGCGGCTGCTCGGCGCGACCCTCCCACACCTTGCGCCCGGCGACGTAAACCGCGATCACCGGATCGTCGCCAGGCACGGAAGCCCAGCCGGCGACCTCGAACCCGTGGACGAAGGGCTGCCCGGGCAACGGGCGGTCGATGGCGCCGTCGATGTCGGTGCGCGTGCCCCGCAACTGCCTGGCGCGACGGGCCCATCCCCGCAGCCAGACTTCCTTGGCCGTGATCACGTGTCTCCCCCTGGATGCAGCCTCGCCACGTCGTTCGAGACGTGGCGCACGCCGACCGGAGACTCTAGCAGAGGAGGCCGGTGATTACCGGCCGCTCCTGATCCATGCCTCGCTGAAGACCGCGTGGTTGACGACCTTGCGCGAGTCCGACGTGTACACGACGTGGATGCGCCCGTCGCGCGACTGGAACGCCACGGGGTAGGCATAGCTGTTCTCGCCGTCTGCGAGGGCCCGCCTGACGGGGTACGTCCGATCCTGATCGTCCGACAGGGCGAGCATCAGCGGCGTGCGCTTCCACATGTGGTCGTTGTAGACGAGCAGCAGGGCGCCCGACGACAGCTTCAGGAAGTCCACCGCGGAGTTGGGGTTGGGGAACGCGGAATCGCGGCCGTCGCTCCACGTGCGACCGCCGTCGCGCGATTCGGCGCGCACGAGCCAGCCATTGTCGGTGGGGCCGTATCCGCCGCCGCGCCGCGCATACGCGACGAGGTGGCCGGGCGTGAGTTCCGCGACCGCCGGCTGGATGTTGCCCCGCGGCGATCGGATCTCCCCGAGCGACTCCCATGCCTGCGTCTTCGGGTCGTAGCGCAGGAACCGCGAGGTGCTCTTCGGCCCGACGCTCTCGGTGTCGTGGCCGTCCTCGAAATAGACGGGCAGCAGGTACGTGCCGTCGTGCAGCACGACCGGGCTGTTGCGCACCATCATGCCGGCCTCGAGCGCCAGCGGGAATGCGTCGGACCAGGTCTGGGCCAGGTCTCGCGACACCTTGGCCTGGATGCGCGACGTGCCCCAGGTGTCGCCGAATCGCACGACGTAGAACAGCCACACGGTGTCGTCAGGCGCCTGCCACACGACGCCGTTGCCCACCGACCGGAACGGGTCCCGCGCGATCGGCACCGGCGCATCCCACGTGGCTGCCCCCTTGCGGAGGCGGGCGCCGAACACCGTCGTGTCACGGGCGTACTCGCCCTGCCCACCGTAGTAGACGAGGTACAGATCCCCGTTGGAGAGTTCGGTGGCGCTGGCCGGGTGCTTGTAAGGTCCGGTCGCGGTTTCGGGGCCGAACACCCGCGTGATGACGGGCGCCTGGTCGGCCACCGCCTCGGGCGCCGCCGCCGCTGCCAGGACAGACACGAGCGCGAGGCCCGCAAGTGTGACGTGACGCATCAGGGGTTCCTCCTAAGCCGCCGGGTGGCCGGGGCAGTACAATGCGGGGACATTCGGATGCCAGCGCGAACCCTTCGTCCAGCCGTCGCCGCGACCCGCAAACCGGGTTCCCGCCCCCGCGACGACAAGTACTACTCCAAGGTGATCGGCCGCGCCCTCGAGATTCTCGCGGTGCTTCGCAAGAGCGAGCAACCCATGGGCCTGGCCGACATCGCGGCCAGCGTCGCGCTCGCCAAGAGTTCCGTGTTCCGGCTCCTGCATACCCTCGAGGTCTCCGGTTACGTCGAGCGCACCGCAGATGGCGCGTACGGCCTGGCCTCCGACCTCCGGGTCTGGGGCGACGGCAAGCGCGTGACCGACCTCGTGGATGCGGCGCTGCCGCCCATGCGCGGGCTGAGCCGGGAGTTCGGCGAGACGATCACGCTGGCGATGCACTTCGACAACCGGATCGAGGTCGTCGCCACGCTCGACAGCCCGCACCTGATTCGGATGGCCAACACCGTGGGCCGCATCCTGCCGCCCCATGCAAGTTCGCTCGGCAAGGCCATCACGGCCTTCCAGCCAGACGATGTGGTCGAGCGCCTGCGGCGCAGCTACGGCAATCATCGGTTCACCGAGCACACCATCACCGACGAGGTGTCGTTGAAGCAGGAGTACGAGCGCGTGCGCACGCAGGGGTACTCGACCGACGCGGAAGAGAGCGTGCTCGAAGGGTGCTGCTTCGGCGCGCCGGTGGTGGGCCCGGACGGTCTCGTCATCGCCGCGGTGAGCCTCTCGCTACCCAAGATGCGCCTGCGGGACAAGGGGTTGCAGAAGAAGATCATCGCCGCCGTGCGCGAGGCGGCCTCGCAGACGGGACGCGCGCTGATGCGAGGCTGAAGGGACGGCAAGGTTCTCGACATTCCCGCATTCCGCATTCCCGCATTGCGCCCCCGTCCCTCAATGCGTCAGCTTCCACTGCCGCAGCTTCTCGACCGAGAAGCCCGGCGCCTTGATCAGATCCAGCAGGGCGTGCTCCTCGCGGCGCACCTCGTCGCACGCCGCGGCCACGTCGGCCGCAATCGCGTCCGGCACCACGAGCAGGCCGTTCGAGTCGCCGTGCAGCAGATCCCCCGGCCCGATGGGCAGGCCGTGCATCTCCACCGCGATGCCCACATCCAGGATCACCGGCTGTCCGTGTGACACCACCAGTCCCGGGCAGAAGTACTGGAAGCCGCCCAGTGCCTGCACCTCGCGCACGTCGCGCAGGCCGCCGTCGGTGACGCAGCCGACGGCGCCAAGGGCCTTTGCCGTGGTCGCCATGATCTCGCCCATGTGACAGCCGCGGCGCGGATCCGGGCCGACGTCCTTGATCACGAGCACCGCGGGCTTGGGCGCGGCCTCGAGCGCCGCCCACAGGCCAAGCAGCCCCGCGCCATCGGCCCGCCCTTCCGTCGTGCTGTCGGCCGTACACGTCACGGCATACCCCAGCATCGTCCCGAGCTCGGGAAACACGCAGCGCAGATCGCGATCCGCATAGCCGTCCACCCGACGGCGCACATGGAAGCGCTCGATCGCGTTGGCAACCGTCGGACTGTCGATGGCGGCGAGCGCCGCCAGTTGATCGGGCGTCAGGTGCGGCATCGTGTTTCCTGCAATGAGTGGCATTTATAAAACAGATGGTGTAGAAAATGGAACGACTTTCAAAATGGCATCACAGCGCTCCCTCCCGGAGGCACCATCCATGTTCGCCCCCGTCCGCTCGAGTCTTGCTCTCCTCCTCTGGTTGTTTGGACTATCGGCCTCCGTGTACGCACAGGGTCCGTCCTCGCAGCCCCTCGATCTCACAACCGCAACCATCGTCGTGGCCGCCGATGCCACCCCCCGCGAGCGGGCGGCTGCGACGATGCTCCTCGAAGAAGTGCAGAAGCGCTCGCTGGCCCGCTGGACCATCGGCGAACGGCCGGCGACGGGCCCGGCCATTCATGTCGGGCGTCTCGCGTCGCTCCGTCGTGGAGCACTGGGCTCGCGTCTCCAGGGTGCTGCACCGGGCGCCGAAGGCTATAGGGTCACCACGTCGCCGGACGGTGTGGTCATCGCCGGCGCGGACGAGCGCGGCGTGCTCTTCGGCGTGGGCCGGCTGCTGCGCGCCATGGACATCGGTCACGAGGCCGTGACACTGCCATCGCGGCTCGACATCACCGAGACACCGGTTGTGGCGCTGCGCGGGCATCAGCTCGGGTACCGGCCGAAGACCAACTCGTACGACGCGTGGGACGAGCGGCAGTGGGAGCAGTACATCCGCGACCTCGCCGTGTTCGGCACCAACGCCATCGAGCTGATTCCGCCGCGCTCCGACGACGCGCCGACGAGCCCGCACTTCCCGCGTCCGCAGATGGAGATGATGGTCACCATGTCGCGGCTCGCCGACAAGTACGGCCTCGACGTGTGGGCCTGGTATCCCGCGCTCGACGACGACTACACCACGGAGGAGAAGGTCGCCAAGGCGGTGGCCGAGTGGGAAGGCGTGCTCGAGCAGCTGCCGCGGCTCGACGCGGTGTTCGTGCCCGGCGGCGACCCGGGGCACACCGAGCCGTCGCTGGTGTTCAACCTGCTGGAACGGCAGACGGCGAACCTGCGCCGGTTCCACCCGCAGGTGAAGATGTGGATGTCGCCCCAGGGCTTCACGGCCGAGTGGATGGAGACGTTCTATGGCCTGATGGCGAAGCAGCCCGCGTGGCTCACCGGCATTGTCATCGGCCCGCAGAACCGCGACACGCTCGAGACGGTGCGCAAGCGCATCCCGGGACAGTACAAGCTGCGGCGTTACCCCGACATCACGCACACGATCCGCGCCGAGTACCCGGTGCCGCTCTGGGACGGTGCCTTCGCGCGGACCCTGGAGCGCGAGCCGATCAACCCGCGTCCGCTCGACCAGGTCGCGGTATTCCAGCGGTGGCTGGCGGTGGCGCCGGACTTCCTGACGTACTCCGAGGGCTGCAACGACGACCTGAACAAGATCGTCTGGAGCGGGCTCGGCTGGAACCCCAAGGGCGACGTGCGTGAGACGCTGCGTGAGTACGCGCGCTACTTCGTCGGCCCGGCCTACACCGAAACGCTGTCGGATGGGCTGCTGTCGCTCGAGGAGAACTGGCGCGGCCCGCTGGCCGGGAACGTGGGCGTGGAGCGGACGCTCGAGAAGTTCCAGGCGATGGAGCGCGCCGCCGCGCCCCGCGACCTGCTCAACTGGCGCTTCCAGCAGGCCCTCTATCGCGCCTACTACGATGCCTTCGTGCGCCGGCGTCTGGTGCACGAACAGCAGGCGCAGCAGCAGGCGCTCGGCGCGCTCGAGAATGCCCTGAGCCTCGGCGCGGCCACGGCGATGATGGAGGCCGAGCGGCACCTCGCGGCCGGCACACAGCCCGTGGCGCCGGAGTTGCGGACGCGGGTGTTCCAGCTCGCGGAGGCGCTCTACCAGAGCGTGCGCATGCAGCTGTCGGTGCCGTTGTATCGCGCCATCGGCGTCGGCCGCGGCGCCAACCTCGATCTGATCGACGCCCCGCTCAACGATCGGGTGTGGCTTGCCGAGCAGTTCGCCGCGGTGCGGGCCCTGCCCTCGGAGCGCGAGAAGGTCGTCGCGCTCGGTCGGATCGCCCGCTGGACCGACCCCGGCCCCGGCGGCTTCTACGACGATCTCGGGGCGCCGGGCCTGCAACCGCGCCTCGTGGCGCCGCCGGCCTTCCGCGACGATCCGGGGCCCTATCACTCGGGGCTCACGGGATTCGGCATGGTGCCCAACTGGCGGATGTCGTGGATGAGCCATGCCGAGGCGTTCTACGATGGCTCGCTGCAGATGAAGTACGAGGGGCTGGACCCCGAGGCGACCTACAAGGTGCGCGTCGTGTACGCCGGCGACATCTACAGTCAGAATGTCCGCGTGCGGCTCACGGCCGACGGCAGCCACGAGGTGCATGCGCCGATGCCCAAGCCGTCGCCCGTCGCACCGGTGGAGTTCGCCGTGCCGAGAGCGGCGACCGCGGACGGCGCGCTGACGCTGACGTGGAGCGTGGATCCCGGTATCGGCGGAGCGGGTCGCGGCAACCAGGTGGCCGAGGTGTGGTTGATGAAGGAACCGGTTACACGATGAGCGAGTCACAAGCCGAGGCGCCCTGGGTCAACCCGGTCAAGGCGCGGCTCGCACGGGGCGAGGTCGTCGTCGGCATGCCCGTGACGTCCACGAGCCTCGATCTCGCGGCGCTCGCGGCGCGATCGGGCTTCGACTTCCTCTGGGTGGAGATGGAGCACAGCCCCGTCACGCTCGAGACGCTGCGGCACATCGTGCTCGCGACGCGCGGGCTCCCGGCGGTGCCGATCGCACGCGTGCCCGGCGGTGAGACGTGGATGGCCAAGCGCGTGCTCGACCAGGGGGTGCACGGCGTGGTCTTCCCGTTCACCAGCACGCCGGAGGCTGCGCGGACGGCCGCCCAGGCCTGCCGCTATCCGCCGCGCGGACGGCGTGGGTCGGGGTCGGGCCTGGCGGAGGGGACCTGGCCCGGCGTGCCGTCCTACTTCGACTCGGCCGACGACCAGGTGCTGGTGGTCGTGGTGATCGAAGAGGCAGCGGCCGTCGAGTGCTGTGAGGAGATCGCCGCGGTCGACGGCGTGGACGTGCTGTTTGTCGGCACGAGCGACCTCTCGTTCTCGATGGGATATCGCGGCAATCTCATGCACCCCGAGGTCCTGAAGACCGCAGACCGCGTACGCGACGCCGCCCGTCGACACGGAAAGGCGTGCGGCCGTCCCGTGGCCTCGCCGCAATCGGTCGAGCGCTTCGCCGCGGAGGGTTTCCAGTTGTTCCATGCCGCGTCCGACCTGACGCTGTTTGCCGAAGGCGCGCGAGCGTGGCTCGACCCACTGGGCCGGGCTCGCGGTGGTGAGCGTGCCGCGTACTGAGTCGGCCCTCGCCAGGGCTTCCGCTGGCCATCCCCGCGGCGCCACGGCCGCGGCGGGCGGCCCCGGTCGCACCAGCGTATCGGCGCCCACCCGACGTCACTTCCTGCTGACGACGGGAGGCGCGATGGGCGCGCTTGCGACGGGCTGCACCAGGCAGGAGGCCGCCTGGCCCGCGCGCGAAGTGCGCGTCGTCGTACACGCGGCGCCGGGCGGCATGTCCGATACGGTGGCGCGATTCACCGCACGCGGACTGAACGAACTGCTGGACGTGCCCGTGCTGTGCGAGAACCGCGTCGGCGCGATGGGCGCCGTGGCGTTCTCGGCGGTCAAGCACGCGGCCCCGGATGGATACCTCGTCGGGTACGCACCCGTGGAGCTCTCCATCGTGCCGCACCTGCGTTACGTGGACCTGTCGCTCGACGACTTCGACTTGCTGGCGCGCCATCACCGCGCTCCCGCGGCTCTCGCCGTTCCCGCGGCATCGCCCTATCGCACGCTGCGCGATTTCGTCGACGCCGCGCGCGGCGGCGCGCGCATCGCGATGGGCGCCGCAGGACCGCTCAGCGTGTGGCACCTGGGCGTGCTCGCACTCGGGCGTGCGCTCGGGCGCACGTTCGTGTTCGCGCCCTTCCCCGGCTCCGGTCCTTCGACCACGGCGTTGCTTGGCGGGCACATCGACGCGGTCATGGCGGGCGTGCCGGAGGTGCAGGCGCTGGTGCGTGGCGGCGTCGTGCGGCTGCTCGGCATCATGGCCGACGCGCCGTCACCGGTGTTCCCGGAAGCGGTGACGTTCCGTAGCGAGGGACTCGACCTGATCTTCGAGGCGTGGGGGGGCTTCATGATGCCCCGAGGAGTGGCAGCGGCCACGCTTGCCCGCCTCGAGCACGACGTGCTGGCGGCGTTCCAGCAGCCGGCGTTCCTGAAGTACTGCGAGACCGCAGGGCTGGACGTGCAGCCGTTGCCGGCCGAGGCCTTCCGGGCGTTCGTCGCCTCCGAGACGACGCGGTATGCGCGCCTCGTGCGCGAGTTCGGATTCGTGCGCTGATGAACGGGCCGCGTCTCGTCGCCGCCGCGCTCGCCGTGCTCTCGGTGGGCATCCTCCTCGCCACGATCGCCTATCCGCCTGGCGAGCAAGGGGTGCCGGGTCCGGCGCTCATGCCACGCGTGCTCGGCCTGGGGCTGCTCGTGACCGCGCTGCTGCTCCTGCGGTCGCCGGGCGCCGCCGCGCCGCCGTTCGTCCGCCACCACCGGGCCGTGCCGATCACCATGGCCGCGCTCGCCGTCTACGCCATGCTCTGGCGCGTCGTGCCGTATGGGGTGCTGACCGGGGTCTTCGTCCTCGGCTTCCTGAGGCTCACCGGACTGCGCTGGCGTGGCGCGACGATCGCTGCGGTCGTCATGGGCACGATCCTGAGCCTGCTCTTCGAGCGTGGACTAGGAGTGAGGTTCTAGCCATGCCCGGCGATCCCATGCTCCTGCTCGCGCCGCTGCTGTCGCTCGACGCGTGGCTCTACGTACTCCTCGGTGTCGGGCTCGGTGTGCTGTTCGGCAGCCTGCCGGGTTTCACTGCCACGATGGGGCTGGCCGTGCTGACGCCGTTCACGTTCTGGGTGGCGCCCGATCAGGCGATGGCGATGCTGCTCGGCCTGCTCGTCGCGGCGATCTTCAGCGGCGGCGTGCCGGCCATCCTGCTGAACACGCCGGGCACGCCCGCGTCGATCGCGATGACGTGGGACGGCCATCCGCTCGCCCGACAGGGTCGCGCCGGCCTTGCGCTCGGCCTCAATGCGGTCGGCGCCTTTCTGGGAATCTTCCTGAGCCTGGTGGTGCTGCTGATTGCCGCGCTGCCCCTGTCACGCCTGGCGCTGCGCTTCGGCCCGGCCGAGTACTTCGCGGTGGCCGTGTTCGGTCTCAGCACCATCGTCGGTGTCTCCGGCGGGTCGATGTTGAAGGGGCTGGCGACCGGCGTCATCGGCCTGCTGCTGGCCGTGATCGGGCTCGACGCGATCACGGGCTACCCGCGATTCACGTTCGGACAGCCGGAACTGCTCGACGGCATCTCGTTCATCCCGGTGATGGTGGGCCTCTTCGGCATCGCCGAGGTGTTCACGCAGATGGCGGGGCCGCCGCGGCAGCAGATCGAGGCCACGGCGGAGACGTCCGGCATGCTGCCGACGCGCGAGGAGGCCCGGCCGCTGTGGGCGCACGGCTTCCGCGGATCGCTGATGGGGATCTGGATCGGCATCATGCCGGCAGCGGGCGCCGACGTCGGCGCCATCCTGGCGTGGGACCAGAGCCGCCGCTTCTCGAAGACGCCGGAGAAGTTCGGCAAGGGGTCTCTCGAGGGGCTCGTCGCCGCGACGACGGGCGCCAACGCCGGCATCGGCGGGTCGCTGGTAACGACGCTGGCGCTGGGCATTCCGGGAGACTCGGCGGCCGCGGTGCTGATCGGCGCGCTGCTGATGCACGGCCTGCAGCCTGGGCCGCTGCTGTTCCGCAACCGCCCGGACCTCGTGGCGACGATCGTCGCCCTGGTGTTCATGGCCTCGCTGGCCACCCTCGTGTGGGGGCTGATCGGCGCCCGCGTGCTCACGAAGATCCTGCGCATCCGCGACCAGTTCCTGTGGGCGACGGTCCTCGTCGTCGCGCTGGGTGGCAGCTACGCGCTCAATCAGTCGACAGGGGACGTGTGGACGGCCATTGTCGCGGGCGTGCTCGGCTTCGCGCTGCGGCAGCAGGGATTCCCCATGGGGCCGCTGGTGCTCGCGCTGATTCTCGGCCCGATGGCCGAGTCCAACCTGCGGCGGGCCCTCGCGCTGTCGGAAGGCTCGCTGTCGGTGCTCGTGACGCGACCGATTTCGCTGCTGTTCCTGGTGCTCGCGGCGCTCACCCTGCTGTGGCCGCTCATCACGAAGCGCGGCACCGACAGCCGGCTGCCAGACGCCACGGTGCCCGACAGCGACACGCTGTAGGACGGATGACGTCCGCACGGGGCCGATTCGAACGGCGAACGGCGAACGGCGAACGGCGAACGTACGAACGGCGAACGTCGAACGGCGAACGGCGAACGCCGAACGTACGAAGGCCGGCGGCCCGATGACGGAGGCCGGGTCGGCCCGTACGTAGGCGTCGGGCCTTGCCCGACGCGCTCGCTCAGCTCACATCGTCGGGATGCCAGATCGACGCGGCGATGTAGCGCTCCGGGCCGCGGGCATCGTTGTAGTAGTACACGCTGACCAGGCGCCCGTCCGACCGCACCACCGTACGTGGATAGCCGACGTCCCAGTCGCTTGCGTCGGAACGCAGCGCGCGCGGGGCCGACCAGGTCTTGCCTTCGTCGCGGCTCATGACGAACCGGATCCCGAACGGCTCGGCGCGGAAGCCATATACGCAACAGAGCCGCCCGTCGGCCAGGCGCACGAGCGACGCCGGGTTGCCGCGGCCCGTCTCGGCGGCAACCATGCCCCGCGACTCCCACGTCTCGCCCCCATCGTTGCTGCGGTAGCCCTCGAGGGTGTGGCGCGTGTCGTCGCGACGGCGTATCACGCTGTACAGGCGACGACCCGACGGCTGCGCATCGAGGGCGACGGTGGCGGGCATGATGCGGAAGCCCTCGGTTTCCGGGCCAATCCAGCCGAGGCGCGACCACGTGCGGCCGCCGTCCGTCGTGCGCAACGCGAGCGGACGCCCCTCGCGCCCGTTCTGTTTGAATGCCGTCTGGAACACGAGGAGTTCGTGCCGCCCCAGCACGACATAGTCGGTGCGCGGATCCAGACCGGGTGTGTCGAAGGCAGGCACGATGTACGGCCCGCTCCAGGTGCGGCCCCGGTCGCGTCCGACGAACATCCAGGCGCCCGCCGTCTTGTGCGCACTGCGAAACGTGAGCGCGAGTCCAGGTTCGGTGAAGTCGATCGCGGATTCGGGAACGCGCGGGACGGGCAGGCGAAGAGGCTCGCCGGTGACCGCACGCCGCTCGGGCCGCGGTGGCGGCTGCAGCGCCGCCGGAGTCTCGACTCGCCAGGTGCGGCCGCCATCGAGCGATCGCGACAGCACGTGCTGTTCACCTGCGGACCGGTCGATCGGGTGGCGCATCGGGTCGCCGGTCTTCATGACGCCGGCGGTGAACCCGACGAGGAGTTCGTCACCCCAGCCCCACATGCCGTGGTTGGCCGGCCACCCGCCGTAGCGGCCCCCTTCGCGCCAGACATCGAGGTGCTCGAGGCCGGAGCGGCCGCGCGCCGCGAGGGTCGCCGTGCCGACCACCACGAGGGAATGCGTAAGGAACGTCCTGCGATTCATGGAGTCACCAGGAAAGGGCGGCGTACGTGGCCAGGGCGGGCAGCCCCGCCCGCCCTGGCTCCTGATGCGCTCAGCGCACGCCGACGAGGCCGTGCCCGAGCGCGGCTTCCAGGCGGGCCAGCCAGCCAGGAATCCACGCCGCGAACCCGGCCTTCTGCGCCCGACGGTTGGGCGACAGCGGCAGCGGCAGCGGGCCGGTGGGGATGCCTCGCGCCTCGAGCGCGATGCGAATCGCCCACGGCGTGGGGAATACCCCCATCTGCGTGAACAGCTCCTGCAACAGCGGCCGGAGCTCGCCCAACGCCTCGGCGTCGCCGGCACGCGCGGCCCGCATCACCGCCAGCATCAGCTCGGGGAACGCGCCCGATGTGCCCGAGATGCAGCCGTCCCAGCCTTCACGCATGGCGTCCACGAGCAGCGTGTCGTCACCCACGAGCAGCCGCCACGGCCGGTCGCCACGCGACGTCGTCAGCTGCGTCAGGCGGTCGCCTTGTCCACTGCTGTCCTTGATGCCGACGATGTGCGGCGCCGAGGTCAGCAGCCGCACGATGGTGTCGGTGGAGAACGGCGTGGTGAACGACGGCAGGTCGTAGAGCAGCACGGGGCCGCCGATGCTCGCTGCGGCGTCGGTGCAGAAGGCCTCGAGGTCCTCCTGCTGGTATCGGAAGAACAGGGGAGTGGAGAGCAGCACCGCGCGGGCGCCCGCGTCGAGCGCGGCGCGCCCCAGCGCCACGACGTCGTTCGGATTCGGCGCGCCAATGCCGACGACCATGCTGCTCGAGCCGATCCGCGTTGCCGTGTGCTCGATGAGGCGGATGCGTTCCTCGCTCGTGGCGTGGGGGTACTCGGCGGTCGCGCCACCGAGACACACGCCCTCGACGCCGGCCGCGAGCAGCAGGTCAAGAACGCGGTCGAACGCGGCGATGTCGAGCGCGCCTGTCGCGGTGCGCGGTGTGACGGCCGCCGAGAAGAGGCCGCGGAGAAGCGGAGGCCCTGAGGCCTCCGTACCGTCTGAGCGTGCGTGCACGTCGTTGCCTCAGAACCAGAACCGCAGCGCGAGCTGCAGGATGCGCGGGTCGCTGCCGCCGCCGGCCGCCGAGGCGCCGGTGATGCGGCCGAAGTTGCCCGACGACCGGTTGCCCTCGGGCAGGTTGAAGTTCGTGTGGTTGAGCGCGTTGAACGCTTCGAGCCGGAACTGCGTGCGCAGCGAGCTGGTCAGCGTGAACGTCTTGTGCAGACCGAGGTCCACGACCTGGTAGCCGGGCCCGCGCAGCGAGTTGCGACCCGAGTTGCCGAACGTGCCGAGGGCGTTCACGGTGTACGCGGAGGTGTTGAACCACTGCGCGATCCGCTCGGCGGTCGGACGGTCGCTCGACAGGTTGGGATCGCCGATGCGGTCGGCGAACTGACCGCCGGTGCCCGAGCGGGCATTGTCCACGCCGCTCGAGACCGTGAACGGCTGACCGCTCATCATCGTGAGGATGCCCGTGACGTTCCAGCCGGAGAGCACGGCGCCGAGCACGGGGTTGTCGAACTGGCCAGGCACCTGCCAGAGCACCGAGGTCACCCAGCGGTGCCGGCGGTCGGCATTGGCCGGGCCCCAGTCGTACGACAGGTCGAACGGGTTGACCGCCGTGGCGCCGTTCTGCTTGTTGGCCGACGTGTTGTCCATGCTCTTGCTGAGCGTGTAGTTGGAGAGCAGCGACAGGCCGCGGCTCAGCCGCTTGTCCACCGTCACCTGCAGCGAGTGGTAGTTGGACTTCCCGAGCGGCTCGATGCTCGTGATGTTGCCGTAGTTCGGGAACAGCGGACGACGCTGGTTGGTGGTGGCCGTGGTCGCGCCCTCGACATAGATGGCGGGGTTGCGCTCGATGCCGATCGTCAGCCCGTCGCCGCGCGAGCCCGCGTAGGCGACGCGGACCATCCAGGTCGGCAGGATCTCGCGCTCGCCGGTGACGTGCCAGGAGTGCAGGCGTCCCGGCCGCATGTTCTCGGCGTAGCTGAAGGCGTTGAACGGCAGCACCACGGGTGCGTCGGCCGGCACGTTGAAGATGTCCACCGGGAACGGATTGGTGTTGCCGGCCCAGGTGTTGCGCAGGCTGTTGGCGGCATTGCCGTCCACGCGCGCCACGGTGCCGAACGGCCCCTGTGTGGCGGCGCTGTTGGTGGTGATCGTGTTGGGCTTGTCGTAGAACAGCCCGTAGCCGGCCCGCAGGCTGGTCTTGCCGTCACCGGTGACGTCGTAGGCGAACCCCGCACGCGGCGCAAAAAGGTTCCAGCTGCTGTCGTAGCCGCTGTCGGGGAACCCCTCGTCGCCCGGGTAGAGCATGCCGACTGGCGCGTTCACGTAGACCTGCGACTTCTGGCCCGGACGGAAGCCAGCCAGACGCCCGTTGACGTCCGTGTACGGCGTGTTCGGATCCCACCGCACCCCCATCGTCAGGGTCAGCCGCTGGTTGACGCGCCAGGTGTCCTCGATGAAGGCGGCCAGGTAGTGGAAGCGCGTGTTCTTGTACTCACCGACGCCCTGCTCGAACGACTGGAACTTGCCGAGCATGAAGTCGGCGAGCGCGTCGCCGGTGAACGGCGCCGCGTTGTTGAACGTGTACCGGCCGTTGCCGCGGAAGTTGTTGACGATGTCGCCCTTGCCGTAGCTGTAGTCGATGCCGGTGGTGATCTCGTGCCGGCCCTTGCTCCAGCGCAGGGTGTTGACGAACTGGTATTCGTCGCGGTTGAACTTGTTGGTGTCGCCGGTGTTGATGCCGAACCAGCCGCCGACGTTGAAGAACCACTGCGGGTTCGCGTCGTTGTACACGCCCGGGATGCCGATGTCGGCATACGACGGCGACTGGACCTGGAAGTTGTCGTTGTAGGTCCGGTTGTGCGTGACGACGAGGTTGTTGACGAGCGAGGACGAGATCACCCAGGTGTCGTTCAGCGAGATGATCTGGTTGTCCCAGGTCCGGCCGAAGGCGCTCGTCAGCACGTTGGTCGGGTCGAGGTACTCGGGCACCGAGGCCTTCGACCGCCAGTAGCGTCCGTAGAGGCGGTGGTTGCTGCTGAACGTGTGGTCCATCCGCAGCAGGAACTGGTGGTCGTCGGAGTTGTTGGGCCGCGAGTAGCGCAGCGTGTTGACCGGGTCGCCAGCCCGCGGGTTCGGCAGCGGCAGGTACTGCCCGAGGATCAGCGCCGCCGTCGGGTCGATGCGATCGGCAGGAATGACGTTGCCCGGGAACGGCTGCCCTGTCAGCGGGTCACGCAGCACGCGCGAGTAGCCGCTGAAGTTGCCCTGGCGCTGCGCCGCCGTCGGCACGAGCGACGTGAGGTCGGCCGGGCGCTGGTCCTGCAGCGTGCCCTGGTACGAGCCGAAGAAGAACGTCCGGTTCTTGACGATCGGACCGCCGAACGTGCCGCCGAACTGCTTGCGGTTCAGGCCATCGTCGATGCCGGGCGTGAAGAAGTTGTTGGCGTTCATCGACGAGTCGCGCAGGTAGCCGAAAGCCAGTCCACGGAACGCGTTGGTGCCCGAGCGGGTCACAGCGTTGACGATGGCCCCGGCGTTGCGCCCGTACTGCGCGCTGAAGGAGTTGGTCTGCACCGAGAACTCCTGCAGGGCATCGGGGTTCGGCATCGGGTTCGAGCCGTTGCTGTAGTGGTCGTTGTTCGACCCGCCGTCCATGATGTAGTTGGTCGAGTTGGCGCGAGCGCCGTTGGCGGTGATGCCGCTCGTGCCCGGATAGGTCGCGCCCGACGTCACGTCGGCGCGCGGGTCCGGAATGACGCCGGCCACCAGGGTCATCAACTGCGTCGGGTTGCGGCCGTTGAGCGGCAGCTCCTCGATGCGCTTCTGATCGACGACGGTCTTGAGCGTGCTCGAGACGGTGTCGACGGTGGTGCTGAGGCCGCTCACCGTCACCGACTCGGTGAGGTCGCCGACGCGCAGCGCGACGTCGAGCCGGACCTCCTCGTTCACGCGCACGACGACGTCCTGCACCTGCACGGTCTGGAAGCCCGCCAGTTCCACCTGCACGGTGTATGTGCCGACAGGCAGCCCGCGGATGACGTACTGGCCGCCCTCGTTGGACACGGTGTCGAGTGACGTCCCCGTGGCGGTGGCCGTGGCCTTGACTGTCGCACCCGGGACGACGGCGGCATCGCTGTCGCGGATGACACCCGTGAGTCCGCCGGTAGTGGTTTGCGCCTGGACGCCGCCGACTCCGGTCAGGGCGACCAGCAGCAGGGCGCCCGCTGCTTTCTTCAAATTCGCGATCATGGTGGTCCCCGTCCTGCGCCCTACACGCGTCCGCCCCGCGAGGGAGGGACGCGGGACGGAGAACGGGCCCACCCGTTCGTACGGCGTGTGAAGGCGCGGCAACATCAGACCGCGACCAAGCGGGACTGTCAATAGAAATTTGATACGGTGGTTTCATTTTTGAAACGATCGCGCCTGATTGAAAACGCGCGGCCGATCGGCTAGCGTGGCGCGGGGCGAACGGCGAACGGCGAACGGCGAACGCCGGAACGGCGAACAGCGCACGACGGAACGTCGGAACGGCGGCACGGGCAGGCTGCGAGCTGCACGCCCCAACGGTCGGGAGGCAACGGATGCGACGACGCACACGAACAGGCTTGCTGGCGCTCATGATGGCGGCCGTCGTGACGCTCGCGGCGCAGCCCTCATCCGGGCGCTTCCGCGCCGAACTCCTCTTTCCCGTCGAGCACTGGCACAACCACTCCTCGAGCATCGTCGAGCATCCGGAGGGGCATCTCCTCGTCACCTGGTTCCACGGATCCGGCGAACGGACGGCCGACGATGTCAAGGTGCTCGGTGCGTGGCAAGGCGCCGGAACGACGACCTGGACGGCGCCGATGGAACTGGCCGACACGCCTGGCTACCCGGACACGAACCCGACGCTGTTCGTGGATCGCGGCGCCACGCTCTGGCTGCTGTGGCCGACGATCCTCGCCAACGAATGGCCATCCGCGCTGATGAAGGTCAAGACGGCCGCGCGCTGGCCCGTCGGCGAGGTGCCGCGATGGGATGCGAGCGAGGTGCTGCACGTCACGCCCGGTGACCGATTCGCGGAAGTCACGCGTCGTGAGGCCGACAGGCTTGCGGCCTCGGTGCCGGCCGGCGACGCGGGCGCCCGTGCGCGCGCCTACCTGGATCGCCTGAAGACGGACGCGGCCGACAAGCTGACCCGCCGCCTCGGCTGGATGACCCGCGTCCATCCCCTGCAGCTCGAGGATGGCCGCATCATCGTGCCGCTCTACTCGGACGGCTTCAGCTTCTCGCTGATGGCAATCAGCGACGACGGCGGCCGGACGTGGCACACGAGCGATCCGCTGGTCGGCGGCGGCAACATTCAGCCGGCGCTGGCCCGGCGCAAGGACGGCACCATCGTCGCGTACATGCGCGACAACGGCCCGCCACCCAAGCGGATCCACGTGAGCGAGTCCAGCGACCGCGGTGAGACGTGGAGCACCGTGCGCGACACCGACCTGCCCAACCCGGGCACCAGCCCCGACGTGGCCGTGCTCCAGAGCGGCCGCTGGGCGCTCGTCTACAACGATCTCGAGCGCGGCCGGTACAGCCTCGCGGTCGCGCTGTCGGACGACGAGGGGCGCACGTGGACAGCACGGCGCCACCTCGAACGCGACCCCGACGGTGCGGAAGAGGCGCAGCAGGGCCAGTACCACTACCCGTCGATCATCCAGGCACGCGATGGGACGATCCACGTGACGTACAGCATCTTCCTCCCGCCGGCGAGCAGCACGAAGGACGCAGACGGTCGTCTCGCTCGCAAGAGCATCAAGCACGTCGCGTTCGACGAGGCGTGGATCATGGACGGAGACTGAGGAGATGCGCGCCGTGCCGACGACGGCGGCGCCGACGGACCGCTGGGACAGCCGTGCCGACGGACCGCTGGGACAGCGGTCCCTACCTGACGTGTGGGACGACGAATTTCTATGCTTGACCATCTGCAGAACCGACCGCTCCGCATCGGCCTTCTCGACTTCGGGGACGGCCGCGACTTCCTCAGCCAGCCGCTCGCGCCCGTGCAGCGGCAGTTCCGCGACGCGCTCGCCGGCAGGCTCCGCGCCGATGGTCACGAGGTCGTGCTCGGCGACGAGGTGATCTGGCGCAACGACATCGCCGTGCGCAACGGCAAGGCGATGGCCGCGGCCGACGTCGATGCCGTCATCTTCAATTTCTCCGTGTGGGCGTGGCCGCAGTACGCCCGCGTGGCCGGGCAGTTCTGCCCGCAGCCGATCGCGATGTTCGCGAGCGTCAACCCGCAGTATCCGGGTCTGGTCGGCATGCTCGCCAACGCCGGGTCGCTCGACCAGGCGGGCATCCGTTTCACCAAGACGTTCGGCGATCTCGACGACCCCGCCGTGTATTGCGCGCTGGTCACGCGCGTGCGTGCGGTGGCCGCCGCGCGTCGGCTCAAGGGGCTTAACTACGCGCTGATCGGCGGCCGTTCGCTCGGCATCGACACGACGGTGATCGACCCGGCGCAATGGATGGCCGAGTTCGGCATCGACGTCGATCACGTGGACCAGTTCGAACTCGTACGTCGCGCGGAGCGTGAGCTCGCGGCGGGAACCCGCGTGGAACCGGCCCTGGCCTACCTGAAGCAGCACCTGGGCCGGATCCACTGGACGGCGCCCGACGCGACGTTCCGTCTCACCGAGGACCTGCTCCGTCGCCAACTCGGGATGTATTACGGCGCGATCGACCTCATCGAGGAGTTCGGCTACGACTTCTGCGGCATCAAGGGGCAGCGTGAACTGACCGAACACTTCGCGACGGCCGACGTGGCGGAAGCGTTCCTCAACGATCCCTACCACCCTGACGGCTCACCGAAGCCCTCGATCGTCTGCGCGACGGAAGCCGATTCCGACGCCGCCCTGACGATGCAGATCTTCAAGCATCTGTCGGGCACGCCGGTGCTGTTTGCCGACGTGCGGCACTACCATGCCGACCTCGGGCTCTGGGACCTCTGCAACAGCGGCGAGCACGCCACGTACTTCGCCGCAGGCAGCCTCGACCCGGTGGAGAACCTCGCCCGCACGGAGTTCCGTCCCCAGGGCTTCTATTTCCCGGCGGGTGGCGCCTCCGTGTACCACGTGGCCGCCCCGGGCCCGGTCACGCTCGCGCGCCTGACGCGCCGGGCAGGGCGTTACCGGATGGTGGCGTTCCGTGCCGAGTTCGCCGACCTCGGCGATCGCGCCCACGAGGTCGCCGCGATCAGCCAGGACAACTGGCCGCACGCCTTCGCGAAGTTCTCGTGCACGCCGGACGCCTTCATCGAGGCGTTCAACTGCAACCACATCCACGGCGTGTACGGCGACTGCCTCGCAGAGCTGCAAGGCGTGTGCGACGTGCTCGACGTGGAGTGCGAGGTGCTGGGCTGACATGGCCGCAGTGATCGGCATCGATTTCGGCACCGAATCGGCGCGCGCGCTCGTCGTGGACGCGTGCGACGGACGCGTGCTCGGCACGGCGGTCAGCACGTATCGCCACGGAGTCATCGACGAGCGGCTGCCCTCGACCGGTAAGGCGCTCGGAGCCGAGTGGGCACTGCAGCATCCCGCCGACTGGCTCGAGTCGCTCCAGGCGTGCGTGCGCGACGCACTCGCCTCGTCGCTCGTCCCTGCAGACGAGGTGATCGGGCTCGGCATCGACTTCACGGCCTGCACGGTGCTGCCCGTGACCGCCGACGGCGCTCCGCTCATGCAGCGCGACGACTTCGCCGGCGATCCGCACGCGTGGCCGAAGCTCTGGAAGCACCATGCCTCGCAGCCCCAGGCCACGCGGGTCACCGACGTGGCTGCGGCGCGCGACGAGCCCTGGCTGCCGCGCTACGGCGGGCGCATCTCTTCGGAGTGGCTGCTGCCCAAGGCCCTGCAGGTGCTCGAGGAAGCCCCGGCGACGTTCGACGCCGCCGATTTGATCGTCGAGGGCGGCGACTGGGTGGTGTGGCAGTTGACCGGCGCGTTCGCGCGCAACGCGTGTGCGGCGGGTTACAAGGGACTCTGGCACAAACGCGACGGCTATCCGACCGATGCGTACCTGGAAGCGCTCCATCCAGGGCTGCGGGGGTTCTACGCAAGCAAGGGTGGCGGACAGCGTGTGGTCGCTCCCGGCGCCAGGGTGGGCACGCTCGCACCCGAGTGGGCCGGCCGGCTTGGGCTGCCCGCATCGACTGCGGTCGGCGCGGCCCTGATCGATGCGCACGCCGGCGTGCTCGGCAGCGGCGCAACGAGCCCGGGGTCGCTGATGCTGATCCTCGGCACCTCCACCTGTCATCTGGTGCTTGCCGAACGCGAGCAGCTGGTGCCGGGCATCGCCGGTGTCGTCGAGGACGGCATCGTCGCCGGGCTGTTTGCATACGAAGCCGGGCAGGCGGCAGTGGGCGACAGCTTCGCGTGGTTCGTGGACGCGTTGACGCCGGCCGACGTGCAGCAGGAGGCGGCGCGGCGCGGCGTGTCGGCGCACGACGTGCTGAGCGAGCGAGCGGCGAGCCTGCGACCGGGTGAGACGGGCCTGGTGGCGCTCGACTGGTGGAACGGCAATCGCAGCACGCTCGTGGATGCCGACCTGAGCGGCCTGCTCGTCGGCGCCACGCTGGCCACCCGGCCCGAGCATGTCTACCGTGCGCTGATAGAGGCGACGGCGTTCGGCACGCGTGTGGTCGTCGATGCGCTGCGCGAGGGCGGCGTGCCCGTGACGCGCATGGTTGCGGGCGGCGGCCTGACGCGCAACACGCTGCTGATGCAGATCTACGCGGACGTGCTCGGCCTCGACATCGAAGTTGCCGGCGCGGCACAGGCGTCGGGGCTGGGGGCGGCGATGCTCGGCGCCGTGGCGGCCGGTTCCGCGGCAGGCGGGTACGCCTCGATCGAGGACGCCGCCGAGGCGATGGCGCCGCAGCCCGCCGGTGTCCACCGGTGCGACTCGAAAGCGCACGCGCGCTATGAGGAGTTGTACCGCCTCTACACGGAGCTGTACGACACGTTTGGCCGGCGCAGCGCGCTGATGCACCGCTTGCGGGAGCTGAGGGACCGCCAGCCTTCGAAGCCATCCTGACGCTGGCGCAATCACAGGGCAGGGGAATTCTGCGATTCACGCTGCACTGATCTACGCTGTCCCGCGTGCGCCCGTCTTCGCGCGCGTGGGCAGCGTTCCTGCTGCTCTACGGTGCGCTTCTCGCCTGGCAGACCAATCGCTGGTTCCTGACGCCGCACGGGCTGGTGTCCTCGTGGGCGCACCGCCAGGACGGCCTGAGCGCCTCGGCCGGGTCGCCGCGCGGCCTCACACAGACGTTCGTCATGGGCGCCGATGGGCTCGACGGCGTCTGGCTTCGCCCGGTCTTCGGTGGCCCCACTCGGGGCGACCTGCTCGTGGACATCTCCGAGGTGCGCGGCGAGGCGCGGGTGCGGCTCGAACGTGTCGTGGTGAGAGCCGCCGACGCGTCCAGCGGCTCGCTGCGCGTGCCCTTTCGCCCGCAGCGTCACTCCAGGGGCGTAGCGTTCGAACTGCTCCTCCGGCATGTGAATGTCGGCGATGGCGCACCCCTGTCGTTTGCCGTGACCCGGGACGATCGAGTGCCGCGGGGCCGACTGTTCGTCGATGGCGAGGAGCAGTGGGGCGACCTGGTGTTCGAGACGACGGCCAGCCGCGCGACGCTGCCGTACTGGCTGCACGAGATTCTGGGGCCATGGCCGGCGTGGATGCGTGCGTGGCCGACCGTGATGGCCGTCCTGGCGCTGTTCAACCTCGTTCTGGCGTGGTCCTGCGCCCTGGCGGTGGGGCTGTGGCCGCAGCGAGTCATTCCTGCAGACGAAGCCTCAGGTACCGCCACACCTCGCGACGCCGCGCGCGCGGTACACCGCACGGCTCGCGCGGCCACCGTTCTCGTCGTCGCGGGGGGCTGTCTCGTGGCGCTGTGGCCAACCCCATCGCGCGGCCGGCTGGATCTGATCGAGGCGCTGCCGGACGCACGGATCGAGACGACGTGGCCGTCGCTGCACGACGGCGTGTCGCGACAGACGGTTGTGTTCTTCGGCCGCGTCTACCCCGCGATCATCGCGATGCCGACGTCGCGCATCGCGTGGACCGTGGAGGTGCCGCCGGACGCCATGTTGCGGGTGGGCGCGGCCATGCGCGCCGACCTGTGGGGCGCGGAGAGTGACGGCATCCAGATGCACGCCGCGGTCGAGCACGCGGGCGGCCGCACGGACGTCGCCGCACTCACACTGTTTCCGCTCATGCTCGTCGAGCACCGCCGGCTGGTCCCGATCGACGTGTCGCTCCAGCCCTGGGCGGGGCAGCGCGTGCGCATCGTGCTGGAATCCACGCCCGAGCGGTGGGGCAACGCCGTCAACGACGTGCCGGTGTGGACCGAACCGCGTATCGAGTGGCCGCGCCGGCCGGGGTCGCCCGGGGCGCGCGTGGTGCGAGAGCGATAGCGAGCCGTCCCCGGCTTCCGGCCTCGCGCTTCCCAGCTTCGGTTCCGGCTTCCCGAGTCCCGAGTCCCCAGTCCCCAGTCCCGAGTCCCCAGTCCCGAGTCCCCCCTACACGTGTTCCGCGAAGCGCTTCTGCGCGCGGCCGAACACGGTCCACCCGACCAGCAGCGTCGTCGTGCCGATGACGGCGAGCAGGGCGAAGGTCGCCGCGGACGGGACCGTCTGGCGGGTGACGATCTGCTGGTACGCGCTCACGAAGTGCAGCATCGGATTGAGTTGCAGCCAGCGCCGCAGCCCCTCGGGCGCGAGGCTCGCCGCGTAGACGATCGGCGTCAGCCAGAACCAGACCTGCAGCGTCACGTCGAGGAGGTGACGCGCGTCGCGCACGAACACGTACATCGTGGCGAGAAGCAGGCCGAGGCCCACCGTGAACGCCGTCTGGAAGACCACCACAGGCAGGATTGCCGCCCAGGCCATCGACAGGCCCGGGCCGATGACGATGGCGGTGGGCACGAGCACGACGTACATGATCGCGAACTGCACGAGCGCCGAGGCGACGGCCGCCACGGGCAGCACGACACGCGGGAACGCCACCTTGCGCACCAGCGTGCCGTTGTCGACGATCGAACTGGTGGCTGCCCCGAGTGCGCCGGTGAAGAACATCCACGGCAACAGGCCGCTCAGCAGGAACAACGGGAAGCGTTCGATGGGCACCTGCACGACGTAGCGGAACGCCAGCGTGTACACGGCCACCATGACGAGCGGGTGCAGGAGCGACCAGGCGACGCCCAGCAGGGACCCCTTGTACTTGACGGTGAGATCGCGCTGGACGAGGCCGCGGAGCAGCCCGCGGTAGGCGACGAGCGCGCGGAGGTCATTGGCCGCCACGGCGCGGCGAGTGTAGCATGGGCTCCCAGTGATGCAGGTGCCGCTGCTCGACCTCGCCGCCCAGTACGCCCCGATTCGCGATGCCGTGGTCGAAGCCGTCACGAGGGTGATCGACACCCAGAAGTTCATCCTGGGCCCGGAGGTCGAGGCGTTCGAAGCGGAAGCCGCCGCTTACCTTGGGGCGAGGCACGCGATTGGCGTGTCGTCAGGCACGGACGCGTTGCTGGTGTCGATGATGGCCCTCGACCTCGGGCCCGGCGACGAGGTCATCGTCCCGACCTACTCGTTCTTCGCCACGGCCGGCTGCGTGAGCCGCGTGGGGGCCACCCCCGTCCTGGTGGACATCGATCCCGTCACGTACAACCTCGACATCGATGCGGTGCGCCGCGCCATCACGCCGCGCACACGGGCGGTCGTCCCGGTGCACCTGTACGGACAGGCTGCCGAGATGGCGCCCCTGCTCGCGGTGGCGGAGGAACACGGACTCCCGGTCATCGAGGACGCCGCGCAGGCGATGGGCGCCACGTACCGGGATCGCGCGCTCGGCACCTTCGGACGCTTCGGCTGCTTTTCGTTCTATCCGAGCAAGAACCTCGGGGCAGCCGGCGATGCCGGGCTCGTGACCGTGAACGACGACGAGACGGCGGCGCGCGTCCGGCTGCTGCGCGTGCACGGTGCGCAGCGCACGTACCACCACGAGAAGGTCGGCGGCAACTTCCGCATGGCGGCCATCCAGGCCGCGGTGCTGCGCGTGAAGCTCCGGCACCTGGACGGCTGGACCGAGGCGCGCCGCCGCAATGCCGATCGCTACCGGCAGCTCTTCGCGGCGCTGGCGCCGGCGGCGCTCGTGCAACTGCCCGTCGAGGCGCCGGACCGACGCCACATCTACAACCAGTTCGTGATCCGGGCGGAGCGGCGAG
Source organism: Acidobacteriota bacterium (assembly GCA_023429845.1). Classification (GTDB taxonomy): domain Bacteria; phylum Acidobacteriota; class Vicinamibacteria; order Vicinamibacterales; family Vicinamibacteraceae; genus Luteitalea. The sequence goes on from JAEZCY010000080.1 coordinate 23,813, forward strand.
ACGCGCTGCGCGACCACCTCCGCGCGCGCGGCATCGCTTCCGAGATCTACTATCCCGTGCCGTTCCACCTGCAACCGTGCTTCGCGTACCTCGGGGTGCCCGCCGGCACCCTGCCCGAATCGGAGCGCGCGGCCGACACGACGCTCGCCCTGCCGATCTACAGCGAACTCACCGAGGCCCAGCAGCAGCACGTGGTGGACACCATCGCCGCGTTCTACGCACAGCGCTGAGGCGCAGGACTCCTCATGGCCAGAATCGACATCGCGGCGCCGGGCGCCGACGCGTCACCCGTCGCGCCACGCGGGTGGCGGTGGCCGGGTCTGACCGCGCAGATCTTCGTCGGACTGGGACTCGGAATCTTCCTGGGCACGGTGGCCCCCGAGTTCGCCGTCGCCATGAAGCCCCTCGCCGACGTGTTCCTGCGGATGATCAAGATGATCATCGCGCCGCTGATCTTCAGCACGCTCGTCGTCGGCATCGCGGGCACGGGCGACATGAAGTCCATGGGCCGCATCGGCGTGAAAGCGCTGATTTATTTCGAGGTGGCGACGACGATCGCGCTCTTCCTCGGGCTCGGCCTCGTGAACTACTTCCAGCCGGGCGCCGGCGTGGTGATGACTGCGGGCGCCACGGCCGACGTCGCCGCCATGGCGCAGCGCCAACAGAGCGGCTGGGACATCGTCCTGCACATGTTCCCGACGTCGGTGTTCGACGCCATGGCGCGCGGCGACATCCTCCAGGTAGTCGTGTTCGCGACGTTCTTCGGCGTGGCGCTGGCCGCCATCGGAGAGAAGGGCCGGCCGGTCATCGAGTTCTTCGACGCCGTCGCCCAGGTGATGTTCCGCTTCACGGCCTATGTCATGCGCTTTGCGCCCATCGGCGTGATGGCCGCCATCGGCGCAACCGTGGGCGGACGCGGGCTGGCGATCCTGGTGACGCTCGGCAAGCTCGTGGGCGTGATGTATCTCGGGCTCTTCATCTTCCTGTTCATCGTCATCGGCGGCGTGGCCCTGCTGATCCGCGTGCCGTTCTTCACGTTCCTGCGCGCCATCCGTGAGCCGTTCCTGATCGCCTTCACGACGGCGAGTTCGGAAGCCGCCCTCCCGAAGGCGCTCGACGTGATGGCCCGCTTCGGCGTGCCCCGCAACATCGTCGGGTTCGTGCTGCCCACCGGCTACAGCTTCAACCTGGATGGGTCGGCGCTGTACCTGTCGATCGCCAGCGTCTTCGTGGCGCAGCTGGCGGGCATCCAGATGTCGTGGGGACAGCAGCTCGTGATGATGCTGACGCTGATGCTGACGAGCAAGGGCGTAGCGGGGGTGCCCCGCGGGGCGCTGGTGGTACTCACCGCGGCGCTGACCACCTTCGGGTTGCCGCTCGAGGGCGCGGCGATCCTCCTTGGCATCGACCAGGTGCTCGACATGGGACGCACGGCTGTCAACGTCACGGGGAATTGCCTGGCGACCGCGGTGGTGGCGCGATGGGAAGGCCTGCTGGACGACCGTCAGATCGAGGCATTCCGGTGAAGCTCCTGGTTGTCGGCGCCGCAGGGCAACTCGGCAGCACGTTCGCCGGCGTGCCGGGGCACGACGTGATCGGCGTCACGCGCGCCGACGTGGACGTTCGCGACCACGCGGCGCTGCTCGCGATCGTCGAGCGCATATGCCCCGACGCCATCGTCAATTGCACGGCCTACAACGACGTGGACGGCGCGGAGGACGATCCGGCGACCGCGCTCGCCGTGAACGCCCTGGCGGTGCGGTCGATGGCAGCGGCTGCGGCGCAGGTCGGAGCCACGTTCGTGCACTACAGCACGGACTTCGTGTTCGACGGCGAGGCCGCGACGCCGTACGGCGAGACCGATCGGGCGCGCCCGGTGAGCGTCTACGGCTGCTCCAAGCTGCTCGGAGAGTGGTTCGCGCAGGACGCGCCCCGCTGGTACGTGCTGCGCGTGGAGAGCCTGTTCGGTGGCCCGCAGGCGCGCAGCAGCGTGGACAAGATCGCCGCCGCGCTGCGCGAAGGTCGCAGCGCGCGTGTCTTCTCCGACCGCATCGTCACACCGAGCTTCGTTGGCGACGTGCGCGACGCGACGCTCGCCCTGCTCGCGCGCGACGTGCCGTCGGGCGTGTTCCACTGCGTGAATACCGGTCAGGCGACCTGGTTCGAGGTGGGGCAGCACATCGCGGCGCTGCTCGGCGCCGACCCGGCGCTGCTGGTGCCGACGTCGGTGCACGACGTGCAGCTGCGCGCGAGCCGTCCCGTCTATTGCGCGCTGTCGAATGCGAAACTCGCGTCCGCCATCGGTGCGCCGCTGCCGACATGGCAGGACGCGATTGCCCGCTACGTGCGCACGCTCGACACATCGCCACACGTCAGGTAGGGACGGCCGTCCCGGCCGTCCGTCTGCCACGCGTCCCGGCCGTCGTCTGCTACGCGTCCCGGCCCTCCGTCTGCTACGCGTCCCGGCCGTCCGTCTGCCACGCGTCCCGGCCGTCCGTCTGCTACGCGGCGCGGCCGTCCGTCTGCCGCGCCGTCGGTGTCTACGTC
>JAEZCY010000313.1 GCA_023429845.1 Acidobacteriota bacterium
CGGAGCGCCTTGTCGCCGGCGCGCGTGGCGCGCCGGTCGGGACGCCTGCCCGCCGGGCAAGGCCCGGCGGCTACAACGTTCACCGGCACCGGCGGCTACGACGTTTCAGGGCCTGCGGTCACGAAGGCCCTGCGTTCACGCGGGGCCGGTGTTCGCCTCGCCGACGCCGGGGCGAACGCGCAGGACGACGATCGCCGCGAGTGCGGAGTAGGCCGCCATCAGCAGAAAGAGCGGACGATAGCCGCCGGCGATGTCGAAGACGGCGCCGTTGAGCGGGTCGCCGACGGCTCCGCCGAGTGCCATGCTGAGGAGGAACAGCGCGGCCATCACCCCACGCCGCTCGCGCGGAATCGGCTCCACGAACAGCGGATACGCGTTGACGCTCGGCATCGTCCAGCTTGCGGACGCGAGCATGAGCAGTGGAACCGACGCGCCGAGGGACTCGACGCGGTCCAGCGCGAGTAACGTGACCGCCATCGCGGCAAAGCCCACGAGAATGGCCGTGCGCCGTCCGAGCCGGACGCCGATCATGCCAGCCGGCAACGCGCCGATCACGCCGCCGACCGCCCACGCGATGAAGCCGATCGCGGCATCCTCGCCGCGGATCGGGAAGCGCTCGGTGGCGTGCAGCGAGAACCACGTGGAGAACGTCTGGAACGTCAACTGGAGGAGGCACGCCGCCACGAACACGGCGCGCAGACCGGGAACACGCCCGCCGAGCACGTCGGCGACGACGCGCCCGATGGCCTGGTGGGTGGCCTCCACCGCGGTCCCGGCCGGACGCCGTGGCTCGTGCAGCCCGAGCGCCATCGCCGCACCAATGGCGAGCACCGTCACCGCCGCGACGAGGAACCCGGCCTGCATCCCGAGCCCACGCCCGATCATCAGGAAGACGATCGCGCCGACGCACATCTGGAACGTCACCGATCCGGTTGCCAGCGATCGGTAAGCAGACGGCACCATGTCGGCCACGAGCGCCTGCACCGGTGAGCGCTGCAGGTTGATGCCGGTGTACAGCACCAGCATCGCGGTGACGATGCCCACGATGCCGAGGGGCGGCGCCCAGGGGAAGAGCGCCATGCCGAGAGCCGACAGGCCGAAGCCGGCGAGCACCAGCGGCAGCCGCCCGTTCCCGCGGGCCGCCGCGCGGTCCGACAGCGCGCCCGAGATCGGCACCAGCGCCAGCAGGAGCACGTTGTCGATGGCCATGACGGCGCCGATCGCCAGCCTGTTGTCGCCGATGGCCTCGCGCACCAGCAGGGGCACGAAGGTGCTCAGCAGGGGGCCGGTCACCCCGGCGAAGAGTCCGCCCAGGCCAACGAGCGCGCAGGCGCCAAACGGCGGGCGCGGTGGCGAGGCGACCGCGGGGGCGGCGCCGGTGTCGTCCAGGCGCTGGATGAGTTCGTTCATGCGTGGGCGCATGATCGGGGGCGCGCGAATCCCGCGCAATACGGGAAAGGCACTACCTGGTCATCTGAAGCGTGTACGGCAGGGCTTGACTCTCGCGCAAAGGCGGCATAGCGTGCCCACTTTCCAGGGAGTGTGCCATGACGACTCTCGTGCGACAGATGCTCGCGGCCAAGCCGGACGTGTATTCGGTCCAGCCCGACGCGACCGTCTTCGATGCCCTGCGCATGATGGCCGAGAAGAACATCGGCGCGGCACTGGTGGTGAACGACGGCAAGCTGCTCGGCATCCTGTCCGAGCGGGACTACGCGCGCAAGATGGTGCTGCACGGCAAGAGTTCGCGCGACACGTATGTGCGCGAGATCATGACCGACGATGTGGTCAGCGTGGCGCCGGGCTGGACGTGCGGCGAGTGCATGGCGTTGATGACCGAGCGGCACATCCGGCACCTGCCGGTGATGGAGGACGCGCGCCTCGTCGGTGTGATCTCCATCGGCGACGTCGTACGCGCCATCGTGCAGGAGCAGCAGTTCACCATCAGCACGCTCGAGCGCTACATCATGAGCGGCGGCTAGCCGCGATGTGCAACAACGGCCCGTATGTATGATCTCGGGTCACTCATGCGGTCCCCGAGTCCGTGTGGCGCGCCATTTCACGGAAGCGTGCGACTGGCACGAAGGCTGCTCACGACGAGCGCGTGGTGACGCCAGATGTCCGCGATGTCCTCGTGCGCCACGAGGACGACCGTTGGTGGATCGACAACGGCTTCGGTGTAAACGTGTTGAAGCGGTACTTCGAATGCCGCGGCGACGCCGTTCGCCTCGCGCGCATGGCGGTGTCTCCCCTCGGCGGCCGCGTGCTCGTCGAAGACGATGAGGGTTGGGTGCTCGACGAAACACCCCGGGCTGCCGTGCGCATCGGCGTCGCCGGACGTCCTCGACTCGCATAGCAGGACGGCCCGCGTGGATCCCTTCCAACTGGATGTGCTCGTCCGGACCCTGACGGTGATGCTCGTCGCGTTCGCGCTGTCTCTGCCGGTTGCCTGGGACCGTGAGAAGGGCGACCGGAGCGCAGGCTTGCGTACCTTCCCCCTGGTGGCCACCGCGGCAAGCGGCTACGTGCTCCTCGCGCAGATGGCTTTCCCCGACGACGCGCGGGCGCAGTCGCGCGTGCTCGAGGGCGTCGTGACCGGCGTGGGCTTCCTGGGCGGCGGCGCCATCCTCAAGAGCGACACCTACGTGCGCGGCACGGCAACGGCGGCCAGCATCTGGGCCACTGCCGGCATCGGCGCCGCGGCCGGCTACGCCCGCTACGACATCGCCGTCGTCCTCAGCGTGCTGAGTTTCATCACGTTACGAGCGCTGCGCGTACTGAAGGACGACCATTCCGACAAGGGCGAGATGGCGCGCTGACCGCGCGTGGCCAACTTCCGCTGTGCAGCGATGCCGCGACGTGGCATCGTTGATCCATGCAGATTCCCATGGACGCGGTGATCGGCGTGGCCGTGGGGTTCGGCCTCGCCGCTGCGACGGGCTTTCGCGTGTTCCTGCCGTTCCTCGTCGCTGGCCTCGCGGCCCGGTGGGGCCTTCTGCCGTTGACCGACGGATTCCAGTGGCTGGCGAGCGAGGGCGCACTCATCGCGCTCGGCACCGCCACGGCCGCGGAATCCGCCGCGTACTACATCCCCGGCGTCGACCACCTCCTCGACATGCTTGCCGGCCCTGCCGCCGTCGCCGCCGGCATCGTGGCCAGTGCGGCAACGATGACCGATATCCCGCCAGCGATCCTGTGGCCGGTGGCCATCATCGGCGGTGGCGGCATCGCCGGACTGACGAAGGCCACCAGCGCCGTTGCCCGCGCGCACACAGGCGTTGCCACGGTCGGCCTGGGCAATCCCGTCATCGCGACCGGTGAAACCGCGGGCGCGATCAGCCTGTCGATTGCCGCCATCGTCGTGCCGCTCATCTGTGCGATCACCGTGGTGGCCGTGCTGACATGGGGCGTGCTGCGCGCCAGACGCTTCTTCCGCGGCCGACCGGCGCGCACGGCGACGTTCTGAACGAAGCGGCGCCCGAGGCGCGCTTCGGAGAGGGCGCGGCGATGAACGCCTCGGGGAGGCGTACCTACAGGCTCCAGTCGTGGAAGAATGCGCGCGACTGTTCTTCGAGGAGCCCTCCCCCCATGCATCGCAGGTCCCGCGTCCTGATCACCAGCCTGGCCGTCGTCGTCGGCGCAGCCACGGTTCACGTGTCGTCCATGCAACCCACGTCGGCGTCTCGCGCCTCCGGCCCTGCGCCGCAGGTGCCTGTCGAACCGCGTGCGCCCGCCGATGTCCGCGAAGGGGAGACATGGGTGCCGCCGTTGCCCTCGATGGACGACGTGTCTCCGCCGGAGGGATGGCAGCCGAGCAGCGAAGAGACGCCGCCGATGCCGTTCACGCTGCTCCGGCTGCCCCGGACCAACGTCTGGCGGGCGAAGTACCCGGCGGTGGACTTCCACGTGCACGCGCGCGGCCTGACGACGGAGAAGGCGTATGACGAGCTGATCGTCCTGATGGACAGCATCGGCATGGGCGCGATCGTCAACCTGAATGGCGGAACCGGGAAGGACCTGGACGCGGTGCTCGCGGCGGGCGCACGATACCGTCACCGCGTGGCCAACTTCATCACGTTCAGCGCCGACGGCATCAACGAGCCGGGCTGGTCGGAGCGGTTCGCCGCCGAGATGGAGCGGGCGTTCAAGGCCGGCGCGCTCGGCATGAAGGTGTCCAAGCAACTGGGACAGGGCGCCCGCAATCCCGACGGCACGTTCATCCAGGCCGACGATCCAAGGCTCGACGCCGTGTGGGCGATGGCGGCCAGGTACGACCGGCCGGTCATGATCCACACGAGCGATTCCATCGGGCGCTTCTACCCGATCAGCCCGAGGAACGAACGGTACGAAGCGGGGCTGTGGCGCAAGGGGGACACCACCGGCAACCTGTTCGAGAACGGCCCGTCGCACGAGGTGATCGAGAAGGCGCGCGAGAACATGCATCGCAAGCACCCGAAGACGCGCTTCGTGAACGCGCATCTCGCGATGCTGTACTACGACCCCGGGAAGCTGGCGCGCTTCCTCGACACGTATCCCAACGCCGACGTCGAGATCTCGGCGACCGTGCAGGACCTCGGGCGAGCCCCGCGGCTGTGGCGCGAGTTCCTCGTGAAGTACCAGGACCGTGTGTTCTTCGGCACGGACGGCAGCCAGTCGCGTGGCGCCGACGAGTTCTGGCGTCCGCACTGGCGCGCCCTCGAGACGCTCGACGAGTACTTCCCGCATCCCGCGCAGGTGCGCACGCCGGGAGGATCGCCAGGCCACGGTCGCTGGCACATCTCCGGTCTCGGCCTTCCGGACGGCGTGCTGCGCAAGATCTACTACGCGAACGCGCTGCGTCACCTGCCGACGCTGCGCCCGTCGATCGAGCAGCAGCTCGCCGCGCGCGGAGCCGCGCGATGACGGTGGTCTCCCGATCGCGGGCCCTGGCCGTGGCCGTGTGTGCGATTGTCGTGTCGGGCCTCGTTGCCGTGACCGCGGGCCGGGGCCCCGATACCAAGGCGCCAGGCCCAGGGCCCAAGGCCCAGGCCCTCGATGCCCAGGGCCCAACGCCCAAGGCCCAAGACCCGGACACGCCCTGGCCGCTGCACGGTCTCGACGCCGCCGAGACACACTTCAGCCCTCTGGCGCAGATCACGACCGCCAACGTACAGAGGCTCGGACTGGCCTGGTCCACCGATCTCGACGCGTTTCCGGGCCAGATCCAGGGCGCCCCGCTCGTCGTCGATGGCACGCTCTACGCGACGGGCCCATGGAGCGTGGTGTTCGCCGTGGATGCGCGCACCGGGGCGTTGAAATGGACCTGGGATCCGCAGATTCCCCATCAGGTGTTCGCGACCGACGAACGCGGGCTGCGCACCAGGCTCGGCCCGAGCCTGTGCTGCGGGCCCGTCAACCGCGGTGTGGCCTATCACGACGGCAAGGTGTTCGTGGGCACGCTCGACAGCCGCCTCGTGGCGCTCGACGCGAACACGGGTCGGCCGGTGTGGACGGCGCAGGTGGCAAGCAAGGCCGACGACTACAGCATCACGAGCGCGCCGCGCGTCATCAAGGGCAAGGTGATTACGGGCACGAGCGGGTCGGAGTTCGGCGTGCGCGGGTTCGTCGCCGCCTACGATGCGGACACCGGCAAGCAGGTGTGGCGGTTCTGGACCGTGCCCGGGGATCCGAGTCTCGGCTTCGAGAACGCGGCCATGGAGCGCGCGGCCACGACGTGGAATGGCGCGTGGTGGAAGTACGGGGGCGGCGGCACGCCGTGGGACGGCATGGCCTACGACCCGGAACTCGATCTGCTTTATGTCGGCACCGGTAACGGATCACCGTGGTCACGTGACCTGCGCAGTCCGGGTGGCGGCGACAACCTCTATCTGTGTTCGATACTCGCGCTGCGTCCCGACACCGGCGAGTACGTGTGGCACTACCAGACGACGCCGGCCGACAACTGGGACTACGCCAGCACGCAGCCCATCGTGCTGGCCGACTTGCAGATTGGTGGCCGCACGCGCAAGGTGCTGATGCAGGCGCCCAAGAACGGCTTCTTCTACGTCATCGATCGTGCCACCGGTGAGTTCATCTCGGCGCAGCCGTTCGCGCACGTCACCTGGGCCAGCGGCGTGGACCCGCAGACGGGGCGTCCGATCGAGACGCCCGAGGCGAGCTACGGGACGAGCGGACAACGGTTGTCCCCTGGCTCCGACGGTGCGCACAGCTGGCACGCGATGGCGTGGCATCCCGGCGCGGGGCTGGCCTACATCCCGGGCCAGGAAACCACCGGCACCTACGCGTGGGACCCGGACTTCCAGCACCAGATGGGACGCATGAACACCGGGCGCCCGCGGAACCGTCCCGCACCGGCCGACGCCGCGACCCATCCGGGCGGCGCCGCAG
>JAEZCY010000134.1 GCA_023429845.1 Acidobacteriota bacterium
CCTGGCGAATCGCCGGTGGCTACGAACCTGACGAACCGTCGCCGCCGGCAATCCCCTCGTAGGACGCGATGCGGTCCCGAAAGGCCGCAGGTATCGGCGTGGGCTTCTGCGACTGGTAGTCGAAGAAGACCTGGGCGGAGCGACCCGAGGCGACTACCTCATCGCCGCGAAGCACTTCGTACGCCGCCCAGAAGCTCGTCCGTCGCAGTTCCGTCACAGCAGCCCGCACGGTCAACACGTCGCCGGGGTAGGCCTGCCCGCGAAAGTCCACCTCCGCGTGGACGATTGCCATTCCCGTGAACGGGACGTCGGGGACGACTGCCTTCCAGTAGTCGATGCGCGCCTCCTCGAAGTACGAGAGGTAGCTCGCGTTGTTCACATGACCGAACGCATCGCAGTCGCCCCATCGCACCCTGATGGTGGTGGAGAACTTCCAGCGCGGCGCGCTCACGCGGGGGCGACCTCGCTCATCACGAGCGTGCGCGCCTCCTCCATCCGATGACGGTAGGCCTCCCACCCGGTGAAGTTGTTATACCGGGCCGCATCCGGCGCCGCGATCGCCACGTGCTCGAACGGGGACCAGTGCCCCGCGTCGAGCAGACGCTGATGCAGCAGCTTGTCGGCCTCGATGTCGCGAGTGCCGATGTGCGTGAGATAGCTGACCCGGGCACAACGCGCCACCGACACCTGGGTCTGCTCGTCCAGCGACAGGTCCGCATCGTCGGGCCCGACAAACGGCAGGTGCCATTCACCCGCGGCGCGGGGCGTTGGCCGGGACGCCTCGAACGCCGCGCGCATCATGTCGGCCAGCCGCTTGATCTCGGGCTGTGCGTCCGCGTGGCAACGCAGCGTGAAGAAGTTGTCGTAGGTCGTGGACGAGACGATGACGCTGGCCCACATCCACGGCTCGAGCACGCGGTTGACGATCTGCTTGTGGACGCCGGAGGCGCGCAGCTGCTCGGCGTGGACGAGGGCCGCATCACGCGCCTGCAGCCAGCCTGCCTCGGCCTGGCGCGCGCTCTCCGCGTCGAGCACCTCGCGGGCCTGCATGCCGGACTGGTTACGTCCCCACTCGACCGGGATCACCGGGTCGTCGCGCAGCTGCTGCATCAGCCGCGTCGTGGGAATCGCCCGCGAGCTCGAGGCGTTGCGCGAGAACATGCGGTGCGTGTTGAACTCCGACAGGACGAACCGCGGGAATCGCAGCACGAACGTCGTGAGGCGCTGGCCGGCGGGGTTCACGCTGTCGAGCAGCACTTCGGCGTGGTAGGCCACCGCTCTACTCCTCGTCCGCTTCCTCGCCCTCGTCGGCCGCCGGCTTGCGGTGGTACCGCGAGAACTCCTCGAGGAAGGTCAGCGACTCGAACCGCGTCATGCGGTCGAAGAACAGCACGCCATCGAGGTGGTCGGTCTCGTGCTGGACGACCCGCGCCTGGAAGTCGTGCAACTCCATCTGGAACGGCTTGCCCTTGCGGTCGAGCGCCTCGATGCGGACGTGCGTGTACCGCGGCACCCGCCCGCGGATGTCCGGAATGCTGAGGCAGCCCTCCCAGTCGTCCACCTTGACCTCGGTCAACGGGGTGATCACCGGGTTCACGAACGGCGTGACGCGCAGCGTGCCCCCGGCGTCCTCGATGCCGGCGACGAACATGCGCACGCCCTCGTGCACCTGGGGCGCCGCCAGGCCGATGCCCTCGTACTCGAGCATCGTATCCACCATGTCGTCGATGAACATCTGCATCACCGCCGCGCGCACCTCGGAGGGATCGAGGGCACGGGCGCGGTCGCGCAGCACCGGGTGGCCCATGCGGGCGACTTTGAGAATCGACATAGACGTTCGGCAGGGCCCGCTCTCCGAACGGGACATCTCCTCACCAAGTGGTCGCCACGCCGCGGCAACGGAGCGGACGGCTCGGAGAGCCGTCCCACCGACGACAGCGCGATTGGTCAATCCCTACGCAATCGTGATGCTCTTGTCCAGGTAGACGTCCTGCAGAGCGTTGAGCAGCTTGACACCCTCGGCAAACGGGCGCTGGAACGCGCGGCGCCCCAGGATCAGCCCCATTCCGCCGGCGCGCTTGTTGATCACGGCGGTGCGGACCGACTCGGCGAAGTCGTTGTCGGTGCTCGCGCCACCCGAGTTGATCAGGCCGATGCGGCCCATGTAGCAGTTCGCGAGCTGGTACCGCGTCATCTCGATCGGGTGGTCACCAGGGATCAGGTCGCTGTAGACCTTCGGATGGGTCTTGCCGAACTTGAGCGCGTTGTAGCCGCCGTTGGTCTCCGGCATCTTCTGCTTGATGATGTCGGCCTCGATCGTCACGCCCAGGTGATTGGCCTGGCCCGACAGATCGGCCGAGACGTGGTAGTCCACGTCCCTGGTCTTGAACGCGGGATTGCGCGTGTAGCACCAGAGCACGGTCATCAGACCGAGTTCGTGGGCACGCGCGAACGCCTCACCCACCTCCTGGATCTGCCGCGTCGATTCCTCCGAGCCGAAGTACACGGTCGCCCCCACCGCAACGGCTCCCATCTCGAACGCCTGTTCCACCGAGGCGAACATCACCTGGTCGTACCGGTTCGGATAGCTCAGGAACTCGTTGTGATTGAGCTTCACCATGAACGGGATCTTGTGGGCCCACTTGCGCGCCACCGACCCAAGCACCCCCAGCGTGGACGTCACGCAGTTGCACCCGCCCTCGTAGGCCAGCTTGACGATGTTCTCGGGGTCGAAATAGATGGGATTCAGCGCGAAACTCGATCCCGCCGAATGCTCGATGCCCTGGTCCACAGGGAAGATCGACACGTAGCCGGAACCGGCAAGACGACCCGAATTCAGGATCTGCGCGTAGTTGCGCAGCACGCTCGGCGACCGGTCGGTGAGCGCAAACACCCGATCGATGTAGTCGGGCCCGGGCAGATGCAGCGTCTCCTTCGGGAAGCCCTTCGCCTTGTAGCTCAGCAGCGCCTCGGCTTCATCGCCAAGGTACGAGTGGATCTCGGAGGTCGTGATGGTCGCGTTCATGAATGTCCTGAAAGGTCCTGATAAGGAATGCGGGACGACGAGCCCCGATCGAATTGTAGCCCGGCGCAGGCGTCAGGCCACTGCGGCAGCCGCCCGGTGCCCCGAGAGGACCGCCCCCTCGATCGTGGCAGGCAGGCCGGTGTCGGTCCAGTCGCCGGCAACGAGCAGACCGCGGACCGGCGTCTCCACGCCGCTGCGCGGCGGCTCGCCAGGGCGCAGCGAGAACGTGGCGTTCGGCTCGCGTACCACTCGGATTCGCTCGACCTGCGCCCGCTTCAGCTCGGGAAGGGCCGCGGTGGCTTCCTCGATCGCGAGCTCGGCCAACTCCTCGTTCGTGCGGCGGAGCATGTGGTCCGCGCCGCTTGCGACGAGCGTCACGTGCGACGCCGACTCGCCGAACGCCCATCGCTTGTCGAACATCCAGTGGAAGTTGCGCTCCGGCAGGCCGACGAAGGGCGCGGGCAGGGATCCCCTGTCGAGCCAGAGATTCACCGAGACGATGGAGGACGAGGCGCGCAGCGTCTCGCGGGCCACAAGGTCGTTCAGGGGGCCATACTCGTGTCCCCTGAGCACCCCGGCGAGTCCAAACCATGGGACGGCGACGATCACCGCGTCGGCGCGAATGGACGTGCCGCGCGTGTCCACGTACCCCACCCGGTCCCCCGCCAGCACGACGCGCGAAAGTGCGTCGAGCTTCACCTGACCGCCGCGAGCCTCGAGATAGGCTCGCGCGGGTTCGCCAAACACCTGGTGCAGCGGCCGAACCGGCACCCCGAGTGCCGCGTCGGCGGGATCGTCGCTGAAGATCTGGCCAAGAATCCGCACGAACGGGGCGGCCTCCACCTCGTGGATCGGCTGGTTCAGGGCCGCGATGGCGAGCGGCTCCCAGAGCAGCGCAACGAGCCGCGGCGTCTGTCCGTGTCGCTCCAGCCACCGAGCCACGGTTTCGCCGGCGAGAACCGGAGCCGGGGCATCGTGGGTCACCGCGCGCCGGGCGGCCTGCAGCGGCCGAAGCATGCGCACCGCGGCCAGGCGGTCACTCCACCCCAGAGCCTTCCACCGCAACAGTCCGCCTGCCAGGTGGAACGGCGGGCGCCACCCCGGGCAGTCGAGCCGGGTAACCACCTGTTTCCTGTCCACGCTCGTGAACGCGAGCCGCTGCTGGAACTGCACGGCGTCGGAGGCGCCTACGCGCGCCAGGTACTTGCGTGTCTCCGCGTAGCACCCGAGCAGCACATGCTGGCCGTTGTCCACGTACTCGCCTGATTCCCTGTCGAGAAACGCGGTGGCCCTGCCCCCGAGCTGCCCGCGGGCCTCGAGCACCAGCACGCGGGCGCCGCGGTCGGCAAGCGCGCAGGCGGCCGCCAGGCCGGCACAGCCGGCCCCGATGACGATTGCGTCCGGAGAAGTCATTTCACGGTGCGCAGCGCGCCTGACGCCTGCGGTAACGCCATCGTCCGCAGCCAGACGGCCGCCGCCAGCCAGGCCTTGCGGAACCGGGGCACCCGCACCCGCTCCGAGAACACGTCGTGCCGTCGGGCCGTGATGCGGGCAAGCAGATCACGATAAATCGCACTCATGATGCGCGCGGCGACGACGCGGCGGGCGTCCTCTGGCGGCAGGCAGGCGTCAGCGCGGAGAAACTGCTCGCGCGCCCGCTGGGCCTGACGCTCGAGCAATGCGGCAATCGGCGCCGTGAGGTGGCCCTGACGCAACGCGTCCTCGGTGACGCCGTGCGCCGCGAGTTCGTCGAGCGGGATGTAGAGCCGGCCGCGACCCAGGTCCGCTGGCACGTCGCGCAGGATGTTGGTGAGCTGGAGCGCCAGACCCAGCTCTTCGGCGTACTGCCGTGTGCCCGGGTTCCGGTAGCCGAAGATCTCGATGCAGATGAGGCCCACCGTCGAGGCGACGTTGAAGCAGTACCCGCGCAGTTCGCAGAATGTCGGGAAGCGCGTCGGCTCCAGATCCATCGCGCAGCCGTCGATGAGCTGCTCGAAATGGACTCGCTGGATGGGCCACCGTTGAGCCACGACCTGCAGCGCCCTGCCCTCCTGCGTCGCAGGCGGGCGGCCTTCGAAGCAGGCGCCGACCTCGTCCCGCCAGCGCTGCAGTCCCGCCCGACGCTCGTCAACCGACCGCTCCTCGTGCTCGTCCACCTCGTCGTCCACGGCCCGGCAGAAGTCCCACACGGCCGTGATGGCCTCGCGACGGTCCTTCGGGAGGGCGAGAAACGAGTAGGCGAAATTCGTGTCGCGTGCCACGGTTCGACCGGGAGATTCTAGCAACCAGGACGGGCAGGAGGGCGGCCTTCGTCAATCGCGGGAGCCTCGACGGCTACCTCCGGGTGGGGCCGTGGGTGTAGCCGCCGCACCTGCCGGGCAGCGGCAGAGCATCACTCACCTATCCCGAGCGCCAGGCGAGGGCGCCCGCGGCTATGCGGAGGAGGTCCCGCTTGCCGAGGACGGGACGCGCGTGCAGCGAGCGCCGCCGCACCTCAATCGTCTTGCAAAGCACGGCTGTACCGCCGAGCCACGTCGCTCTGAGCTCGTAGCGAAGGCGGCCGTTCACCGCGTCGCACACGGGACGCCCCGCGGCAAACAGCGCGGCTGTGCGTCCACAGAGGACGTCGATGGACGCCCGCCAGGCCTCGTCCGGCGTCCCGACGTCGAGCTGCATCGTGCTCGCGCCGTGCTGCGCGAGCAGCTCCTGAGGCACGTACAGTCGATCGCGCTGACGCCAGTCGTCCCCGAGGTCCTGCCAGAAGTTGGCGAGCTGGAGCGCGGTGCAGACTGCATCGGACTGCCGCGCGACGGCTTCGTCACGGACGCCGGCAATGCCCAGCACGAGCCGCCCGACCGGGTTGGCCGAGCGCCGGCAGTAGTCGAGCACCGCGTCCCAGGTGGGATAACGGCGCACGGTGACGTCCTGTGCGAATGCCGAGAGCAGGTCGTCGAGCAGCTGTGCGTCCAACCGGCAGCGATCGATGGTGTCGGCGACGGCAATGAAGGTCGCGCGTACCTGCTCTGCACCGACGTGCCCCACGGACCCGGCGCGCAGCGCGGCCGGCATTCCCGCTGCACGCAGGTGGCGCCACTCGTCGATCCAGGCGAGTCGCTGCGATTCGCGGGCGCGTCCCTCGTCGGCGAAGTCGTCGGCCGCGCGAGCAAAGGCATACACCGCGGCGACGTGCGGACGCATGCGCGCCGGCAGCAGCCACGACGCGACCGGGAAGTTCTCGTAGTGCGCGGTGGCAATCTGCCGGCAGTGCGCATAGGCCTGGTGAAGAGTCACAGGTGACTGCAGAATTGCAGGAATTGCCGGATTGCGCCACGGCAACGATTCCGGCGGCGCAGGGCAGCGCCTTTCCCAGCAAGTCGTGCCGCTATACTCGCGCCGTGCCACGCAAGACCGGGCCGCTCCTGCCGCTGCCCGATGCTCGAGCCCGCCGCCGGTTCCGCACGACACTCCTCGCCTGGTATCGCATCCAGGGCCGTGATCTGCCGTGGCGATCCACCCGCGACCCGTACCACATCCTCGTTTCCGAGATCATGCTGCAACAGACGCAGGTGCACCGCGTGCTGCCCAAGTACCTGGAATGGCTGGAGAAGTTCCCGTCGTTCGAGGTCCTGGCCGACGCGCCCGAAGCCGACGTCGTGCAGACATGGCGGCCGCTCGGATACAACATCCGGCCCCGGCGCCTCCAGTCGATCGCGCGCGAGGCGGTGACGCGCTACGACGGCAAGCTGCCGTCCGACGAGGCCACGCTGCTGTCGTTCAAGGGAATCGGCGCATACACGGCCGGCGCCGTCAGGAGCTTCGCCTTCGGCAAGCGGGCGGCCATCCTCGACACGAACGTCGCGCGAGTGCTCTTCCGCGTGTTCATCGGCGATGGCGAGCCACGAGCGCACGCCATGCGGAAGCACCTCTGGGAGCTGTCGCGAGCCGTACTGCCGCACAAGCACGTGTTCGACTTCAACCAGGCACTGATGGACTTCGGCGCCACCGTGTGTACGGCCCGCAAGCCGCTCTGCCTCCAGTGCCCGATG
The DNA here is from genome assembly GCA_023429845.1 of Acidobacteriota bacterium. Taxonomy (GTDB): domain Bacteria; phylum Acidobacteriota; class Vicinamibacteria; order Vicinamibacterales; family Vicinamibacteraceae; genus Luteitalea. The sequence continues at coordinate 7,072 of JAEZCY010000134.1, forward strand.
CGGCGCTCGTGCGCCTGGCGGGACGCCTCTGGCCGCGTGTCGTGAGCACGCCGATGCCGCACCCGCGCGTCACCCTGTAGCGGACGGCGGCGCCTCCGGGTCCTCGACGGCCGCGCGGCGACGACCGAACACGCGCGGAGCGAGCAGACCGTAATAGACGTAGAAGGCCGGCCCGATCAGGGCATAACTGAGGCCGGACGCGCCACCCGTCCACGGCCCGGTTCCGAGCTGCGCCAGCGAGAGCGACAACAAGCCCACCGCCACATAGACGAAGCACGCGCCAAAATGCAGACGCAGGCGGTCGAGGTCCACACCGGCTTCAGGCGCGCGACGAAAGCAGACCAGCGCGCGCCAATGCAGCGACGCGAGGATCAGGAACACCGACATGAAGCCCACGCCATAGAGCGTCATGAGTGCGGGGACCTGCCGCGGGTCAACCCCGGAACCCTCGCCGCCAAACAACACACCCGTCGGCCCGAGCAGCATCGTCATCAGGAACTTCAACGGATAGACGTAGAACAGCACGAGGAACAGCAGCAGCCCGTTCAGCCAGATGGTGGGCCCGTCGTATATCCCGTACCGCTTGAAGAACTGATGGTGCTCCTGCCAGATCATCAGGAGGATGGCGAACGATGCCGCGAACGCCGGCAGCGCGCGCACGCCCAGCATCATCTCGTCGAAGGTGCGTGGCACTTCGAGCGACACGACGAGCAGCGTCAGGGCAAACCCGAAGACCGCATCGCTGAACCCCTCGATGCGACCGACATCACGCGACACGGGCATGCCTGGTCCCCTTCCAGCTGCTGGTCAGGCCTTGCGACCCGACCTTGCCATCCACACTCCGGCGTCCGGAGCATCCATCCTTGCTGGCCGCCGGCCAGCACTCACGACGCAGGCGGCCACCGTGGGCGAGGTGCGACGTCGTCTGACTCCCATCGCGTCGGTCCGACGACGCCTGTCACTCATTCGGATCGCCGTGGCGTCCTGTCAGCAATGCGACAAGGTCGGCGTCCGCCTCCGGCAATTGCAGTGACGCGAGCTCGTCGCGGCGCACCCAGCGCATCTCCTGGCCGAGCTGCGGCAGAGGATCTCCGACCAACCGCGCCTCGAAGAAGTGCAGTTCCACGTGCAGGTCCGGGTACATGTGTCGGGTGGTGAGCACCAGCGGTCCCACGACAACGCCGCAGCCGAGTTCCTCGCGAATCTCGCGCACGAGCGCGTCCTCGACACTCTCCCCGTGCTCGACCTTCCCGCCCGGAAACTCCCACAGTCCGCCGAGATGTGCAGCGGCGGCACGGCGGGTGAGAAGAAAGGCGTCGTCCCGCTCGATCACTGCAGCGCTGACGATGATGGCGCGCATCAGGGCAGCGGGTGAACGGTCGCGTCGTGGGTGCCGATGCCGACGACCGTGCCGGCCTGAGTCGCGTCGCGGTGAAGCATCGCGATCCCGAGCAGTCCGCCGCGCGCGGGCGACCAGCACGCACTCGTCACGGCGCCGACCTCTCGCTCGGCGAGCCGCACCGGCTCGCCTGGGCTCCATCCGGGCTCGTCGGAAGGACACGGCGCGTGCTCCACCCAGACGAGGCGCCGGGCCACTCGGCCCTGCCCGCGATGCAGGATCCGGATGACGACTTCCTGACCCACGTAGCAGCCCTTGTCGAAACTTATCGCGCGCGACTCGATGCCGGCTTCGAGCGGAATCGTGTCCTCGTGCATGTCGACGCCGAATCGGGGACGGCCCGCCTCGATGCGAGCCGTCTCCAGCAGCTGCTCACCTGCCATCGGCACGCGCGACTCCAGCGCCGGTCGCCACGCGGCAACCGCCTCTGCCGGGGCGAACATGTCGAAGCCTGCCACTCCGAACTCCGTGGTTCGCGCCACGAACCCGCCTGCGCTGGGAAGGGCGGCGTGACCATGGTCGGGGAGGGACTCGAGGGACGCGACGGTCATGCCGCTGCATGCAGACACCACCGCGGCCGCACGAGGGCCGAGCACCGTGACGCAGCCGACCGCATCGGTGACGTCGAGGACGGAGACGTCCTCCATGATCACGAACTGATCGAGGCGGCTGAGGAGCTGCGCGCGGGCGGCTGCGGCCGTCTCCAGGAGATAGGTGTCGCCCCTGTGGAACACACGGAGGTCCGCCACCATGCGCCCCTGCGGCGTCAGATAGGCGGCATCGGCGCTCTGACCTGCCTGAAGGGACCTGACGTCCTGGGTCAGCAGCCCGTGCAGCCATTCGGCGGCATCAGGGCCGCGCACCTCGAGTCGCGCATCGCGCGTCGTGCGGTCGGCCCACACCGCATCGTCATGCAACGCGCGGTACTCGTTGTCGAAGGTCACCGTCATTCCGGGCTGTTATCCTGAGGAGATGCCTGCAATGCTCCGCTATTGTACGTGCCTCCCCGTCCTCGTGGCCCTCGCCCTGGGCGTCCCGCTGGCGCGTGCGCAGCAGGCTTCCGAAGAGCAATGGACCGCGACCTTCCGCATCCTCCTCCAGGGCCGCAACGTCGGCACCGAGCAGGTCACGGTCAGGCGCGACGCGTCCGGGCTCACGCTGCGGTCGTCGGGCGGCATGACCGGCGGCGGGTACGTGCTGCGCAGCGCCGAGATCGCGTATGCGCCAGACGGTGCGCCGCTGGGTCTGAGGGTGGACGCCCGCCTCAAGGACCAGCCGCTGCTGATCGAGACGACCGTGGCCGGCGGCAAGGCCACGAGCCAGGTGACGCAGGGGGAGACGACGCGTGAGGTGGCGCACGACGTCGCGTCGAACGCGGTGCTCCTCCCCAACAACGTGTTCGGCGCCGCGCAGGGGCTGGCTTACCGGCTGCTGGCGCTGGAACCGGGGGCGACGCTGCCACTCTACGTCGCGCCGCAGGCGCAGGTGGAGGCCACCCTGTCAGCCGTCGGGGACGAGCGCATGCAGACGGCCGATGGCATGTACGAGGTGCGCCGGCACGTCGTCGATGTCGCCAACCCGGGGCAGCCGCTCGCGATCGTCGTCTGGGCCGAGGCCAGAACCGGACGCCTGATCCGCTATTCGATTGCCGCCGCGGGGGTGGACGTCGTCCGCGAAGACCTCACGAGCGTGTTCACGCGCGAGGTCAAGGAGTTCCGCGAGAACGACCAGACGGTGCAGATTCCGGCACTCGGGTTCAATCTCGGCGCCACCATCTCGCGCCCGGCCGGCAAGGTCGCGCCGGGGCGGAAAGACAAGGACGTCGTGAAGCTGCCTGCCGTCGTGCTCGTCGGCGGGTCCGGCAACCTCGATCGCGACTCGGTTGCGTACGGCATTCCGGTGATGGGGCAGCTGGCCGGCATGCTCGCGGATGCCGGCTCGCTCGTCGTGCGCTACGACAAGAGGGGCGTCGGCCAGAGTGGCGGCCGTGCAGAGACGGCGTCGCTCTCCGACTACGCCGAGGACGTCCTGTCGGTCGTCAGGTGGCTGCGCAGGCAGAAGGACGTGGACGACAAGCGCGTGTACGTCGTCGGTCACAGCGAGGGCGGGGCGGTGGCGATGATCGCCGCGTCGCGCAGCAAGGACATCAAGGCCGTCGTGACGGTTGCCGCACCGGGCATGACGGGGAGTGAGCTCGTTCTCGAGCAGCAGCGCAGCGCGCTCGAGACGCTGAAGCTCACCGATGAGGAGAAGCAGCGGCGGGTGACGCTGCAGAAGCAGATCATGAACGCCGTGCTGAGCGGCGAGGGATGGGAAGGCGTTCCGGCGGCGCTGCGCGCGCAGTCGGACACGCCATGGTTCCGCAGCCTGCTCGCGTACGATCCGGCACCCGTCATGAAGAAGATGCAGCAGCCGCTGCTGATCGTGCACGGCGAGCTCGACCGACAGGTGCCGCTGGCGAATGCGGAGCTCCTGAACGGACTTGCCGTTCAGCGCAAGAGGGGGACGGCAACCCTGGCGCTCGTACCTGGCGTGAACCACTTGCTCGTGCCGGCTGCGACCGGAGAGGTGTCCGAGTATCCGAACCTCTCCGACGCCCGCGTCAGTCCCGACGTCGCCAGGGCCATCGGCGACTGGCTGTCTCAGCTTCCCGTCAGGTAGGGACGGCTCTCCGAGCCGTCTGTCTCCGCTGCCGAGCCGTCCGTCTCCGCTGTTTGCCGCCGTGCAGACGGCCCGCTGGGACGCCGTGCAGACGGCCCGCTGGGACAGCGGGCCCTACCTTACTCGTAGCGGAGGGCTTCGATGGGGTCGAGGCGTGACGCGCGCAGGGCGGGCAGCAGCCCGGCAACGATGCCGACGACCATGAGGATCGCCGTACACACACCGAGCAGTTCGAGCGACAGCACGAGGTGGATGTCGGTCTGGCGCGACAGGTCGTCGAGCAGTTCGGCGAGGAACGGCCGCGGGCTGAACGTCCAGACCATCAGCCACGACGCCAGCACGCCCGCCGCGCCGCCGAGGAACGTGATGATGAACGCCTCGACGAGGAACTGCAGCAGGATTTCGCGCCGGCGTGCGCCGAGAGCCTTGCGGATGCCGATCTCGCGGGTCCGTTCGGTGACCGACACGAACATGATGTTCATGATGCCGACGCCGCCAATTGCCAGCGTCAGCACGCCGATGAACGTCAGGACGTACTGCAGGCCGCTGATGATCCCGTTGATCATCGCGACGTTCTCGACCGAGTCGTTGATGTTGACCGCGCGCTCGTCAGCCGCCTCGAACCGATACTTCTTCGCGAGCACTTCACGCACCTGGCGCAGCGCCCGGTCCTGCTGCAGTGGATTGACGGTCTGCAGCACGATCGTCGACACGTAGGTGGTGTCCTGCAGCTCGCCCATCGTCGTGTACGGGATGAAGGCACAGTACTTGTCGGGCGAGAAATACGAGGACATCTGCACCTTGTCTTCCATGACGCCCACGACCTCGAACGGCCTGTTGCCGATGCGCACCGTCTGCCCGACGGCCCGTTGCGCGCCGAACAGCTTGCGCGCGACCTCGTAGCCGAGGAACACGACGCGGCGGCGATCGGCGACGTCCTCGTCGGAGAGCCAGCGGCCCTGCCCCTTGGCCGGCCGCTCGCCGCGCATCGAGCCATACGAGACGTTGACGCCCCGCAACGCGAACGTGGACGACCGGTCACCATAGGTGATCGGCAGCCGGTTCATGTACTCCGGGCTCGCGGACTTGATGACCGGCAACTCCGCCACCGCCGCCACGTCTTCCGGCTTCAGGCGTATCCGCCGGCCGGCGCGCTGGCCGCCCGCCTGCATGCTCGTCTGACCCGGGAACAACACGGCGACGCCATCGCCGAACGCGTTCCTGAAGCCGACCATGAGCGCGCCCTGGAAGCCGTTGCCATAGGCAAGCAGCATCACCACGGACACGATGCCCCACGAGATGCCGAGCATGGACAGCCCGGCGCGGAGGCGGTTGCGCGCCACCCCGTAGATCGCCTCGCGCATGACCTCCCTGAGCAGTTGCAGCGTACGCGCAGTGCCCCTGACGCGGCGCACCGGCGCTGCTGGAAGCGCGTTGTCGAGGGCAGCGAGTTCAGGAGGAGTCATGGGGGACGATGTCGCATGCCAATTGCCGTGTCTTACATCTCGTACCGCAGCGCTTCGGTCGGCGGCAGCTGCGCGGCGCGGCGCGCCGGCAGCGTGGACGAGACGATGCCGATGAGGACCAGTGCGCCGAGCGCGAGCAGCGCGTTGGGCCACGTGATGATCATGCCGGCGAAGCGGATCGGCAGCGTCGCCAGCGTGTTGACGAGCATGCACAGGCCGACGCCGATCAGCATGCCGAGTCCACCGCTGATCAGCGTGAGAAAGAACCCTTCCAGGAAGAACTGCCGCTGAATCGCTGCGGTTGTCGCGCCAAGTGCCTTGCGGACGCCGATCTCGCGGGTGCGGTCCTTGACGGCGATCAGCATGATGTTCATCACGCCGATCCCGCCGAGCGCGAGCGTCACGAGTCCGACGACGCGGAAGAAGCTCGCCATGCCCGAGATCATCCTGTCGAAGAACATCGTCTGCAGCGACGTGTCCCAGACGTTGATCGCGTCGCGATCGTCCTGGTCGAACGCCTTGCGGCGGGCCAGGATCCCGCGGATCTCCTGCTCGAGCGGCCAGTCCACGTCCTCGACACGCCCGGTACGCGCGTTGAGCACCGTGGTGAGGTTGTCGATGACTTCCTGGTGCGGCATCACGAGCATCTGGTTGATGCTGCCAGGCGCCGCTTCGAGGCGCGGCATGTACTTCTGCATCACCGCGAACGGCACGAAAATCTTGTTGTTGTCGGGGCCGCTGTAGCTGCTGTCCTGATCCTTCCGGCGGATGCGGCCGACCACGGTGTAGGGCGTGCCGTTGACCAGCAACTGCTCGCCGACCGGATCGCGATCGCCGAACAGCTGCTTGCACATCTCCCAGCCGATGACCGCAACCTGGCTTTCGTTCTGCTCGTCGCTCCAGTTCAACTGGCGGCCGCGATCCACCTCGATCGTCCGCATGAACATGTACGGCGGCTCGACCCCGTGCACGTTGACCGACGCCTCGTTGTAGGCGCTCTTGACCTTGGCGCCGCGCTGAATCTCCGGGCTCACCATGTTGACGAGCCGACCCTGCGCCTTGACCGCGCGGGCATCGTCCACCGTCAGCGTGATCAGCCGGCCGGCGCGCTCGCCGCCGGCCTGCATCGTCGTGCGTGAGCCCCAGACGATGCTCATGTTGCGGCCGAACTCGCGCAACACGGCGTCGTTGCCGCGGCGAAAGCCCTCGCCGAGGGCCGACAGCACCACGATGGACACGACGCCCCACATGATGCCGAACATCGTGAGGAAGCTCCGCAGCTTGTTGGCCCGGAGGTTGTCGATCGCCT
>JAEZCY010000161.1 GCA_023429845.1 Acidobacteriota bacterium
CTGCCGCGCCGACGCAGACGTTCGCCGCGCCGACGCACACGTCTGCCGCGCCGACGCAGACGTTCGCCGCGCCGACGCACACGTCTGCCGCGCCAACGCAGACGTTCGCCGTGCCGACGCACACGCCTGCCGCGCCGACGCACACGTTCGCCGCGCCGACGCACACGCCTGCGGCGCCGACGCAGACGGCCGGCTGGGACAGCCGGCCCTATCTGACGTGTGGGGAGGGCGGCGAGGGGTACGGACTTCCCATGTGGTGCACCTGACTACTCACCGCGACGGTCGGTCGCGGGATCGCGACAGGCTGAAGCCCGCCCCTGCCGTCCGGACGCCGGCGCGCCATGTGCAGTAGCGACAGGCATGCTCGTCTGGCTCGACACCATGCACGTGATCGCGTCGCCGATCGACACGACGCCCGACCCTGACCCAGCGCCCACATCCCGACCTGGAGGCGGCGCATCCCGACGCAGTCCGCGGCCGCGAGGGACGCCGGACGGCCCCGCTACGCCGGGGCCGCGTGCTTCGGGAGGGCCCGCAGCGCGTTGTCCTGGTACACCTTCCTGAGGATGCCTTCAGGCAGCCCGAGGCCGTAGATCTGCCAGCGGCCCTGCGGTGGCACCGCCGCCGGCGCGTAGTCGAAATACTCGTCCTCGGTCTCGAGGAAGCGGTAGTAGATCTGGTACAGGTCCATCCCGAAGATCTGCTGCGGGGTCTCGGTGCCGTTCGGGACCGCGTCGGTGCCGAACATGATCCGGTCCTGGTACTTGTCGAAGAAACGGCGCGACTGTCGCGGCTGGCGTCCCAGCTCGCCGATACGAGCACCGATTTCGATGTGGACGTTCGGGAACCTGTCGAGCATCTCGCCGACGGCCGGCAGGTTCTCGGCCCAGTGCCCCACGTGGAGGGCCACGAACGTCGTCTGCGGATGGCGTGCGAACACGCGGTCGCGCGCGTCGAGAATGGCCTTGAACGACGGGAAGTCCTTGCCGTGGAAGGACCAGTCCGGGTGGTTGGCGAGCTCCTCGTAGCGCTCGTTGAACCTGTCGGTCGGGAGGAAGAACGCTTCGGGGTCGCCCACGTGGATGCACACCGGCAGCCCGAGCGCGCCAGCCTGTTCCCACAGGGGATCGAAGCGCGGGTCGTCCACCTTCACGAGTGCGCCGTCCTTGCCTGCCGCGTCCTTGTCGCGCAGGAACAGGCCGAGCGTCTTGAGCACCTTGATGCCCATCGCTCCAGCGGCCTTCGACTTCGCGAGTTCGTCGGCCTGCCACTTGCCGTAGTCGGGTCGCTGCGCCTCGACCCAGCCCGGTTCCGTGAACGTGAGGAAGCGGCCCGGATGCGCCCTGTCGAGCCCGGCCACGGTGTTGGCCAGCCGCTCGCCGTACCCGCCCGTCAGGTTCACCATCGTGCGCACGTTGCGGGCGTCCATCACCTTCAGCAGTTCCGCCGGCGGAGCCGCACGGCGCGACTGGCGTGCGTTGCCAGTGGCGCTCCGCACCGCCAGGTGCGTGTGCATGTCGATGACGGGGAAGGCGGCCCGCTCGATCTTCGTGACCGGCACGTGCAGCATGCTCTTCGGCTGGTAATCGACCAGCTTGAGCGAAGCATCGGGCTTCTGCGCCTCCGCAGCCGCCTGCTGGAGCTCGTCAGCCGCTTCCGCGTCCGCGCCCACCGTCGTCACCGCGGCGCCCATCACGGCACCGGTTCTCTGCAGCCACTGTCGTCGGTTCATGCTCGCTCCGGAAAATTTGAAATTTGAAAGTTGAAATGTTCAATCCAATGCCCCGGCCCGTCGAGCATTTCCAGTTTCCAATCTCAAATCGCCTTGGCCACCGACTAGAACACGCGCCGGGTCAGGCGGTTGATCGTGAACCGCGCCGTGTCGGCGATGGCCATCACGGCCATGACGCCGGCCTGCACCGGATCGCTCACGACCAGGTCACTCGCGTCGGGCACACTGCCGGCCATGTTGAGGCTGATGACGATCAGCCCTTGGGCCCGCACTTCCCTGACGGCCTTCTCAATCTCTCCGCCCATCAGCGATCCCGCGAGCACGAGCACGCGCGCGCGCGGCAGCCGAGACACCGCACGCACCGCCTCGGCCAGCCGCTGTTCCCCAACGAGCGGAATCGTATCCACCGAAATCTTCTCGCCGCGGATGTTGTGCCTGTCGGCTTCGGCCACGGCGCCGATCGCCACCTGGCCCACCTGCGCGCCGCCACCCATGATGATGACGCGCTTGCCGAAGACGTGCTGGAATGTGGCCACGCGCTCCACGTGCTGCACCGGCTCGGCCGCCTCGAGCGCGGCAAGCAGCGCCGCCGCATCGGGCACGACGACCTCGAGCAGCAGCCGTGTCATCTCCGGCGTGGACTCCATGATCGTCACCGAGGTGATGTCTCCCTGGTGCACGACGATGACTCCGCTGACGGCGTGGAGCACACCAGGGCCGCTGCGGGTGGTCAGCACGAGCGCGAGCTGGGTCGAGGATTCCTGCACGACGCTGCATGTTAAGCGAAGTCAAAAGCCGGACGACCGCAGTCATAAGGGAAGTCAAGGGGGAAGGCCGACCGGCGAAGGCCGACAAGGAGGAACGCAGTGAACGACGAACTCGATCGGTTGCGTGGGCGAGACGACGGCACCCTGGCGCCTGAAGAGCCGCTGCACAGCGACAAGCCGGACAACCGCGTCGCCTGGATTGGCCTGATTGCGCTCGTCGTGGTCATCGCTGGCGGCTTGTGGTGGTGGGCCCCGCAGCCGACGCAGTCACCGGCCGAAGCCGTGGGCCGCGTTCCCCCCGAGGAGATCGTCGAGCGGGCCGTCCCGGAGATTCGCGGGCTCGGCATGGGCGCACCCGACGCGAACCTGCCCGCGCTCGGTGAACTGGACGGGTACGTTCGCCCGTTGCTGGCGGCGCTGTCGTCGCGTCCGGAGCTGGCTGCACTGCTCGCGTCCGACGGCCTGGTGAGGCGATTTGTCGTCAGCGTGGAGGCCATCGGGCGTGGCGCATCCCCAGCGGGGCAGGTCAGGGCCGTGGCGCCTCGCGCCCCGTTCGCCGTACAGCAGCGCGGCGGCGCTCTGTCGATCGCGCCATCCAGCTACGCGCGTTACGACGGCCTCGTGGCGCTGGTCGGCGACATGGAGCCCGAACAGCTGGCCCGCCTCTACGGACGGCTCAAGCCGCGGCTCGAGGAGGCGTACGCGGAACTGGGCGTGACAGGCACCTTCGACGCCGCGATGGCCCGAGCCGTCCAGCACCTCCTGCAGACGCCGATTCCGCCGGCGAACGTCGAGGTGCAGCAGGCGAAAGGCACCAATTACGCGTACGCCGACCCGCGGTACGAGGGGCTCTCGTCGGCGCAGCGGCAGCTGCTGCGCATGGGTCCGGACGGCGCCCGGCGCGTCCAGGAGCGCCTGCGCGCATTCGGCGTCGCGCTGGGAATACCCGCCGACCAGCTTCCGTCGTCGAGTTGAGGGGCGCGAGGTGCGGTGCGCGTCGGGCAAGGCCCGACGCCTACGTACCTGAGCATCCCTGGCAGCGCGCGTCCCCCGAATCCCGGTTCCCGGTTCCCGGTTCCCGCTGATATTCTGGTGTGTCGCCTGTCCGCCGATGTCGGGAACCTCAGCCACCTCGCTCTCTCTCCGCTTCCTGTTGAAGGACGCCGCGGCTGCCACCGGTCTGGCAGCCCCCGCGGCCACACTCTCGGGACTCACGCCCGCAGGCAAGGCCCTCGCCGTGGCCGCCGCGGCCCAGACGACGCCGTGCGTCGTCGTGTTGCCGGCAGACAAGGACATCGAGCCGTTCGTCAGCGACGCGCGGTTCTTTTTGGGCAGCCTCGCGGGGCTCAGCGACGCCGACCTCGACCGCAGCGTGCTGCCCCTGCCGTCGCTCGAAGTGGACCCGTACCGAGGGCTGACGCCGCACTTCGACGTCGCATCGACCCGTGCCCGCGCGTTCCATGCACTTGCTACCGGGCACGCTCGCATCGTCGTCGCGTCTTCGGCGGCGTTGCTGCCGCGGCTGCCGGCGCCGGAGGACCTGATCGCCGCGTCGCTCGAGCTGAAGCCGGGTGACGAGATCGATCCGATGGACCTGGCCGACATCCTCGTCCGTGCGGGGTTCACGCGCGAGGACCCGGTCGATCAGCACGGAGAGTTCTCTGTACGCGGTGGCGTGGCCGACATCTTCCCGGCCGGCGACCGCCTCCCGGTGCGGCTCGAGTTCATCGGCGACACGATCGAGTCGATCCGTCAGTTCGACCCCGCGACGCAGCGGTCCGTAGCCGCGCTGGACCGCGTGGCGGTCGCCCCGGTGCGCGAGATGGCCGACACGCTCGAGGCGCGCGAGAGCGACAGGCCCGCCACGTTCTTCACGTATCTGGGTCGCACGCCCCGCCTGCGGCTGTTCGTCTCGGAGTTCGACAAGGTGCGCGAGGCGGGGGACCGCCGCTTCACGACGCTCCTCGACAGCTACCAGGACGCACTGGCGCGCGACGAGCGTCCGCTGCCGCCCGGCCGGCTCATGCTGCCCTGGCCCGACGTCATGTCGATGCTGCCGTCGGCGACCAAGCTCGAGACGTTCGCCACCGACCCGTTGATCGGCGACGACCTCATGCCGGAGGTCGTGCCCGAGTCTGGGCGGGCATCGCCCGCGGCCGGGTCCGAGCGCTACGTGTCCTGCCAGCTTGCGCCCACGTTCCACGGCCGTGTGCCCGACTGGGTCGCCGAGCTGCGCAAAGCGCGGGAGCAGGGCGAAGCGGCGGTCTTCGTCGCTGAGACGACGGGGCGTGCCGAGCGGGTGATCGAGATCCTGCGCGACTACGGCGTCGTCGCTTCGGACATCAGTCGCGCCGAGGTGTCGGGCAGCGCATTGCTCGTCACCACCGGCGAGTTGACGCAGGGCTTCCGCCTTCCGGCCGCCAGGCTGCGGCTGTATGCCGAGACCGACATCTTCGACGAGGAGCGCGTCGGGCATCAGCGGCGCGCGTCGGCCGCGAAGGCGTTTCTCTCGGACTTCCGCGATCTCAAGGTTGGCGACCACGTCGTGCACGTGGACAACGGCATCGGCGTGTTCGTCGGGCTCAAGCAGATCAACGTCGGCCACGAGACGCGCGAGTTCATGGAACTCCGCTACCACGGCGACGACAAGCTGTTCGTGCCCGTGGACAGGCTCGACCTCGTCCAGAAGTTCTCGGGCAGCGGTCGGCCGACGCTCGATCGCCTCGGCGGCGCGACGTGGGAGAAGGCAAAGGCCCGCGTCAAGAAGGCCATGCGTGACATGGCCGACGAGCTGCTCAAGCTCTACGCCGCGCGCAAGGCCGTGCAGGGCCATGCGTTCCCGTCCGACACGCACTGGCAGGAGGAGTTCGAGAGCGCCTTCCCGTACGAGCTGACGCCGGATCAGGCGACGGCCGTCGCCGACATCAAGCGCGACATGGAGTCGACGACGCCGATGGATCGGCTGCTGTGCGGCGACGTCGGCTTCGGCAAGACGGAAGTGGCGATGCGTGCGGCATTCAAGGCGGTGATGGACGGCAAGCAGGTCGCCGTGCTTGCGCCCACGACGGTGCTCGCGCTCCAGCACCTGAAGACGCTGCGGACGCGGTTCGCGGCGTTCCCGGTCCGCATCGACATGGTGAGCCGCTTCCGCTCGAAGGCCGAGCAGGCCGAGAGCCTGAAGCACCTGCGCGAGGGCAAGCTGGACATCCTCGTCGGCACCCATCGTTTGCTGGCCAAGGACGTCGAGTTCCGCGACCTGGGCCTGCTGGTGGTGGACGAGGAACAGCGATTCGGCGTCACCCACAAGGAGCGCATCAAGCAGATGCGCAAGCGCGTGGACGTGCTCACGATGAGCGCCACGCCGATTCCGCGCACGTTGAACATGTCGCTCGTCGGCATCCGCGACATGTCGGTAATCGAAACCGCGCCGCACGATCGGCAGGCCGTGCAGACGTCCGTGCTGCCGTTCGACCCGCAGATCATCGGGGCGGCGATTGCCAAGGAACTCGAGCGCGGCGGGCAGGTGTACTTCGTGCACAACCGCGTCGAGTCGATCACCTCGATGGCGGGGCTGCTCCAGCGCGTGGCGCCAGACGCGAAGATCGGCATCGGCCACGGCCAGATGGGCGAAGAAGCGCTCGAAAAGGTCATGGTGGACTTCATCGAGCGCCGCTACGACGTGCTGCTCGCCACGACCATCATCGAGAACGGCCTGGACATCCCGAACGCCAACACGATGATCATCAACCGCGCCGACAGGTACGGACTGGGCCAGCTGTACCAGCTGCGCGGTCGCGTGGGCCGGTCGGATCGGCGGGCGTACGCCTACCTTCTCATCCCGCCCGTCGACTCGCTGTCGGAGGTCGCCCGCAAGCGGCTCGCGGCGATCAAGGAGTTCAGCGCGCTCGGCAGCGGGTTCCGCATCGCCGCGCTCGACCTCGAGATTCGCGGCGCCGGCAACCTGCTCGGCGGCGAGCAGAGCGGGCACATCGAGGCCATCGGCTTCGAGATGTACACGAAGCTGCTCGAGGAGACGATTCGCGAGCTGAAGGGCGAAGACCTCGAGGACGACCGCCGCGCGAACGTGAACCTCGGCGTCGAGTTCCGCATCGACGAAGCGTACATACCCGACACGAACCAGCGCCTCGGCGTGTACCGCCAGGTGGCCCAGGCGCGGGCAAATGCCGAGGTGGACCGCGTGCTCGACGATGTGCGCGACCGGTACGGCCCGCTGCCGGAACCGGTGCTCAGCCTGGCCGACCACGCGCGCATTCGCGTCATGGCGGACCAACTGAAGATCGACGCGATCGAACGGGAGGGCAAGACCATCGTCTTCAAGTTCCGCGATGCGTCGAACGTCGATCCGCAGCGGTTGTTGTCGGTGGTGAGCCGGCGGGACGACCTCCGCCTCGTGCCCCCGGGCAGTCTGAAGCTCGACCTTGCGCCGCCCCTCGTCGCGCCAAGAACGTCGCCAACCGCCTCGCCTGCCCTTCGGGCCGGTAGAGACGGCTCGCCGAGCCGTCCATCTCCCCACCATCGATCGAGCCGTCCGTCTCCGACACCCTCGTGGTGGACCGTGCGCGCGACTGCCGGCGAAGTCACGCCCGGCTTCACGAAGGCCGAGGTGTTGAAGTCCATGCCTGAAGACCCCCGGGCCCCGGACGGGCTGTTTGCGCGCGTCGTGGGCGTGATGCGGGAGCTCAGCGATGACCTCTAGGCAGCCCGCCCGCGGCGTCCCCTGTTTCGTCAAAACCGAGTCGGCTGCCGCTGACGTACCATTCTTCGAGCGATGATGCGCATGAATTTCCGATTCCTGGGGGCCGCCGGCCTTGCGGTGCTCCTCGGTGTGGCCGGCCTGCGAGCGGACGTGATCGAGCAGGTGCTCGTCAAGGTCAACGGCGAGATCCTCACCAAGACCGACGTGGAGCAACTGCAGGTGACGGCGCTGCGGGCGACCAACCCCGACATCGCCGCCGCCGATCTCGAGAACGACCAGGCGCTGCGCAAGATGCTCGACGATGTGACGCCGCGCGTCATCGTCAACGCAATCGACGAGATGCTCCTGGTGCAGCGCGGGCGCGAGCTCGGGCTGAAGATGAGCGACGAGCAGTTCAATCAGATCCTGGAGAACATCCGCAAGGAGAACAAGCTCGACACCGAGGAGAAGTTCCAGGCGGCGCTCAAGCAGGAAGGGCTCACGATTCCCGGGCTGCGCAAGGCGTTCGAGAAGCAGATGCTGATCAACCGCGTGCAGCAGCAGGACGTCTACTCGCGCATCAGCATCTCGGAAGAGGAATCGCGCGCCTACTACGACACGCACAAGGAGGAGTTCCTCACCAACGAGTCGGTGACCCTCCGCGAGATCTTCGTGAAGGCGGCCACCACGTCTCCGGCCGAAGGTCCGTCGGCGGCGCAGGCGGCGATGGCCGCCGCACGTGAGAAGGTCGCGCAGATTCGGCAGCGTGTGCTGAAGGAGGACTTCGCGACGGTGGCAGGCGAGGTCTCCGAAGCCGCATCGAAGGCCAACGGCGGGCTCATCGGCCCCCTCGGTGTGGACGAACTCAACCCCGACATCCAGAAGGTGCTTTCCTCCCTGAAGGTCGGCCAGGTATCGGAGCCGCTGGACGCCGGCAACGGCTACCGCGTGCTGAAGCTCGAAGTGCGCATCCCGAAGAAGCAGGCGACCTTCGAGGAAGCGCGCGACCAGATCGCCGAGAAGGTGTTCGGGCAGCGCCGCGCCGGCGAGGTGCTCAAGTACCTCGAACGCCTTCGCGCGCAGGCGATCATCGAGTGGAAGAGTCCCTCGCTGAAGGCGGCGTTCGACGCGGGTGTCGCCGAGGCCGCCAAGGCGCTTGCGGCATCCCTGGCGGAGCAGGCCGCGCCGAAGCCAGGCCCGACGCAGTGACGACGTCCTCCGTTGCCGACGGATCGATCGTCGCGCCCCAGCCCGCGTCAGCGCAGCTCACGACCGCCCAACTCCGTCCAGCGCCGCGTGTCGGCGTCGTTACGCTCGACGCGCCGACCGGAGTTGCGCCGATGGCCGGGATGACCGACACGGCGTTCCGGCGCCTCGTGAAGCGCCAGGGCGGCTGCGGTCTCGTGGTCACCGAGATGGTGAGCTCGGAAGGGCTCGTGCGCGGAATCGACCGCACGCTCGAGTACGCCGAGTACACCGAAGAGGAGCGTCCCGTCTCCATCCAGATCTTCGGGGGCGACCCGGCGAAGATGGCCGACGCGGCACGGATCGTCGAAGGCATGGGCGCCGACATCGTGGACATCAACATGGGTTGCCCGGTGCCGAAGATCTCGAAGCACAACGCCGGCTGCTCGCTGATGCGCGAACCGCGGCATGCGGCGGCCATCGTCGCGGCGATGGCAAAGGCGGTGCGGATTCCCGTCACCGTCAAGATGCGCGCCGGCTGGACCGACCAGGAGATCAACGCGCCCGTGCTCGCCCGCATGGTCGAGGACGCCGGCGCGGCTGCCGTCACCGTTCACGGCCGCACGGCCAAGCAGGCGTACTCGGGCAGTTCCGACTGGTCGCTCATCGCGCACGTGGCCGACCAGTTGTCGATCCCGGTGTTCGGCAGCGGCGACTGCGTGGAGGCGGAACACGTCATCGATCGTTTGCGTATCGGTCCCGAAGGCGTGCTCGTCGGGCGCGGCGTGCTGCGCAATCCGTGGATCCTCGCCCAGGCGGCCGACATCGCGGCAGGCAGGGCGCCGCGTGTCGTCAGCATGCGCGACCGTGGGCAGTTCCTGCTCGACTACATCGAACTGCTGATGAACGAGCGCGTCAACGAAGCGGCCGGATTCAGGCACACGGCGCCCGCCGCAGAGGTGTTGCCGGCAGACGATGTGACGCTCCGCGCGCCCGCACGTGGACGCGAGCGCTGGGTGGTCAATAAGTTGCGTGCCCTCAATGCCTGGTACACGAAGGGCTACGAGGGCGGGTCCCACTTCCGCACGGCCATCAACCACGCCGAGTCGGTTCCGCACGTCCGCGCGCTCGTTCACGACTTCTTCTTCGAACCGCAGCGTTCGTAGCCATCGCTGGCGTTCGTAGGCGTCGCTTCCCGTTCGTAGGCAGCCGCTTCCCGTTCGTAGCCGCCGGGCCTTGCCCGGCGGGCAGCGACACGCCGCCTCGCGTCGGGCGTGGCCCGACGCCCACGTACCTCCTCGGCCCGGCGGCCGGCACTCCGCCTTCGTTCACACGCCTGCGCGATCCGTAAGCGTTCGCACAATTCTGCATTCGCGGGGGTGGCCGCCACCGTCACGGCTTGTGCGAAGTGGCGCATTCCGGCCTCGCGCGGGGCGCGAAGCGCCGGCACGTGCGTTGCCGCGGGGGGAGGCATGGGTCTCCCGCGCGCCGCCCGCTGGCACCGTGCGCTCCTGGCGCTTTGCCTGCTGCTTCTGACGGCAGCCCGCGTCGACGCGGCCGGCGGGACGATCCGCCTTGCCTGGGATCCCAGTCCAGACACCGACATCGCCGGATACATCGTCGAGTGGGGCCCGTCCGCCGGCGCCTACGACAAGTCCCTCACCGTTACGCCGGAGACCACGCTCTGCGACGTGACGGAACTGGCCGATGGCGTCCACTACTTCGCGGTGCGGGCATTCAACGGCGCGGGGCTGCGCAGCGTCTACTCCAACGAGGTCAGCGCCACGGTGAACACGGCTCCACCGATCGTGGCGCCGACCATCACCTCCGTTGCTCCCGCATCGGGAACGACGACGGGCGCGACGGACGTCACCGTGGTCGGAACTGGATTCCAGTCCGGCATGGTCGTCCGCTTCGGCGCGACAGCCGGCGTGGTGTTGCAGCAGGCGGCAACGACGCTCGTCGTCCGGACTCCTGCTGGAAATGCGGGCAGCGTCGCGGTGTCTGCGACGAACCCCGACGGCGGCGCCGTTTCCAAGCCATCGGCGTTCACGTACGTGCCGCCGCCGGCCACGATCACGAGCGTGTCCCCGACGCAGGGCTCGACGGCGGGCAACACCAGCGTGACCATCGACGGGACGACCTTCCAGTCGGGCGCGGTCGTGCGATTCGGCTCGCTGGCCGGAACGGTCACGAACCTGACGAGCACGCGCATCGTCGTGCGTACCCCCGCGCAGTCGTCAGGTAGCGTAACCGTCTCGGTGCAGAACCCCTCGGCGACGGCGGTCCAGGCCGCGTCAACCTTCACCTACGTGCCGCCGCCGGCCACGATCACGAGCCTGTCGCCGACGCAGGGCTCGACGACGGGCAACACCAGCGTGACCATCGACGGGACGAACTTCCAGTCGGGCGCGGTCGTGCGCTTCGGCTCGCTGGCCGGAACGGTCACGAACCTGACGAGCACGCGCATCGTCGTGCGTACCCCCGCGCAGGCCAAAGGAATCGTCGCGGTCACGGTACTGAATCCGGATGGGTACGGGGTCACAATCCCGCAGGCGTACGCGTACAAGGGCAAGCCGCCGAGCGTGAATGCGCTCAACCCGGTGGTCGGCGCGGCGGCCGGCGGCACCGAGGTCGTGCTCGACGGCGCCGACTTCGATGCGGGGGTCAGCGTGTCGGTCAGCGGGACTCCGGCAACCATCGTCTCGTCCACGAGCGATCGTCTCGTCGTGCGCATGCCGGCGCATGCGCCCGGGACGGTAGACATCGTGGTCACGAACGCCGACTCGCAGTCAGTGTCGCGACCGGGCGCATTCACGTACGTGAACGACGGGCCGGCAATCACGCACGTGCTGCCCGGCAGCGGCAGCGTTGCCGGCGATACGCCCGTCTCCATCGTCGGCAGCGGATTCATGGCCGGCGCCACCGTCACGTTCAACGGCGTGCCGGCATCCGTGGTGTCGATCTCACCCGGCCAGATCGACGTGCGTACTCCCACTGGCACCGCGGGGCCGGCTACCGTTCGCGTGACGCTTCCCGGGAACCGGAGCGCGACCGCGACCGATGCCTTCTCGTATGTGGCGCCGGACAAGGCGTTCGTGCGCTACTTCGCAGAGGGTGCGGCAGGCAGCTTCTTCGACACGCGCTTCGCGCTCGCCAACCCGCACACCGAGGCGGTGCCGGTCACCGTGACGTTCACCGACACCTGGGGCACGGCAACGACCATGGAGGTGGTGGTGCCGGCGACCGCGCGCATCACGATCGACGAAGGCAACCGACCGGCGCTGGCCAGCGAAGCCTTCGCGACAAGGTTCGAGGCACCGAGGGTGCTGGGTATCGAGCGGACGATGACGTGGGCCGCCGGCGGGCCCGCGTACGGTTCCCACAGCGAGACGGGTGTATCAGCGCCGAGGACATCCTGGTTGCTGGCCGAGGGCGCGACGATAGGTGGGTTCAACACCTTCTACCTGCTGCAGAATCCCACCTCGACGACCGCGCAGGTCAAGGTGCAGTACCTGCTCGCGACCGGTGAGCGGATCGAGAAGGTTCACCCCGTGGCGCCGCTGTCGCGCACGAACATCTGGGTGAACAAGGATGATCCGAAACTGGAGGCCGCCGAGATGTCGGCGACGTTCACTTCGCTCAATGGCGTTCCGGTTGTCGTGGAGCGATCGATGTATCGCAACAGCGGCGACGAACTGTTTTCCGCCGGCCACAACAGCGCGGCCGTCGAGGAGCCTGCGCTGCGATGGTTCCTTGCCGAGGGCGCCACCGGCGGCACGTTCGACGAGTTCGTGCTCATCGCCAACCCGAACGCGACGACGGCGCAGCTCCGCGTCAGCTACCTCCGCGCGGGGCAGCCTCCGATCGTGAAGCTGTATGCCGCGGCGCCGCAGAGCCGGTTGACCATCTGGGTTGACCAGGAGGCGCCGGACCTCGCGCAGGCCGAAGTGTCGGTGGTCGTCGAAAGCCTCACGCCGACCCCCGTCGTCGTCGAGCGGTCGATGTGGTGGCGCACCGACGCGGCGGGCGAATGGGTGGAAGCTCATAACAGCCGCGGGGTCACGACGACATCGGCGCGGTGGCTGGTGGCGGACGGAGAAGCGGGGGGTGCCGGGCACGCGAGCACCTACGTGCTCGTGGCCAACACCGGCGTCGAGGCCGCCACGGTGCGCTTCACGTTGTTGACGGAAGCGGGCACGACGCACACGGTGCAGGACGTCGTCTCGGGACAGGGGCGCTACTCCCTCGACGTCGCTGGCAGCTTCCCGCAGGCCACCAACAGCAGGTTCTCGGTGCTGGTCGAAAGCGTGGACGACAAGGGCTCGCTGGTCGTCGAGCGCGCGTCCTACTCGAGCACCGCCGCGACGCCGTGGGCCGCAGGCAGCAACAGCGTCGCGGTGCCACTGCCGTAACCGCTACGCCTGCTGATGGACCGCGTCGGGCGAGGCCCGACGCCTACGCATGGTGCTCGGAAGGGCGAGGTCGACCGCCTACCATGATGCCCGGAAGTTCGTAGCCGCCGGGCCTTGCCCGG
>JAEZCY010000180.1 GCA_023429845.1 Acidobacteriota bacterium
TGGATCACGTTCGTCTCCAGTTGTCTGAACTCACGCATAGCGACACCTCGAGTGAAGTGGCGCCGGGGCCGCTGGGGCGCCGGCGTCGGACGCGCGACGAGCCACTCGCGCAGTGGGACGGGTGGACCTGGGTCGGCCCGTCACGAGTTGGGTTGGGAGGAAGGAGCCGTGTGGACGCTGGGTCCGCACGGCTTCAGACCACGGCTAGTGCACCGTGGCGAGGAGACGGCTGGCGGTGCGGTCGAGAGCGAACCGTCCGTCCTGCCAGGGCGTGCGCTGACTGAGTCGCGTCAGTCCCTGCACATAGCCCCACCCAGACCGGGGATTCGACTCGTGCTGCTCCGCGAGGCCGTACGCCTCGGACGCGTGCTTCCGGGGCAGATCGAGCCGGGAAGTCACCACGTCAATCACCCCGTCGCGGCTCGGAGCGATCTCCTGGGCGCTGGCGCGCAGGAGCCTCGCGCGATCGGCGGACGGGTCGGCGTCGAGGGCGACGCGGACGCTCGCGAGCGAGTCCGTCCACGCCTCCTGAATCGACGTCCCCACGTGCCGGCGTCTGAAACCGGCAACGTGCTGGAATCCCCAGATGATGTGATTGCCGCAGACGACGCGGAACAAGAACACATCCAGGGTGAGGGCGGCGGCTCCCACGTCGCTGTTCCGGAGGATGAACCCGCGGAACAGGCCAGACCGGGAGGTGTCGGTTGGGTCGTCGAGGTCCCGGTTCCCGTCCACCAGGAAGAGGAACATGTCTCGATCGCCCAGGTAGGCGCCGGACGGAACCCGTTCGGCACCCCACACGCCGTCCTTGTAGCCGAGCGGCAACTGCCAGGCGGGGTGCGAGACCATGAGGTCGAGCACGCGACTGGCCAGCTCGTCGTGATGGACGCGTGCGTAGCGAGGCGATGTAATCGCGCGCACGGTCCACGGTGCGGCGTGATCGGCGAACAGCTGATGCTGTTCCCGTCGCTGCCGCCGCAACCCGTGGTTGATGGCCGCTGAGGCGATCGTCGCGGGAAGCGTCCGGAGGTACTTCGGCGGCGCGCCGGCGATGGTGGCGAGCTGCTCGAAACTCCAGTGCGTCAGAGCGGCTGGGCGGTCTGACCCATCGCGCAGGGCGATGATGTCGTCTGCGACAGCCTCGGTCCCGAAGTCCACGGTTTCGACGTCACGCTCTTCGGTGCCGATGCGCCGTGTGCGGGCGGCCTCGTAGAGCGCCTGAACGGAGTTGAACCGTTCATCGGGTGGGCGTGTGGCCCATTCGCGATGGGCCGTAAACGCGTTGACAGTCGATACACCTGTGCCGTGCATGTGAGTACTCCTTTCACGTGGCCGCTGGGGCGACGTTGCGGGGTGGCTCCGCATCGGGCGATGCAGAGGGCTGGCCGGGATTGGCCAACAGGCGAGAGAACTCAGATGTCGGCGATCAGTTCGTGGTCGATCTCACCTCGCAGGCACGGCGAACTCACGCCGCAGAATGAAGGGGCCCACACGGCGCGTGACGAGCACGCCGTACTGGGAGATTCCCGGGAGCGTCGGATCGCGCCGCCACGACAGGCGGTGTTCGCGAAGCGTCACGTCGGCGTCGGGCAAGCGCGACTTCAACTGCTGAATGACCGTCCACTCCGCCGCCGAGGCGTCTGCCGCCTTCAGGCCGGTGATCTCCAGTTCGGACGGCAGGACAACGACGTTCGTGCCGGTGAGCGCCCGAAGATGCGCCTGCAGCCGCTCGGCGCCGTCCAACGGATATCGTGGAAGATCAGCCACTGTGGCAAAGGCGTCGTCGGTGAGCGCGTCGATGACTTCAGCGATCGGCAGGAGGCCAGCCGCGTGCCTGCCCCTCTGGTCCTCCGAGCCGTGGGCGGTGACCCACTCGGCGACCAGACGCGTTTTCTCCTCATGAAGAGCCTGGTCGGCCGCGCGGCGCTTGAGATGGTCGTCCTTGCGGGCCCGACGATCGGCACGGAACCGGCGATACGCTTCCGCCGGGACCTGAGCAGCAACGCCCGTGTCGAGCGTGGCGTCGAACATCAGGCGTCCGGACGACGTGGCCATGAAGCACCGGCGCGGTGTGGGCGCCGGACGAACCGTCGCGCGTTGAGACTGGTCACCAAGGAATGCGCGAGCCACTTCCGCTCGCCGCTCTCGATACTCGTCGCGGGAACCTGACCGGGCGGCGCGGAACTCGCGCGCCAGTTCGTGGTTCCGCGCGGCAATGTGGAACAGCTCCTCCAGGGTGGGCGGCGCGTCGAAGACCGGCGGGCCATCACGGCGCAGCACCTGGCCATCGACGCGCTCGAAGTGTGGTTGGAGTTTCAGCTTGGCCTGCCCGCCGAGACCGACTGTGACGAGGTGCAGGCGGGTTGCGGGTACCTGGACGGTCAGCCGCTGCACGGCTTTGCCGTCGCCACCTGCGAGCAACGACGTCTTTCGTCCCGTCTCTGACAGCTGGTAGACCGCGGATGCCAGCAAGGTCTGCGCACTTGGTACGACCCGAAGACTATCGGATGAGTGAGGCGCCAGTGCGTGAGCGGCGGTATCCATGGTCCCTCCCGAGTTCGTGCGGTGCTGCGGCCGAACAGGACGAGCCGTGGTCCCCAGGCGGCGGGGCTTTGGGCCCGGCCGCCTGGGAAGCACGAAGGATCGATCAGGAGGCGGCCTCGAGGCGGCTGTACGCGTCGAGGATGCTCTGCCGAATCGCGTCCTGTGCGCTGGCGTCCCCGTTGGCGGGACGGAGCAGCGCGAAGCTACGGCGTTCTCCGTTCACGGAGTACTGCCGAGCCGGAAACGTCACGTTTCTCCCTCCATCGCGACGTTCCCATACCGCGAAGCCGATCAAGCGCAGCCCGTGGAGCGGACCGCTTGCAGCTCCGAAGATCACCTCCGCATCCGCGAGCTTCCCCTGGGGGCTGCCCTTGGTGTTCGGAAGGATCGTGACCGTCATCAATTCGCCGTTGCCTTTGGACATGATGGGCCTCCATGAAACGCCGAGGACGCTGGGTCGACGGCGTTGGCTATGCCCTACGGGCCGTTGTGGCGCGCAGGAGCAAGGGGTGGGACGCAGGGACTACTGAAGTGCCTGCGTGGACGAAAACTCGTCGAAGGCCCCACCGCACGGAGTGCCTTGCACATAGAGGATGAACGCAGTCTGCGGCCCAAACCTTACATCGCTCTGTTGGACACCTGCTTCCACGTCTGCTGTCGATGGGATTGCTTACGCTCTTCACGGGAAGAGGCCCTTGAGCACTGCGATCAGGGGAGGCTCCAGCTTGGGCCAGAGGGCGGCAGCCCCGAGCGCGGCAGTCGCGATCCCCATCGTCGTCAGCGTGGCACGTGCCGGCCGCCTTCTCGTTCTGCGGGAGTCCACGAACACCCAGAGCCAGGCGCCGACGACCAGCATCGTCGCGAGGTAGAGCGCCCCCCAGGATGCCTGGGCGAAGAACGCCAGGATCCCGCCGGAGAAGGCGAGGACCACGGCCGGCAAGGCAAATGGCAGCACGCAACAGATCCCGCATGCGACGGCACCGACGGCGACTGTCGCGGCGGCGGCCGACGCGGTGCGCTCGGGAGATGGGGCGAGGCCGATGACGCGCTTCCGCGCGCTCATGACCGGCGGTCCGTCAGGAAGGTCGTGGCCCGAAGACGATCACCGCCGCGCCGATCAGCGCAATGCCGGCTCCGAGGACGTCCCAGCGATCGGGCCGCGCACCCTCGACGCCCCACAGCCACACCAGCGAGGCGCAGATGTAGACGCTCCCATACGCAGCGTACGCCCGTCCGGCGTGGCTGGTGTCGACGAGCGTCAAGAGCCACGCGAACAGGGCCAGCGAGACCATGCCCGGGAGCAGCCACAGCGCGGAGTGCTGGCCGCGCAGCCACGCCCAGAAGGAGAAGCAGCCGGCGATCTCGGCAAAGGCCGCCAGCACGTAGACCAGTGATGTCCGCATGGAGTGTCGATCGTGTCACGAACGTCGCCCCGTCAACTCGGCCAACAGATCGGGCACGGCGTCCGCCGCTGCCGGCGGGGCCGTGACGAGGAGGCGAACTTCGACGTCGTCCTCGTGCAGCTCGAACTGCAGGAACGCGCAGCAGGTTCGCTCCTGCTCGACCAGTTGGCGCACGCGCGCGGCAGCCTCCGGTGCGTACCGCAGATCGAGGGTGAGGCCGCGCTGCTCGACACGCCGGAGGGCGTCTCGGCTCAGCGCCGCAATCTCGGCGAGCCGTTGCCGGTAGTCAGACGCCGACAGTGCGCAGGCAATGGGAATGTCATTGGCCATGGGTAGCTCCTGGGTGTACCGTACAACCTCAAGTCACTTGAGGTTCAAGGACCCTCTACCCGAGCACCACCATGAGAATCGGAACCCTCGCCGACCGGACAGGCACCAACGTGCCGACGATCCGCTACTACGAGTCGATCGGTCTTCTCCCTCAGGCGGCCAGGCAGGAAGGGCGTCAGCGCGTGTACGGCGAACGCGACGTCGAACGTCTGACTTTCATCCGGCGCTGTCGAGAGTTCGGGTTCTCGGTCGAACAGGTGCGTTCCTTGGAGGCGCTCGGCCGCGACCGCTCGCGGTCGTGTCTCGAACTGCGCGAACTGGCGTCTTCCCATCTGGCAGACGTCCAGGCTCGCATTCGCGAGTTGAAGGCGCTGGCGCGCAGCCTCGAAGCGTTCGTGGACAGCTGCGACGCGACGTGTGCAGGCGGTGCTGGGCCCGACTGCAGCATCCTCGGCGACTTGGGCCGGGCGCCGCAGCCGGTGCGGCGGCCACCGGACGGCCCGACAACACCCAAGGTGACGTGAATGGCGGACTCCGCTACGGCGTTGCTGACGTGTCCGGTCTGCGGCCACCAATCTGTCGAGGACATGCCGACAGACCGCTGTGTGTTCTTCCATGAATGTGCTGGCTGCCGCACGCTCCTGCGTCCGCGCTCCGGTGACTGCTGCGTGTTCTGTTCGTACGGCGATCGCCCGTGCCCGCCGAAGGGCGACGACGCATCCTGCGGCTGAACGACGTCGGCTCCGCCCCTTGCGTCCTTTCGCGCACCCGTCCGTCTGTAGGGGCAGCAGACGACTGCAAGGAGGGGCACCGTGGAAGCAACGACAGCAGAACAGATTCGAGCGACGGTTCGTGAGGCGTATGGCGCCGTCGCCACGCAGAAGCAGCAGGGCGGATGTTGTGCCGGCGGTGGCAGTTCGAGTTGCTGCGGGCCGACCGGGTCGTCATCGACGCGGTTGGGCTACACCGACGCGGATGTGGCGGCGGTCCCCGACGGCGCCGACCTCGGCCTCGGCTGCGGGAACCCGCAGGCCATCGCCGGTCTCCAGCCTGGCGAGCGCGTGCTCGACCTCGGCAGCGGCGGCGGCTTCGACGCCTTCCTCGCCGCGCGGCAGGTGGGGCCGACCGGCCACGTGATTGGCGTCGACATGACGCCCGAGATGATCGCCCTCGCGCGCGGCAACGCCGCCAAGGTCGGCCTGGACTACGTCGACTTCCGTCTCGGCACCATCGAGCAGCTGCCGGTCGACGACGCGTCGATCGACGTGATCATGTCGAACTGCGTGATCAACCTCGCGCCCGACAAGCCCGCGGTCTTCCGCGAGGCCTACCGCGTCCTCGCGCCCGGTGGCCGGCTCGCCATCTCCGACATGGTGGCGGTGGGCGATCTGCCCGCGGCGATCGCGAACGATCCAGCGGCCTACACCGGCTGCATTGCCGGCGCGGCTCCCGTCGTCGAGCTGGAGCGCATGATCGCTGCCGCCGGATTCCAGCAGGTGCGCATCCGCGTGCAGGCCTCGAGCCGGGGCCTGGTCGAAGACTGGAGTCCGGGCAGCGGCGCGGCACAGGTCGTCGCGTCGGCGCTCATCGAAGCGACCAAGCCGGCGTGACCGCCACGATGCATCTACACGGAGATCAGCCATGACCGCGACACCGACGACATCCCAGCCGATGCCCACCGTGCCAGACGCGTGCTGCGACAGCACGCTCCTCAGCACCTGTTGCCAGCCCGAGGCCAAGGCGACCTGCTGTGCGCCCTCGCCTCAGCCATCGAGCTGCGGGTGTGCTCCGAAGGCCGCCGCCTCGCGCTAGCATCATGAACACGATGTTGGCCGCGCCCGACCTCCCGTGGCAGGAGCTGCACGGCGACCTGCGCGCGTTCGTCGCCAGACGGGTGCGCAACGAGGCCGACGTGGACGATCTGGTGCAGCGGGTGCTGCTCCAGATCGTCAAGGGGCTCGACTCCCTCCGCGACACGGGCCGCCTCCATGCCTGGGTGTACCGCACCGCGCGCAACGTGATCATTGACCACTACCGGGCGACGGGCAGTCGGCGTGAGCAGACTTCGGGAGATGCGGTCGACCTCGACAGCGTCGAAGAACCACCGTTGCTGGATGACGAGGACGCGGCGCTCCGCGAGCTGGCCACGTGCCTGGCGCCGATGCTGAGTCAGTTGGCGCCCGCCTATCAGGAGGCCGTCCGTATCGTCGACCTGGAGGGGGTCTCGCATCAGGAGGCCGCGCGCCGCGCCGGCGTGTCGCTCTCGGGCATGAAGAGCCGCGTCCAGCGGGGCCGTCAGCAGCTCCGCGCGGTCCTCGAAGCCTGCTGCCGGATCGACCTGGATCACCGTGGCAGCATCGCGGGCTACGCGGCTCGGCATCCCGACGCCTGCGGCTGCGGCGGCTGCGGCGAGCGCTGATCGCCAACCTCAGAACCAGCGCCTCAACGCACCCGGCCATTGTCGCGAGCGGTTGCGCCATGCTATCGTCAATCGACGATAGACGATGGCTACCGCAACCCGACGCCGACCGACGGCCCCCTCCGAGGGGGACACGTGCTGCCCGCCTGACAACCCGCAGGCGCTCGATCAACTCTCGGCCCCGAAGGCCGATCCCGCCGCAGACGCCGAACTCGCCGCCTTTGCCAAGGCGCTCGGACACCCGGTACGGGTCCGAATCCTCCGCATGCTGGCAGAGAAGAACGCGCGCGTGTGCAGCCGCATCGTCGACGAACTGCCCCTGGCGCAGTCGACCGTCTCGGAGCACCTGCGCATCCTGCGCGAGGCCGGCCTCGTGCGCGTGAATCCGTCAGGACCGAGCGTGGGGTACTGCATCGTGCCCACCGCGTTGACGCGCCTGAAGGCGCTGCTGCAGGCGCTGTGATGGCCGCCAAACGCCTGAACCCGTTCGAACGCTATCTGAGCCTGTGGGTGGGCCTGTGCATGATCGCCGGCGTCGCGCTGGGCGTGCTGGCGCCGTCCGCGATGGCCGGTCTCCGACAGCTCGAATTCGGCGACGGCAGTCAGATCAACATCCCGATCGCCATCCTCATCTGGTTGATGATCACGCCCATGATGATGAAGGTCGACTTCGGCGCGATCCGCAATGTCGGTCGTCGGCCGCGCGGCCTCTTCGTCACGCTCTTCGTGAACTGGCTGGTCAAGCCGTTCTCGATGGCGCTCATCGCCTGGGTGTTCTTCCGTGTGCTGTTCAGCCCCTGGATCGCCTCGGCGGACGCCGACCAGTACATCGCCGGGTGCATCATCCTCGCCGCCGCGCCCTGCACCGCCATGGTCTTCGTCTGGAGCTACCTCTCCGACGGCGACCCCGCGTACACGCTGGTGCAGGTGTCGGTGAACGACCTGCTGATGCTCGTCCTGTTCGCGCCCATCGTGCGGTATCTCGTGAGCGGGGCCGCCTCGCTGGAGGTGCCGTTCCTGGTGCTCCTGTATTCCGTGCTCGTCTTCATCGTCGTGCCGCTCGTGGCTGGGGTCCTGCTGCGCCAGTGGTTCGTACGGACGCGAGGCACGACGTGGTTCGAGGCGGAGTTGCTGCCACGCTTCGCGCCCATCAGCATGCTCGCGCTGCTGGCCACACTCGTCCTCATCTTCGCCTTCCAGGCCGACAACATCCTCGGCAAGCCGCTGCACGTGGCGTTGATCGCGGTGCCGATCCTGCTGCAGGTCTACTTCAACTCGTCGCTGACGTACGGTCTCATGCGCCTGTTTCGGGTCGAGTACGCCATTGCGGCCCCTGGCGCGCTGATCGGCGCCAGTAACTTCTTCGAACTGGCCGTCGCCACCGCCATCGCCTTGTTCGGACCCGAATCCGGTGCGGCCCTGGCCACCGTGGTCGGCGTGCTCATCGAGGTGCCGGTGATGCTGTCGGTCTGCGCGGTCTGCAACCGCACCCGACACTGGTTCCCGGCGCCGGGCGCAGTCGCCTCGTAAAGGAAGGTCTTGTGATGCCACAAATACACGTCTTCGACCCTGCCCTCTGCTGCAGCACCGGTGTCTGTGGCACGGACGTCGACCAGGCACTCGTCACCTTTGCCGCGGACGTGGACTGGGCGCGTGCCCAGGGCGCGACCATCGAGCGGATCAACCTCGCGCAGGATCCCACGGCCTTCGCAACCAACGTGACCGTGCGCACGCTGCTCGAACGCTCCGGCCAGGCGGCGCTGCCGATCGTGCTGGTGGATGGCGACGTCGCCATGGCGGGACGCTACCCGCAGCGCGCGGAGCTCGCTCAGTGGGCGGGCCTGAAGGTCGCCACGCCGCTGCCGATGGCGACCACCAGTTGCTGCTCGGGTTCGGACTGCTGCTGAGGGGGCCATGACGCTGCAGTTTCTCGACCGCCTCCCGCGCCACGTCTTCTTCACGGGCAAGGGCGGCGTGGGCAAGACGTCCATCGCCTGTGCCACCGCCGTCCACCTGGCGGAAGCGGGGCGGCGCGTGCTGCTCGTCAGCACCGACCCCGCCTCCCACGTCGGACAGGTGTTCGGGCTGCGCGTCGGCAACCAGGTCACGCCCGTCCCCGAGGTCCCAGGACTGTCCGCGCTCGAGATCGACCCCGGGGCCGCGGCGCAGGGCTACCGCGATCGCATCATCGGGCCTGTGCGTGGCGTGCTCCCCGAGGACGTGGTCAAGGGCATCGAAGAACAGCTGTCGGGTGCATGTACGACGGAGATCGCCGCGTTCGACGAATTCACGGCGCTGTTGACCGATCCGGACATTGCCGCGGCGTACGACCACGTAGTCTTCGACACCGCGCCCACCGGACACACGATCCGCTTGCTGCAACTGCCCGGCGCCTGGAGCGGCTTCCTCGAGGCAGGTCGGGGCGATGCGTCGTGCCTCGGACCGCTCGCCGGGCTCGAGAAGCAGCGCGCGCAGTACAAGCACGCGGTCGAGGCACTGGCCGACGCGCAGCATACGCGCATGGTGCTGGTGACACGCGCCCAGCGCGCCGCGCTGGCCGAGGTGGCGCGCACGCACGAGGAATTGACGGCGATCGGCATCACGCACCACCATCTCGTCGTCAATGGCCGGTTTCCGCCCACGGCCGGCGGCGGCGACGCGTTGGCGGCGGAGATCGTGCGGCGCGAACAGGCGGCCCTTGATGCCCTGCCTGAGGGGCTCGAAGTGTTGCCGCGCGATGAGATCGACCTGAAGCCGTTCAATCTCGTGGGCGTGTCGGCACTGCGCGACCTCTTCTCTCCTTCGACATCCAGCGATGCTGTCCTGATGGTTCCGCCCGCGACCGTGGCGGCTGGCGGACTCTCGGCCCTCGTCAACGCCATCGCGGCCGATGGACATGGCCTCGTCATGCTGATGGGCAAGGGCGGCGTCGGCAAGACGACGATCGCGGCGGCGGTGGCGACCGCGCTCGCCCGGCGTGGCCTGTCCGTCCACCTGACGACGTCCGACCCGGCGGCGCACCTGACCGAGACGCTGGCCGGCGAGGTCGACCACCTGCGCGTCAGCCGCATCGATCCGCTGGTCGAGACCGAGCGGTACCGGCAGCGCGTGCTGGAGACGAAGGGCCGCGACCTCGACGCCGCCGGCCGCGCGATGCTGGAAGAGGATCTGCGCTCGCCGTGCACGGAGGAGATTGCCGTCTTCCATGCCTTCTCTCGCATCATCCGCGAGGCCCGGACGTCGTTCGTGGTCATGGACACGGCACCCACCGGGCACACCCTGCTGCTGCTCGATGCCACGGGCGCCTACCACCGGGAGGTCACGCGCCAGATGCGCGGCGGCTTGCACGTGACGACGCCGCTCATGCAGTTGCAGGACCCGCAACAAACCAAGGTCCTCATCGTCACGCTGGCGGAGACGACGCCCGTGCTCGAGGCGGCAGGACTCCAGGCGGATCTCCGGCGCGCCGGGATCGAGCCCTGGGCGTGGGTGATCAACCAGAGCCTGGCGGTGGTGGACACGACGTCGCCGCTTCTCCAGCAGCGCGCCGGGAACGAGCGGGCGCGCATCCATGACGTCGCCACGATACACGCCGGCCGCTATGCGGTCGTGGGTCTGCAGGCGAACGATCCGGTTGGCGCCGACCGTCTGGCCGCGCTGGCGGACGAGAAGCCCGTTCACGTCCGGGCGTGAGTAGGCGTTGACCATCCTGGGAAGGATCGACGGATCATGCGCATCGGCATCATCAGCGACATTCACGGCAACATGACGGCCCTCGACGCGGTGCTGGCGGACCTGCAGACGCGGCGGGTGGAGGCGACCTACTGCCTGGGAGACCTCGTCGGCTACGCCGCACACCCCAACGAAGTGACCGAGCGGATTCGGGCCGCCTGGATTCCGACGATCGTGGGCAACTACGACGATGGCGTGGGGTTCGAGCGCGACGAGTGCGGGTGCGCCTATACGAACCCCATCGACAAGGCACTCGGCGATCAGTCGCTGGCGTGGACGAAGGCCACGGTCACGGCCGAGAACAAGGCGTTCCTGCGCACGCTCGTACCCGAAATCCGGTTCGAGGCGGACGGCCGCCGCATCCTGCTGGTGCACGGCAGCCCGCGCCGCATGAACGAGTATCTGTTCGAGGACCGGCCGGTTTCGAGTTTCCAGCGCCTTGCGGCGTCCTCCCAGGCCGACATCATCGTGTTCGGCCACACGCACAAGCCGTACACCAAGCGGGTCGACCACGTGTTGTTCGTCAACGCAGGATCGGTCGGCAAGCCGAAGGACGGCGACTGGCGCGCCTGCTACATCGTGCTCGACACGTCGGACCTCGCTAACCCTGTCGAATTCATTCGTGTGCCGTACGACGTGGCGGTTGAGGCTGCCGCGATCCGCGCCAGTGACCTGCCCGACAAGTTCGCAGTCGACATCGAGACTGGTGGCGCCGTCGTCGCGAACCCCGCCTAGTCCCTCGCGAAGATGGGTCGTGCCGACACGCTAGCCGATACGACTCTGAGTGCGTGCGTGAGCGAGGAGACCGCCGACGGGCTCGCGGCCATATCGTCGGGCACCCCTGAGCTTGGCTCGTAGTTCCTCTTCCGACCACGGTGGAACGCAACCGTTGTTCCATTCCTCCAGCACACTGAGAGCCTCCTCGTCGTGAAGCGCGAAACCGCGAACCAGACGGCAACACACGCGGAACGTCGCTGCGTCGCCGCCATTTCCGGCGACTGCCGGTGGAATCGCGGCCAGGTACTTGCGGGCGCGTTCGCGGACATCGTCAGGGCGCCCGTACGGGCGGGGAGGCGGGCTCGATGCGTGAAGGGCAGTCGGTGCAGTGGCTGACGGGAAGTCCCGCGGACTGAAGATGCGCCCGCCTGGCGCGTAATCCGCGGTGACGATCGGACCCGGTCGATACTTGTGGTTGAAGAACGCCGGCACCCGCGTGACCTGAGCGCAGGAGGTGGCTACCCTGTCCGTTCCGAGTTCTGCTGACAGCTGCTTCTGCAGCGCCTCCACCCGCTCTTTGTCGAACCCTGACACACGCCACAGCACGTGAAGCCTGTTCGGCGACGAGTGCACCACACATGACGGCGTTGGCAGGTCCGGCCGCCTGGCGATCGCGGCCAGGACTCCTGGCCCGTCTCGGTCGGCATCCAGGAACACATGCCTGATGTCCGCGATCGCGTCTCGAGTTCTGGCCTTCCGCTGCGGTCGGATGGTGTTCACGCTGACGAATACGCTAAAGCGCCTCGCGTTCTCCGCCCTCAGCCACGCCTGGAACTTCGAGCTGGCGATCAGAGACGTCGGCCCGACACGCTGCGCCGTTCCTCCCGTGTCGTGCGACTTCAGGAGAACTGCAATCCAGTCGTCTGGCCGGAACGCTGTGTGCAGGAACCGAAGCGGCGCCTCGAGATCGATCGCCATGGGTACCTCCCGTCAGTTCTTGGTCAGCAAGAGCTGTCCGACGAACGTCGCCTGCTGGCAGTCCGTTCCGGTGAAGTCCGCCTCGATACGAGTGGCCTGCGCCATGCCGACGCTGCCGAACGTGCCGCGGCAGCCCCGCGGCGATGTGAATTCCCCCTGGGTGCTGATCTGTGCGGGCGGCATGCTGCCCGGCGTCAGGGCCGAGGTCGCCGTCGTCATCATCGTCAGCCACGGGTGGTCGGACCGCACGGTCGTGCGGAAGGACTGCAGGTTGGTCTGGGGCATCACCTCGAACGTCCACTGCATCGGGCCGCTGCTCGGTGGCGGCGGCGCAGGGTCGCCCGGATTGACCTGAATCGTGACTGTGCCGGTCCACGTGCCTGTCAGGAAAGACGTCGCGGGCGTGGGCGACGTCGGCGTCGGCGAGGAACCGCCACAGCCCCACAGAACAACAAGCAGAGGCACCGGCCGCGCCCACGGCGGTAACGAGCTCATGCGAATGCTCCTTCCTGGGCGGGGGCATCCACAATATTGACAGGTTCCAGGCGAATGCGATCACTGGCCGTGTCGTATCCGGACACCGTGGCCACGTCGGTCACCTGGCGCGTTCTGGCAACACGCTCGATGTGCACGACCAGATGGATGGCCAGCGCGATGGCTTCCCGCGTGCCGCGGTGCGGTAGCCCGGTGTTTGCGGTCAGCACGCAGTGAGCGAGGCGGGCAAGCGCCTGCTCGGCCGAATTCGCGTGAATGGTGCTCAGAGCGCCCTGATGCCCGGTGTTCAGCGCCTGCAGGAGATCGAACGCTTCGGCACCTCTCACCTCGCCAACCAGAATCCGGTCCGGTCGATGTCGCAGCGTGGCTCTCAGGAGGTCAGCGATGGTGACGGCCGGGAGCGGTGTCTCCTGCCCGAGTGGTGCCTGCGCGCGGCGGGCTTCAAACCGCACGAGATTCGGCTTGTCGATGACGATCTCCGAGGTCTCCTCAATCAGGACGATTCGGTCCTCCGGCGGGATCGTTGCCGCGAGCGCGTTGAGGAGCGTCGTCTTGCCCGTCCCCGTGCCTCCCGAGATAAGAACGTTCTTGCGCCGACGGACGGCCTCCGTGAGGCGTGCCGCAAGCGACGCTGTGAGGGTTCCGCACTCGACCAGTTCCTGCAAGCTGTAGCGGTGCGTGAACTTCCGAACGGTGAGCGTCGGACCATCCACCGAGCATGGCGGGAACATCGCGGCCACGCGCGAGCCGTCCTCGAGCCTGGCGTCGAGCGCGGGCTGCGCCTCGGAGATCTCGTCGCCGCAGGCACGGGCGATATTCTTGATGGCGACGGTCAGATTCCGCACCTCGAGCGAACGTTCGGGCACCAACTCCACGGCTCCCTGCCGCTCCACGAACACCTTGCGCCCGCCGCAGTTGACCATGACTTCCGTCACGGTCGGGTCCTGCAGGAGATCCTCGATGGGCCTCAGGAACGGCAGGATGCGATCGAGGCTGCTCACAGGGCACCCGCAGCGACGTGGTCGAAGTAGCTCGTCTGCACGTCGAGGTAGTGAGGCTTTAGGTAGCAATACTGTGGCGGCAGCGGATTCACGCCGTCATACGGCAGCACGATGGCCTGGGCGTTCTGGAGTTCTGTGAAGACTCTCGGCGCGAAGATGTGTTCGTGCACGGGCCCGTAGCTCTTGGTCGCCGTGATCGCCTGGCGTGCGGCAGCGGTCCGGCCGGTCAGGAAGGACACGTGCGTGTCGCTACCGGACTCCGCCAGGGAGTAGCGCGCCTTGATGCGATCCTTGCGTCCGCAGAGGTCCGCGGCGTTACGGGCGGTGAACTCGTCGCTGGTCGCGAGGAAGATCTTGTTGCGGAAACACTGGAGGAGCGTGCGCCAGCTTTCGTCTCCCGGCAGCACGGATCGCAGTGAGCTGATGCTCTGCGTCGCGACGATGGGGATCAGCCGAGCCTGGCGGGACAGCGCAAACGTGCGCTCGTCCCCGGTCGGGTCCGTCTCCCCAACGGTGGCGAAGGCGTGGTACTCGTCGCACACGAACAGCAGGTCCCGCCAGACGCGTGAACGCTCGGCGGTCATCTTCGGAATGCGGCGAAGGACCGCGCGCTGAAAATCGAGCTTCAGCATGACGCCGATGATTCGGGCCAGGCCCGGGTTCATGGCGACCGGGAAGTTCAGGGCCAGCACCTTGCCCGTATCGAGCAATGTGTCGAGCGGCTGAAGTGGCTCCAGGTCGCCCGGCAGGCGCATGTCCATGTAGGAGCGGCGTGGCGGACAGAACGCGCGGTGGACGGCCGGGTTGTCGTCGAACAGCGACAGGAACACGACGATGCCCTCGGTGATGTTCGAGCGGAGTCTGGCATCGAGTCGGCTCCATCCCTGCGAGTACCAGCGATCAAGAGCTTCGATCTGATGCTTGCGCTCGGCCCATCCTGCGCCATTGGGCTTCGCCACGCCCTGGGACAGCCCCTTCTTGTCGAGATACCCGTCGAGATCGGCGTTGTAGGGGTGCGCCATGAAGCCGCCCTCAACGGGAAACCACTGGCTCCACCGGTGGACGTCCAGGAGCTCGTACTCTTCGGTTCGAATGCGGATCACGTCCTGCGGGTCGTCGAGCGTGTCCTTGAGGCGCTTGATGTCGTGGGCGATGCGGCTGTCGTCGAGGATGTACTGGTACACGTCGGCGAACGTCGTGTAGCCCTCGGTGATTCGACGGAGCAGGATCACGAACTTGAGAAGGTCCGTGTACGCCTGGTGCCAGAACGGTTCTTTCGACTTCCCGAACAAGTTGTTCAGCAGCGTCGCGATGGCGTAGGCCACGGCGTACGGATCCAGATCATTGTGCAGTGGGTTGTAGCTGACATTCGTGTCGAGGCCCACCTCGATGTAGTCGTCGCCACGACCTGTGCGGCGAAGAATGTCCCGCACCTGAAGGCAGAAGTCACCCTTGACCTCCATCACCAGCGCCCCCAGCTTGCGGTCGGCGTCATCTGCCCGCCAGCGCAGGAGCTGGTCCACATACGGGTACATGCATGCGGAGGTCTTTCCCGTTCCAACGGCGCCGAGGACCATGATGCCCGTGTAG